>JBBCAX010000055.1:0-16071 GCA_051382335.1 Deltaproteobacteria bacterium TL4
TTTTACTTCTCTGGTTGAATCGTTGAAAAAATATTGTGTTATGAGTAAACGGACCTATCTTTGGCAAGACCCATTCAAACAATCGAAATCTCATCAATGATGGAGCGATTCATGACAGAATCAAAGGGAACTTCAGCACCTCAGATTGGAAATCTATCGGTTCCCTCCTTCACCCGATTCCAAACCTATCCTGGCGTATTCCAGGTGACGACACTGAGTTGCGATAATCCACATTGCCTCTTGTGACCATAACCCCTTAGTCACCCGTTTGGTTCATGAATTTTTATCTGGATGATCCCCTGAGGCCAAACAACAATTCAAACAAAACTATCAGCAGGCTAAAAAACGAAATCAACGCTTGTGGGATTATCAAATCAACGCCAAAATGCCCAACAGGTCATGACCACCTGGAAAAAGAATATTGGAAACCTGAGATTATTGAGATGCCGCAATCCCGTTATGATCAAATTAAAGAGGTCGGAGAGAGAAACTTGAAAAGGCATCAAAATACGATTCAAGATACCTCTCAAATCCTACTTCCTGAGGTCGGACGCAATGAGTTGTGCCCTTGTGGAAGTGGGAAAAAATATAAGAAATGTTGTGGAAAAAAAGGAATGGCGGTTCTCTGAACTTCAATCTACCCTTCTTCACCGGAAGGTCACTATTCATCGAAAACAATTTTCATATTTTTTTTAAATCCTGCCTGTACTTTTCATCCTGTTTGATAGTCTTTGTGAGTGATATGGGTTTTGACGAATAACCCTGTTTTTGTTTGAGTCTTTTTGATAAGTTGATCCACTGTCTGGTAGCTTTTGAGAATGACTCCCTTCATAGCGTTTGTCACATGAGGAAAGAGACGATGCTCAATGGGATTTCATTTAGAAGTATAAGGAGGATAGTGAGCCATCCGAACCTCAATCCCTAGATCCTCAACCAATTTTTGTAAGTCTTCCTTGAAGATATAATGTCGAGAAGAATTACTGCCCCCTCCATCGGCTAAAGCCAGAATTGAAGAGGCCTTGGGATATTCGTGTCGACCATAGTTTTCCCACCAAAAGCGCAGAGTATCACAAACGAATTCACTGGTGTCTTTGCTGCTTCCAATGTTGATGAACCCTGTATTTTTCCGCTCATCATAAATCCCATAAAGTAAGACATCTCTAAATTGCCTAAAAACTCTTTTTTTTTGCGTCCATACTAATAATGGGATTGCCTTGCTGTCGATATTCTTCTTTGAGTCGCTCTATATTTTTAAATTGTTCATCACGATTCTCTGAGGTGCCTGTACTGATGTTTTTAAGAGCGGCACGTCGAGAATATCCATGCTTTTCAAGAAGTTGCTCAACCACATAGGGACTGACTTCGAGCCCTCTCCCCTTCATCAATTCCGCGATTTGAGAAGGAGTGAGATCGGTCCATATGAGTTCCTCGTTCATCGGATCTCCGGCGGTATGTTCGCCCACAACAGTCAAAAAAACTGAATCAATTTGATCCGTAATTTCAATGATTCTCTTACGTCCGCCACCAGGTCGTCTCACTCTGTCTTTAGGCAGTTCCTCCAGAGCTTCTAATTCCTTCAGCCCCTCACAGAGGGTCGGGGCGGAACAATCTAAAATATTCGAAATATAACTGAATCCTCCATAAGGAAGCTTTTTTACTTCTATAGCAGCATAAAGACGTTTGTCTTTTTCTGAAAAACGGTCATATACTCGCTTCATGGCCGCTTCGGTTTCTGCCTCATAAAATCGATCCATCACTACCTCCATTTAAAAATTAATGGAGAAAAATAGTGGATTTAGGCAGAAAACAAAAATTAAAAGTTTTAAGAGTTATTTTTTTGCCGTTCCATAGCAAGTTTTTTTAGAAATGAACAGCCCTGTTGTGTCATGCCAGGGTTTGTCCTCAGAACTGTTTTAAGTAGATTTCTGTAAAAAATAAAATTAACGACGTAACGCCGCTTTTGAAAACTGTGATTCCGGTATAGAAACATCAAAATCAATTTGATGTATCAAAACCTCGGTACCCTCTCCTTCTTTGAGCACATCTTTAAACCACATTTTTTGGGGATACCAGCGATTTTTTATTTGAAAAACTTCCTTAATTTCCATTATTTTTAACAGCTTTCCACTTTTTGCATAAAGCTCACTTTTTAGAGGAAGAAAACGCTCCTGATCCACCCATATTTTGCGGGATTGATAAGCGATATTGCTTTGTTTTGCTTTAAGGTGCAGGACCCAGCAAAGACGATTGGAAAAAGTTTTTTCATCTTCTATGGTTGCCTCATAGTCTTCCAGTAATTTCGTATTTTCAAGCATATCTTCATAGGAAAGATCCGATCCCATAACGGATTGGCGCAACATATGTCCAGCAATTTTAATGACTCGATCAGCATGAGGATAGTAAATCCAAAGATTATTATTTTGCTTTAGCATTTTAGTCCCTTTTTCACGCACTGGAGCCAAATATTCACTGAAAGATTGTTCCTTTCCCTGAATCCAACTTTTGGATTTAATAGTTCGGGAACCGCGAAGCGTGTGAATGATGAACGAGCTAACGGAAACCATACTTTGTCCTGTCTGGTTCTGATCCACTCGGTTTAAAATGTCTATTGCGGACAAGGAGGAGGCTAATAAGCCCGTTGGAAATAAAATACCCGTTAAAATAAAGCACAGCACTCTCATATTTCCAACTCCTTAAATAATTCTGTCGTTTGACGTTTGTAAATACCAATTCCCGAAAATAAAGCACCTATCAGCGTTGCAAACAATCCCGGGAGAAACCCTATCCAGATCGTTGTTGCTGTAATTTCAGCTCTCATTACATCAGACATCAAAACTCCTGATGATTTTAATAAGCCACTAAAATCAATACCCACTTCTTGAAGATAGACGGCCGGAAGCAATCCTAGAAGAGTCCCAAGGATAGCCCCAAGACTACCAATAATGACAGATTCAATAATAAGAGTAAGATAGATGTGTTTTTGCGTTTCGCCCATCGCCAACCGAACACCGAATTCACCATAGCGTCGAATCCCACTCATCAGTCCTGTATTCCACAGGACAATGCCCATGAGAAACACAAAAATTCCTGTAATGATATACGTGACATTATCAAAAAGCTCGATCATAACCCCTAGATCCTCCTGATCCTTGAGGTTTACCATCAATGGAGAAAATGAGTTGTCAGGCTGTGAATATTGCTGGTTAAATTGTGAGGTAATTTGATCTGATTTTTTTTCCAGATAATGCCCTACTTTAAAGTATCCAAAGATTTCAGACGCGGCATCAGGCATATTCAACGCATCCTGAATATCAGTAATATCAGCTAACATTGCCCCTCGGTCCAAAGATTTAACGCCGAAATTGATAGTTCCAACCACTTTAAAATTATAAACGACCATTCCGCCATCCATTCCTGAACTGATTAATGTGGCCTGTTGTCCCAAAGACAAATTGAGTTTTTTAAAGAACGTTTCACTGACCAATATTTCACCTGATTTTTCAGGCAAATAGCCTTGAACCAAAGAGTTTTTTAAATTAAGGTAATAAAATTCTTGAGTATCTTTTGAAAACAAGTCAACCGCCATTCCAGCGACAGAACCTTGAGCAAAAGTTTCCCCCTTAGAGTCGGGAAAGTCCAATAGCCCTCCAAAACGGGTACGAAGTTGCCAGTTGACTGAAGGGTAATTGCTTTGTAAAACCTTAAGCCAATGAGACGTTTCGCCAAGAGCCAGATCCATCGGGTTTTGTTGTTGCTGTTTAGCGTAACCTTGAGTTAACACACGAACATGCCCCGTTTGGAACCGTGCATTAGTTTCAATGAAATTTCCCAAAGCCCCCCGGATCCAAGCGTCCAAAAGGACAGTCAGCATCACTCCCGCTGATACAATCAGGATAGGGAACAAACTTCGAGAGCGATCTCTTATCAATCCTTTAAATAAAAACCGAATCATGTCCACCTTCCTCTCAAAGCCTCCGCAGGCAATAACCCTGAGATTTTCCGTGCAGGCCAGTAACTCACAAGGGCAATAAAACTCATGATGATGATGAATGTTCCGATAACCGTTTCTATGTCATACGTAGAATAAAGTCGATTGCCAAGAGCAATACCATAGTTTTGGCCAGAGATAGGGAAGGAATAACCCGTTGTTGCTAAATACCAACACAAAGGGCCTCCATAGAAAATGGCCAAAAGCGCTGCCAAAAGTCCTTGAATGACGCCTTCCAAAGTAAACAACCATGTCACCTTTGAAGACGTAAATCCCATTGCCATCAGTGTACCGACTTCTTTTTTTCTCCGGAAGATGGACAACGCCTGGGTATCAAAAATTGCTATCATACTCAGAAATAAAAGAAGAAAATATAAGAATTTTCCCCCTGAAGATTTTGCTTTTACAAATTGCTTTGTGTCTTCCAACAAGTCTTCAAGTGATTGATATTTCCATTGAGTTCCAACCTCTTGTGAGACCGTTGAGTTCATGATAATCAAGGTTGCATGGTTGGGCGTTTGGTACATTTCCTGGAGTTGTGAGAGGGAAATCCATATTTGTCCTTGATCCACAGCTGGAGCAAGCGTTTCGAAAACATGAACAATGGACAATTCAAGCGCATCGAAGGCACCGTCACTGTTACGCCATCGGATAGTAACACTGTCACCTAAAGTTAGACCAGTTTGTTTTGACATTCCGTTCCCAATCATAGCAGGAATCCCAGTGTTTGATTGGGAAGAATTCAGATATTTCGTAGGCAAAGACAAAACATTCTGGTGAGGGATGATTCCTTTAAGCAAAACGGATTGAATACGTCCCTCTGGATAAGCGGTAGCAGGTATGATTAATAGAGGAACCGCATTGCCATTACGAATCGTTTGGTGAAGGACGTCGGGAATTGGCGCATGGCTGTCCTCCAAAGAAAGCGGATCCAAAGGATCGTAAGATGGGTGCCAATACTGCCCCTGCCCCAGTTCATCACTAATCCGAATTTGAGATATTTGGTCATACATTCCCTGATACATCCCTTGCATCGCAATGATACACACAAAGGTTAATGAAAGAATCAACGTATTGAGCCAAGTTCTCAATCCACCTGACAGAACATTTTTCAATCCTAATTGAAAAATAACCATACAACCCTTTTCTGTATTGGATGATGTCGCGTTAAATCATTCCTCATGAACCACTTTCCCATCGTTTAATGTAATCTTACGATCCAAGTAGTTTATCACCTTTTGATCATGGGTAGAAAACAAAAAAGTCGTTTGTAATTCTTGATTTAATTGTTTCATCGTTTTGAGTACAATATGAGAATTTTCTGCGTCTAAATTAGCAGTCGGCTCGTCAGCCAGCACAATACCAGGACGTTTTACCATAACTCTGGCAATAGCGACACGTTGACATTGCCCTCCTGAAAGTTGAGGTGGTTTTTGATCTTTTTTTTCGCTCAAGCCGACCCACTCCAGTGTTTCCCTAATTCTTTTGTTACGCTCTGACCAAGAAATCTTGAGTAACAAAAGGGGGAGTTCTACATTTTCATAAACGGTATATACCGGTAAGAGGTTGTGAGTTTGAAAAATAAATCCAAGGTGTTTGCATCTTAGCTCCGCAGACGCTTTAGGAGTGAGTTGAGCCACATCGTTCCCCATCACATTGACGATTCCATTTGTGGGTTTATCCAAAGCGCCAATAATATTAAGCAAGGTCGTTTTCCCTGAGCCACTGGGACCTATAAATCCTGCGAACTCACCTTTATCAAAATTGAGATTGATTTGAGTTAAGGCATAAAACTGTCCATTGGCTACGGGAAAGACTTTATCCAGGTTGTTGATTGAGATGATGGGAGATTCAGACATAAAGGGACTCCTGTTTTGTGAGATCATAATTTAATGATTATATTGTAGGAGTAATCGAATCGTGTTCTGCTGAGAATTATCCGAGAAACCCTCAACTACGTCACCCGAACGATTGGACCCATTTTGTTTCAACTGCAAACCCGTATTTACAAGAAAGTCATCATACGTCCTTTGCCAAGCGATATTCAGGGTGGTGATGTTTTCATTCTGAGAATGGTTTAACAGCCCAATCAA
Source organism: Deltaproteobacteria bacterium TL4 (assembly GCA_051382335.1). Classification (GTDB taxonomy): domain Bacteria; phylum SAR324; class SAR324; order SAR324; family NAC60-12; genus JBBCAX01. The sequence goes on from JBBCAX010000055.1 coordinate 6,082, forward strand.
TAGTACTTGATCCAGTAAACTTAGGGAATAGCTTTGATTGTAAGCCACTGTCCACGACGTTTGTACCTCTTGTTTGGATTCATTACTTACTTGGACTTCCATGATTTCCAAAGAACAATATAGCCCCCTTCCAAAATCAAAAGTATAATCGGTTCCTAACATTCCAATAAACTGTTGATGGATTACCCCACTATCAATCTGCAGTAAGACAGACTCCATCCAAATTCCAACGCCAACATCCCACTGGCCATCGAGTCCAATTCGATCTTCACTGGCCTTGACATCGAGAGCTTCGGACATCAAAATGCCATAATAACGTCCCACATTGATATCACGTTGATGGAGCGAAAACGCGATTTCTCCATTTGAAACTGGAAGTTGGAAACGCCCCCCAAATTCTGGCTGATCCTGCCACGTTGAGAAAGGAGAAATACCCATGCCATCCCTGTTCCCATAAAGAATCCATATCCAATAATTCGAATCATTTGCAGAATAATTCCTTAATAATAAGGCACGAACACCTTCGGTAAATTTTGTAGGATCTAGGGGATCTATCCGGTCGAACCACTGTAACGGACGTAAAATTTTACCAGGTCCAAAGTTAATTTTTTGCAACCCTATTCGAATTTCTAAATCATCAGTGTATATCCGCCCCCAAAGCCGATGAGCCTTGCTATCGCCGCTCGATTCTATACCTTCATCACTGTTTTGAATGACATCCACATAGAAATTTACGGCAATTTCCGCATCTGCGTTCCAGCCCGATTGAAATTTCCGCGTCCACTGTGGAGTTAGAGTTGGTAAATAACGGACTCCACCTTCGTCAGTATCCCAATTACCTCGTTCCAAATCAAGCCAGGTGCTTGCCTCACCATGAAAATCGAAGGTCTGATCCGCCCAAAGTACGCAGAAAAAGCCCAAAGACAGAAAATATAACACAAACGTCGCAACAGCCCTTGGCAACCTATTTTTTGCTGGTAGCATTTCTTTACCCGACACACGCATCAAAATTACAATTCCTCAAGCATTCTTCTAGCGGCAGGCCAGTTATAATGCTCGCTATCCCAGCGATAAGTGGGTTTGGCAATGGCGAGACAGCGTTCCAATTCTTTACGGGCTTCAACCTTTTTTTTCTGTTCCACATACACCACTGACAGTTTTTCGCTGGCGTAGGTCAAATTAGGGTCAAGCTGTGTGGCTTCATAAGCAAGTTTTTCCGCTTTTTTCAAATCTTTCATTGGCCACGGAAGGCGAGTATAGATAGAAGACAAAACCACTCGTCCTTGAATTGCCCAGGGACTATCGGGCGCATTTTTAATAAGCGTTTCCATCTTCTTTTTAGCATCATTGATCCAAACTAACGCACTGGCATTACCCAGAAGTTGTCCTATCCGGGCGGAACAACATCCTATCCAATATTGACCATCCAAAGAATCGGGATTCGATTTTAACAAAGTTTTCGCATAATCCATTGTTTGTTGGTACATTGCCTTGCGTTGTTCTTTATCCGATGCGGCGTCTGCTCTTTTGAAGGTAATATCCGCAAGTCCCAACAAAGCATTTTCGTTAGTGGAATCTAAAGATAAGGCTTGCTGAAACAAATCATAGGCTTGATCCAGTAAACTTTCATCCTGATAGGCTTCTTCAAGCAAATGAGCCGCTTTAGAAAGCAGTTGAGATAAATCTTGGCTGTGTGTACTAGTGTTCATTAGGGAAACAGAAATCTCTGACATAGGAACCTCTTTTATAAAATTAGATACGATTTGAGCGTTGAAAGATAGAACGATTCATCCGACTACCAACCGGACATATCTTTCATATTCATGGTTGTCAAATTTCCATCCACATCAATTTGATCAATGATAACACCACTAAATGACTCATTATCCTCTTGTCCATCCTTGGACTCTGTTGCCATTAAAGTTGAAATCAAACCAATAAAGTCCATAGGATCCACGCAACCTTCTGGTGGAAAAACACCTTTTGCGTCAATTCGTCCCTGTTGAATCAACAGCACGCCCATTGCGGCAGGAATCCCTGTCCCTTCGCCTAAAGCCTGACTCTTTGATGCCATATGGAAACGATACTCCATAGGTTCTCCATCCTTTTTGCCTTTGGCAACCACACTACAGCATCCTCGCTGTTGCCCAAAGTTTTCTTCTTTTAGAATGCGCTCACGCTCCCTGATTAAATAAGCAACGGCAAATTCATAAGGCACAACTGATTGCCCTTGAACTTCTAAGGGAACCCGACTTGATAGACCCACTCTGCATAACTCACTGGTCAACGTATAGTAAGCATTAGGCAATACGGTTCCTTTATTGGTTACCTGGTTGAGTTTAAGGTATTTGGGAAGAGTCACCTGCTCTGGATGAGGATAAGGATAGATTGGAATGCCCTTACCTAAAACTGGGAAATCAAAAGTTTGACGAAGGGCCATCCCTTCTTCCTCAAAATATTTGACATACTTTAACGCTCCCTCAAGAAACATCGGAATATCAATACTCATACAATGAAAACGATGTCCAATCACTCCCGGACCTTCAAAAGCTTCGCCTCCATGCGCATGGAAAATATCTATCGAATGCGTTTCATCCAATAACTGTTCTGCCGCGAATTTCGCGAGTAGATTCGTTGCGCCAGGAGAACTTCCCATCCCTATCAATGCTGTGATGCCAGCACGTTCTGCTGCTTCTTTATACTCTAAAATCTCAAGCGTTACATCAACATCATCACACACATCCACATAATTGATCCCGGCTTCAATCACGGTTGACAGCACCATCTTTACGCTCTTATAAAAAGGCCCCACGCAATTTAATACAATATCACAACCTTGGATCGCTTGCCGTAAACTTTCCTTCGACTCAACATCAACCTTGATCGCTGATATCTTGGAATTACTGATTCTTGCCATCAACTGACGAGCCCGTTCCATATTGAGATCCCCAATGAGCACTTCTGAAAATATATCTTGGCTTGCCAACGTCTCTACCGCAACACTTCCTACCGCACCACACCCCCCTAAAACTATAACCTTTGCCATAAACTACCTCCTTTTGTCGGTACACCATATCAATGGAAGATTTTTTTTATTTTTAACGAAACCGCGTTAAATTTAACATCGTTTAATTTCGTTTAAAAATCAAGTTTAAATTTTTCAAGCCTGGGTTAATCAATATTTTTGAGGACGTTTTCGTAGACTTGAGTTGTTTGTTGGATCGAACGTTCTTTACTGAAATATGTGGATAAAGCTTGGGCATTTTTTCGAACAGCAAGTTCATCACGTTCTAAGGCTTGTGTGAGTTTTTTGAGGGCTTGAGTGAACATCTCTGGTTGGGAATAAGGAAACACTTCAAGGGCTTCCCCCTGGATGTAATGTTGAATGCTCACTCGATCAGAAATCACGACGGGAACTCCTGAAGTTAAGGCTTCCAGAGCGACAAGACTGAAGGATTCAAAGCTCGAAGGGACAACCACAATACTGGCATTCCTATATTCCTGTCTCAGTTCATCATCGCTTAACCTGAGTTTGATCAGGGTGTTTTCTCTTTGAAACGGTTTTGCTTCAGGAGCCGCAATGGTGAGTTGATAATCAGGAGGAAGATGATTTTCTAATAAGTTCAACCCTTTATTATGTACCATTCGCCCGACAAACAATACACGTTTTAAATCGTCGCGTTTGGATACCTCAGCAATATTTTCCAAAGAACACCACGGAGGAATAACACTCAGCTGATCTTCATGAATGGGAAGGGTTTGCAGTAAAAAATTCGTTGCAATGGGGTTTAAGCAAATAAAATGACGTGCGTGACAAATAATGTTTTTTGTGAACCTTTCATAAAATAATTTTGCCATCCAAGGCCTTCTGTGATTTTCGAAAGGATGGTAGTAAGGAGAATAAATGATCGGATATCCTGAACGATGAGCTTCTTTGAAAAAAATCATAGCGGAAATTGAGGAAAAACCATGAACATGAACCAGGTCAGGTTGGTGATGGTTGAGTACTTTTTTTACGTCTCCGGCAAAAATTATTTTTTTATCGAACAAAAAACTTTTCGAGGGTAACCACGTTTCTCCCGGATAAACCGCAACCATTTCGAAATCTTGTATGGTTTGAAGTAATCCAGCGCAATGTCGTTCGATTCCCCCCAAAAATGGAACAATCCCGTCTGCTTTCAAGATTGGATTATCAACATACAGCAAAACTTTTTTCATCTGTCCCCCGACAAAGGGGATATAATTTGAATTAACACGTTTTTTATGACCTTTACCGTAAACAACGTAAGAGCAACCAAAGTAGATTCACCCGAAAAACCCCTCAGTTTACACTCTTCCCACAGTGTTTTATAAGTTGAAATGTTTGAGGAAGTCAGTCCGATATTTCGAAAAATGCCTAGAATCACAGAGATTCTCTTATAGGACTCCCCTCTACCTTTCAATAACCTATAAAAAAAAGCGGCATCCGCAGAAACAGGATAGGTGTGAAAATCATATAAACCCCATTTAAGGTGCAATGACCTTTTGTAGACTAACCCTGTAGAGTGGCAAATGTGAGCAAAATGCTGATACCACGCAAGAGAGGGTGCGGGAATCCACAACCTCGCTGCATCGTTTTTTGAGATAATGGTCGTTCCCGCAATGATAGAGCAACCACGCCCAATTTTCATAACGGCTTCAATGGTTTCAGGAGAAAAACACAAATCATCCGCATTAACAAAATACAAATAGTCTCCAGTCGCGCACTGAATGCCTTTATTCATTGCGTCATAAATTCCGTTATCCGGCTCACTGATCCAATAATCGAGGTGACGTTCGTAGTGTTGAATAATAGGAATTGATTCATCCGTGCTGCCACCATCGATAACAATATACTCAATGTTTGAATAGCTTTGATTGATAACCGACTGAATTGCTTGTTCTAAGTAGCGTCCATTATTCAGCACTACGGTAATTACCGTGATCAAGGGTAAATTTTCTCTACCACATTTAAACCATCCTTTTTGACGTAACCCTCCTTCTTTTCGCTGATCGTTTTCAGGAAAAAATAAAACGTCCTCCCAAGAAGCCTTCCTCTCTTGTTGGAGGAGTGGCCTTGTTAGTGTGAGAAGTTGAGTTGTCGCAAAATCACCCAACGTTTTTTGCGGTTTTTGAGGCTCTTTGGAATGAGCGAAATGTGTCAGCAAAGGATGCTCCAGGGGGAGTGAAAGGTACTGATGCTGAATCGAGTTCCAGTACGAGGACAAGTGCAGAGATTCAGGGATCTGACGCCAACCTATCTCGGAAACATTAAGTCGAGGCTCACATAAATAGAGAATGGCTTTATGACGAATGTTTGAGCGACTTGTCCTCTTTTCGGTTAAGGTCGTTTCATCCCAACCATGATCAATGAAACGTTGTTTCAAACACTCCCTTCCATAGGCATATCGAACATCAAGTTCCCACCCCTCGCCTTCTTCTGTTTTTAAGTTGCAGGAAACCAAAGACTCCCATCCCCTCAATGACAGCTTACGATGAGTCTCAGAAATCACAATCTCCTGAAAATGTTTTTCGGGCCATAAGTGCTTGCAAAAAACATAGAGTTCCTCTTTTTCAACAGGAGGGCTGAAAGCGGGAATCCACCGATTATCCATGATCCTTTCTCATAATCACTTGACGCGGCCAGTTTTCATCAAAAGGGAGCACTCCATTTGACGCATAGAAATACAAGTTATGTCGGGAAGTGTACTCCGATTCAAAGACTTTGACGTTCGCAAAATAAGGAGTCAAAAACCGGGCTAAATCGTTCTTGGATTTAAATTCATATTCATGCAAACTGTGCTGTTTCACCCCCTCTGATTTTTCGATAATGGTATAACCACTTAAAATGCCATCCGGTGTTAAGCTATGACGGATATTCCCCATAATCGTCTGAATTTCGTTCTCAGTAAAATGTTCAATAGCCGCATCCCAAATAATGTTATCAAAGCGTTTTTCAGGAAGTAAGGTACGAATATCTTGTAGTTTAAAGCTTATATTCGGACTCGCATGATAACGTTTCGCATGGGCAATCGCCTGTGGATCCATATCTACCGCCAGGAGATTCTTTGCCCGTACAGAGTAAAAGTGATAGGTATTAAAACCATCACCACAGCATAACTCCATCACTTCGGCATCAGCTCGTATTGAAAACAAGCTCCAAACCCCTCTTTCTACCCAAATAGGAATTTGTGAGGCACCCCACTGGTAGTAAAGGTCCAGATAGTGATCAAACCACTCGGGAGGATGAGGACTTCCCCACTCCACTAGCATTTGCCAAGCATGAGTTTTACGGACAAGTTTTCTTAGCAGATGATTCAGAAATTTAAGGCTTTTTAAAATCCTTGATTCGAGATGAGTGATTCTGATCAGTGTTTTTAATACGTTTTTCATTCTACTCTTAAAATTAGTTACGAAGTTACGAAGCAATCTGTCGAAACGATTCATCACAGCAAAATCATTTTCAAGGGGGGAATTCCATCAGGTAGAGCATTGCCAACGATTTCTTAGCGGGGTTTTTGAACAATAATGAGATTACTCAGATAAAGCCTCTGATGATCAGGCAAGCATTTTGATAACACAAGTCCGAGCAATGTGACAGGAGCAATTAATAAAAGATTTAGGATGAATCGCAAATAGAAGGTTTTGGGGGAAATCCACGGCGCCAGATAAGCATTCCACAATTGAAAAATTGTCTCAACGGAGTTCCCTGTTTTTTCTAAGTGCATCACTTGAAAGCCCTTTCCCTCTAGCAAATGGACCAATCCAAAGGAGGTATATCTCGCAAAATCATAAGGAATTTCATGTTCCTCCCAAACAAAAGGAACCGTCATGAAAAGCGTCCCTCCCGGTTTAAGAACACGATAGAGTTCGTCAAGGACTTCATTACTGTTGAAAATATGTTCCAGGACTTCAGAGGAAAAAACGCAGTCAAAGGCATGATCTTCAAAAGGAAGGGTCTTTCCGTCATAGAATACATCAATGGTTTCGTTTTGATGATCATGTCCACTTTCCTGAATATCCAACCCGATGTATTGGTTGACCTGAAACAAATGTTCATAGGGCTTGTCTCCACACCCAAAATCCAACATCACCCCTGTCATCCGTTCCGCGTTAGCTTTTATTCTTTCAAACAAACGTCTTCTGACAAAATAGTAAGGGTTGATCAGAACCGACAACCATGAAGGCTGAAAGGCTTCCTTTCGATATAAACGTTTGAAGGCTTGAATCATAGTTTAATCCTCAATCCCAAGAAACGGACGCAAGGGATAAATATTCCGTGTTCCCCAAAAATATCGTTTTATCGTTTGTAAAGGAATTTTCCACGTTTTTTTCATGGGGAAGATTCCTTGATAATTCCCCTCGCCGTGAAGTTTTACTAACTCTTGATAGAGTTGATGAAGATGTTTGACATAGGGGCGATAAAAGGTTTCCAGATGATTTGAGGTCAAGCGATACCCCCCTGCCAGCTCCAGTGTTTCACGATTGAGATAGCGCATATTATGAAAATGAAAAAACACCACCGGAAACAATTGACCGGTGGAAATCACGGTACCCCAAATTTTTCCTTCCTGCTCACTAAACCGATACTGCTGAACATTCCAAGGGGCAATACCGCCTCCTAAATGCTGAAGTTCGTGGATCCCCACAAAACGGGAAGGCCAGTCATCCAGGTATTTCTGATCCCCATATTTTCCGTTTTCCAATCGAGCGTAACACCATTCCAGACAGGACTGCTTCCACCAGTTCAGCACTTTCCGTCCATTTTCATCATTCTTGAACGTCACAAATTGCACACAATACGTCCCTAACACTTTTTCTAAATGCTGATGGGGCGAACTATAACGGTGTGCTGTAATCAAAACCGATTTCTGTGCCATCTCATGGATCAAACGCTCCGGAGAATTCCAAAAATAAAGATCCGCATCCAGATAGGTACAATGAGGGAGATCATAGGTCCTGATCGCATAATCAATCACTGCGGGAGTACAGGTCCAGCAATACTCCGCAATACTCCTTTCTCTTTTAACCGCCAACAATTCTGCGTTTTCAAACGCCTGAAGCGCAATAATGGTTACGAATTCAAGCTGTTGTTGGGAAAGAATACGAAGGCACGTCTCATCGAACGCAAAAATATAAAGATGAAACGCTGGGCAATGCGCTCGAAGCGATTGAAACATTGCCAAACCGCGTGTCAGGTAATGAGAATCAAATAAGGTGCAGAAATAAAGCATGTTCCCGTAATTGAATACGATTATGGACCATTCTTTTGAAAAAGATAGCCCTTTTGTTTTGCGCTTTGATAAGGTCTTTTTACTGTAAGTCGATCTTCATTCGCAACATCAAAATCTGCTATGAGTTGATAATTATTTTTTTCAAACAAATCCAATAGTTTGGCTTCACTCAAAAACCACGCAGGATAACTCACATTATAGACCTGGGGCAGAACTTTTTGAATCGTCAAACGATCAGACGCTTCAGAAAGAACAAAGGTGCGATCAATCAGGATATTGTTGAGGGGATACTGGAAAAGCTCCGTCAACAAACCATACGGATGTTCCAGATAGGGCAAGACGCTTGAGAGAAGGACAACATGGGGATTTTTTTCCTGGATGCATGTTTTTAAATCCAAATAAAAATGAAGATTCTCAGTTTGAAAATAGTCCCAGCCACACTTTACAAAATGCTCCTGCTCCACAATAGACCACTGTAACATTCGGAGTTCCTTAACAAATTCAAAATTCTGGTAATAAGAACTTCCTAAAGAACCTCCAAAATCCAGAACGCTTAAACAGTGATCATTTTTCGAGGCAATCCACAGCAACGCGGCGAGAACAGGCCATGAATATTGCTTTTTTTCAAAGGTCACCGAGTCCCGCTCATAAGCCACCTCACCTTGCTTGACTTTCAGCATGGAGGCTTTAACCTTTTCCAGAACTTGAGGATCCTCATACCCATGGCATTTCTTCTGAACCGATTCCCAGTCCCGGAAATCACCAAACCACCCATAGCGAAATTCTTTTCGCCATAGTTCCAATAAAATAGGAGGCATGAAGTGTTTTATCCTGTGTTTCATACAAACTGCCAATAGAGGTCATGAGTTTCATTCATAAAGCGCGTTCCTGAGCGTCAAGCCCCGATTTTTTTAGCCAACTTACGCATTGAAAAAGCATTAGGCCCTTCTTCCGTCAATAATTGACTCGCCGCATCAAGAATCCCCTTACGTAAGGCCGATTTATTCTCTTCTCTGATTTTTTGAATTTCCATCAAATTTTATTCCTGCCTCATATTTATGTTCACAATCACTCACTGAATTTAAACACCTAAAGGCCCAACCAATAACATCGTTATTCATAAATTTCAATGGTTACTTGAGTTTTCGAAAAATGATTCTTGACTCGGTCAAGCTCCAAAAGAGCGATATTCGATAGCCCAGGGAAGCGCCCTGGGTTTTTGAAAAATCTTAAAAAACAGCACTGTAGGGGAGATATAAAAATAGTACGTCCTCTTTTATATCGCCCTTACAGGGCTAAAATCTTATTGATAAATTATCTTCCCAGGGTTGCGCTTTGCTTACCCTGGGCTATGGAACAATACCCGTGCATGAAATCATGTTCGTAGTTCCGCCTTTAGGCGGTAAGCCTTGCAGAAAAGCCGCCTAAAGGCGGAACTACGAACTTTTCACAATGACTTCAGAAAAACTCGCTATAATTTTATAAGTAGCTGTAATTAAAATACTTATTATTATTTACCCAATTTCATTCACGGATATTGAGCTATGGAATATCGCCACTTTGTGGCTAACTTATTATAATCATTGAGGCTATACATCGTTTCGCCAATGTCCCTTCGACTTCGCTCAGGGAACGCACTCGGAGGCTGAGCGGAGTCGAAGCCGGATTTCAAAGATCGCTGCCTTTTGGCGAAACGATGACTATAGCCATCATTGAATATCTCATCGTGGTCATAAAA
>JBBCAX010000056.1:0-4705 GCA_051382335.1 Deltaproteobacteria bacterium TL4
TTCAGCATGTATATTTTGGATGACCCATTTAATCGACTCATGATTAGGAGTGTCAAAGCTTGCTTTGACCAGAAAAGCCAAAGCTTTTCTTTGAATTTTGCCAAAGCAAGCTTTGGTACTCCACAGTAATTCCAATGAAATTATTTAAATGAACGTCTATAGGAAAAAAGGCCAGAGCAAAAAATCTTTTAACTTCTGCCAAGATCCTTACGCCTGAAGATTTTTTAACAAAAACGAGATTTCATCAGCTTTTTTCTGTTTGGTTTATTCAGTGGGCTGTCCTCCTGTTTCCTCAATTTCATCCTCCACGTTCTGTGATGTCTCCTGCCAGAGGTACTCTAAAAAGTAACTCTGTTTCGACCAACTCCAAAAAAACGAAGGAAAAACCAGCTTCTTCTGAGGAAAAGACAGAGGCTAAAAGTTCAGAATCTTCACACCCCTCGGAGTTTGTTAATCATCTTCAATCTCAATATGCCTTATCCAAGGTTGAAGCAGAGATTCCTATCAGGTTTCGTTTTGCGAAAGAGGAGATTCCTCCTTTTTCGACGGCTCTTCTCAGTGTCAAAGCTGACATGAACTGGTACAAGTTGCGATGGGAATACTGTCATCTCAGCTTATTAAAGGGTTTTGATGAACTCTTATGTCTTTCCCCTCTGAGCAATGTCAATACCTACTGGTCTCAAATTGAGACCGTTCGCAAAGTTTTAAAGCAATTCAGAGGAAGAGTTTTACTTGCCGACGAAGTTGGCTTGGGAAAAACCATTGAGGCGGGAATGATATGGAAGGAATATCTGCTTCGAGGGATCATCAATCGAGTCTTGATTATTACACCAGTTTCCTTGGTGGGACAATGAACCGAAGAAATGGAATTTAAGTTTGATATTTCCTTTAACAGTACCTATGACCCCCTATTTCGCGCGAATTCAGAGGCGTTTTGGAAACAAAATCGAGTCATTGCGTCTATTGCCTCAGCACGAAGGCAAGAGCATCTGGAAATTATTAAACAACAGTATTATGATTTAATCATAGTGGATGAGGCCCATCATTTAAAAAATAGAAATACTGCCAATTGGAAGCTGGTAGATGCTTTGAATAAGCGTTTTTTACTGCTTCTTTCCGCGACTCCTGTTCAAAACTCAATTTGAGTGCCAGGCAGGAAATAGAACAAAAACGTCACCAACAAAGGCTGGAAAGCATCCTGCGAGAATATCACTCCAAAGTCCAGGATCTCCGACAAAAGTATGAGATCACTATTGAATGCTCCATTGAACAAATACTTGAATTGATTGTCCCTGTACAACGATTGGACCTGTTATTATTGAGACGGAAAGGCAAACGCCTGATCTCACTGGACTGGAACCCTTTGATTCGCAAGCTGGATCAACCCCAATGTGAGTCTGGCTACGATCCGAGTCCCAATCGTGTTGTCTGTGACGAACAACTGCATATTACCGCCCCGGAAGGAAATGCTCCCTGCAACCTTTGTGGTAAAAGCTACTGTCGAGCGTGTTATTCCTCTAAATGTCCCAAATGTAATTGAATGAATTTGTTCCAATGAGTCGCTGTCGCGTAAAAACGGCAAGTGTCCCCCTACCAATTCACCAAAAATCTGGGGAATCTCCAAAGAGCCTGAAGTTATTTTTTTAATCTAACCCCAAGTTGCGAGCAATCAACTCTTTCATGATTTCGTTGGTTCCTCCATAAATACGTTGTACCCGCGCATCCACAAAATGTCGTGAAATCGGATACTCTTTCATGTAGCCATAGCCTCCAAACAATTGCAAGCACCGGTCAGCGATCTCAAATTGAGTGTCGGTTAGCCAATACTTAGCCATGCTTACTTCTTTAACCAATGGTTCTCCGGCAATATGGCGAGGTATCAGATCATCAATAAAGGACTGCCCTATTTGAACCTTTGTCGCCATTTCTGCCAACTCAAAGCGTGTGTTTTGAAATTTGCTGATAGGTTTGCCAAAAGCTTCCCTTTGTTTAACATAGGCGATGGTTGACGCTAATGCCCCTTGTGCGGACGCAATCGCGGAAATGGATAACATCAGGCGCTCTTGCTGCAAACTATGCATCAAATATTTGAAACCCGCACCCTCTTCTCCCAGCAAGTTACTCACTGGAACTTTACAGTCTTCGAAAAATAACTCTGAGGTATCTTGAGCGTGTAACCCTATTTTTGCCAAATTACGACCACGATTAAAACCTGGACTGTCTGTATCAATCACTAACAAACTCACACCACGATGAGGAGGGTTTGTCTCTTCTGTTCTTACCGCGGTAATGATCAGATTCGCCAATTGACCATTGCTGATGAAGGTCTTCGAACCATTAACGATGTAATAGTCGCCATCACGAACCGCTTTAGTTTGTAAATTCGCAATGTCCGACCCCACAGCGGGTTCCGTCATGGCTAACGCTAAAATGTTTTCACCTGAAATACAACCGGGAACCCACCTTCGTTTTTGTTCATCGCTCGCAAATTTTGCAATGTAGGGAAAAACAATATCATTGTGTAAGGACCAAAACACGGCAGAAGTCGCATGATAGGCCAGTTCTTCCCAAATAATCACAGCGTAATAAAAGTCGGCACCGAGTCCTCCATATTCGGGGTCTGCGGTAGGACAAAGCCAGCCTTGTTTCCCAGCGTCATACCAACTCTCTCTTGAAATCATACCTTGTTCTTCCCACTTCTCATAATGAGGAATTACATTTTTTTGGACATATTCACGAAAAGTTTCACGAAACAATTGATGGTCTTTGTTAAATATTTTACGTTCCATAGTTATTCCATTTATAATGATTTTCACCTTCGTTTTACTATTTCAACCGAGGACTTCATTCTATTGGTGTAATTACCTTACAACTGTTAGTTAGAAAATATAGATGTCTAGGAAAGTTTTGTCCTGGGAGCGAGGGCGTCCCGCCCTCTGGTAAGGGCAAGATGCCCTCGCTCCCAAGACAAAACTTTCCTAGAACACTATACATTAATAACTTTCAGGAGGCAGGCAGGGGAATGGGGGCTAGAGGTGCCCCTCCCCTTCAAGTCGCACTTTTGAGGGGTGTCGCCTTGTGGTTAATCCATCCTATCTCGTAACTATATTTATCAAGTAACCCGTTTGGCCCTTTTTGAGTAATACAGTAGCACAGTAAATCAGGTGAAAGACCTATTAAAAAGTTTCGTTGCTGCTTGCCATTTTTTTCAAAAGCTGGGGCGCGCAAATCGCTCTCCATATTTTTGCGCAAGCTCTTCACAACGCGTTACAAACGCTTGGACACCATAGTCATTGATAAATTGAAGAGTTCCTCCCTTAAAGGCAGGAAATCCCCAACCAAACAAGCTACCTATATTCGCATCAGCAACACGAGTCAAAACATTTTCTTCAAGGCACTTGACCGTTTCCACCGCTTGAATTATTGGGTATCGCTATTATCATATTCGGATGTGCTGATGAAAAGGATAGTGATGAGCCTCAAACAACGGCCCTTACTTTCCAGTTACAATGGCCTGGTTCCGATTCGTCAAAACTTCCTGCGGACGTAAAGGCCATTCGTATCGCGGTGATGGATCATGAAGAGGAAGTCGTGAGTGAGACGAATGATGCTGATTTTAAAAAAGAATATCATTTGGAAGACAATACAGGCGCAATCCATAATGTTGCTGAAGGACAGGATTTACGGATACGCTTTCTCGCGTATAATGAAAGTTTTTATACTCAATATAGTGCTCAAGGAAAGTTTTGTCTTGGGAGCGAGGCACGGCTTTCTCATAAAAAACCAGCTTGAGAAAGAATATTCATGAAAAACACTTCAGAGTCCCTGCAATTATCAAGATTCTCTTTCATATTTTTCCCTCCAAACTTTTTAAAAACACCAAGGACACAAGTTCTCAAGAGACCTAAAATTTGAGCATGATTCGTGTATTTGGATTTTACTTTGTCTTCTGAGAGCGTGACATCCCGAATCCAGTGCCAAGACTCAATCCCCCAATGCTGTCGAATGGCGGCCATAGTCCCTGCCTGAATTCCATGATTCTGAAGCGACTGGTTTGTAACATAATAAGAAACCTCTGTAGAGACCTGTTTGGTTTTAATCTCTTCAACTTTGCGTTCCAAACACACAAAAGACAGTAATCCACTGTTGTTCCATCTGGAATCCAATGGGTAGGGCGAAAAAGAAAAGAACCGAGCTTCCCTGGATTGGAGACGTCCATGGGATTTTTCCAGACTTTCCAAGTGTCCCAAGGGCGGTTCCTTCAAGGCAATCTGTTGGCAAAGAGCTAGCAGATGGGGCTGGTTTTCTTTCACCTGAATCAAATACACTCCTTGGTCTTGATGAATCTGGGCGGTCGTTTCAGGGGTAACATGTAAGGCGTCCAGAGTTACTTTCTGTCTCTTTAAAGCGGAAGATTTCAAAAGGGACCGCGCCACGAGAATTTCACTGCTTTTGATCCCCTGCATTCTGGCTTGAGCCACCGTGACTTCGCTTTGATGAGTCCTGGCTGAAACGATTTGTTCTCCAGGGGAGCCTCTCAAAGCTTTCCCATCCAGGGCAATCCATTCTCCCGCAGAACCTCTTGTTACATGAAGGCCCAAGTGTTCAAAAATAATTTGATTGAGACTTTCCCAATCGACTCTGTCCAGAAGACGAGGAAGATGAGCGCGTGAGATACACTTTCGCATTGACCTCTGAGTTATTT
>JBBCAX010000057.1:0-6276 GCA_051382335.1 Deltaproteobacteria bacterium TL4
CTTCTAAAGTACAGGAATTCTTATGAAGAATGCAAGTTTAAAAGGGTCTTTTAGTAACCGGTATTTTACTATTTTTTAACGCCAAAATATTTAGCGAAACTTATGGGACAGGGTACTACTGAAAGCGAGCGAATTTTACTGAAAATTATTTCAAAGAGAGAACAGCAATTTCAACGACATTAGTAAAATGGTAACCATCAGGACGCTGCGGATTACCCGTTCTCCGCCTTTTACGGAAACGTGTGCCGCAATCCAGGCTCCAAGGGCGTTTCCTGAGGCAAGGGACAATCCCATCGGCCAATTGACGTTTCCACTCCAAATAAAAATCAACAATGCGGGCAGGGTATATATAAAGACAATAAACACTTTGTGCATGTTGACGCGTATCAAATTGAGATGAAACGAATGGAATAGTATCGCCATAATCAAAATTCCAACTCCGATCTGGATAAAACCACCATAAAATCCAATTCCAAACATGGCGAAGTAACCCATTTTTTGCTTGAAAGGCGTTAACGGTGCCTCCTTGGAGACGTTTGATATGGGGAAAATCATGGAAAGAACAACACCCAGCATGACCATGCCGAGAATCCGCTGAAACCACAGATTATCGGTATGCACTGCGACTAACGCACCAATCATTGCACCTGGAAGCGCAAATAAAGAGAATTTGAGGCTGGTTCCAAATTCATGAATATCGTGTTTATGAAAGCCTGCGATCGCAAAAACGTTTTGAATACAGATCGCCACACGATTAGTTCCATTGGCTAACGCACCGTCAAGTCCCATGAAAAGCATCGTTGGCAATGTTAATGAGGAACCGCCTCCAGCCATCACATTAATGAAGCCTGCAACGGTTCCCACTGCAAATAAAATAAATCCTTGAGTTAGTTCCATATATTTTTTAGAAAATAGTTCTTGCTTTCCCTATCAAGAAATCAGTACATATATAACAGCATGGGTCAATAATTTATAAACCGCATTGTGGGAGTAGAGATAGTATCATGGTAAAAGTAGACATTATTAGAGCCATTCAACTCAAAGAAGGTATCTCTTATGGCGAATCTGAATACTTAGTCAACCAACTTTTGGAATTCGTAAAATCCAATTTAGAAAACGGAGAAAGCGTTCTCATCAGCGGATTTGGTAAATTTGAGCTCAAAAACAAGAAACCACGACCTGGCCGAGATCCCAAAACGAAAAAAGAATATGATATCTCAGCACGAAGAGTGGTCACCTTTTATCCCTCCAAAGTTTGGCGGACAGAACTTAATGGTGAAGAATAAGGATCACTCCGTCAAGTCTTTTAATACGCCAAGTACGCTCTTAACGGTTCTATGGGTCGACTGAACAAACTTTCGTGCCATTTTGGCTGGGGCAGGCATGATTGTAGGGGCTTTGGACGTTCCCTTGATCGTGAAAATCCATGAAGCCATGTCTGCAAAAAAGGACGCGTCAAATAACAACTCAAGTCGCCCCCCTTTGCGTATGGTTCCAGAGAGGTGTAATTTTTGTTGTAAATGCCCATGTAAGTGGATGTTTTCAACGAAATAATCTTCGTCTTTTCGATTCAGCTTGATGCTTAATAGTTTAAATCCCTCAATGTTTACAATTTGTTTTCTGATTTCTCTCAATTCCTTCCAGGAAACCACACGTTCGATCAGTCGATGCGCATGAAGCAGCTCTCCGTCTTTGATCTTCAAGTTGTATCCGGTATAATCGATTTGTTCGTGTTCATCAAAGAGATAAACAATACTCCCTGTTCCTTTTCCCTGGATGCTGTAACGGTCATCCCAGATCTGGGAAATATCCTTAATTTCCATGTTTTCGACTTCTAAGCGGAACTCTATTTGCTTCCCTTCACCAAAGTTTTCGAGATACTTCATCGTCAATTCTCCCTCACTGACCCGAGCACGGGAGATCTTCATTTCCAATTTTTCCGCATTGAGAATCACATTTCCATCAAAAGGTTCATACTCTAAGAGTTTCGCGTTGACAGGTGTGACCTGAAAGGCCCCTTGCAGTTCAATGGCACCATACAATTTTGAAAAAGCATTGGCAAAGGAATTCAAACTCACTTCCATCCTCATATTTTCACCCAAACCTTCAATTTGATGATACTTCCGCAAATAATTCGAAAGATAGGGTTGTGTGGAAACCAGTGAGCCTGAAAGGTGGTAAAGCTCTTTATGCGTTAATAACAATTTTCCATTAACCCCTTGAGGATCCTCACTTTTGACAAGCAACTCTCCCGCGTTGGGTTCTTTCTTATAAGTATGAATTGAAAAATCAGGGAAATGGGCGGTATCCAGGGTTAACGACTTGGCATCCAAGGTTCCTTCCCAAAACAACGCCTTAAAATCAGGATTTTGAAAATATTTTTGGGGAAAAAGGACATTAAGCTGCAACCGGAAAGGCGATTCAAGACGGAGTTGAGAAGTTGCTCTCATCATTCTTGAGGGGGACAATCCGTCACTGAACAGCAATAATTTCGTTTCCACACCGAGATGTTCTTCCTGATCTCGCTTCCAATGGGATTCAAACCTCAAGGTCACTTTCTCTTCTTGCCAATACCCCTCTACCTCTATAAGCAGTCCTTTTTGATTCAGAACAAAATCTCCTTCACTGTTGGTGATGATGAACTCGTCCATCGTTAAGGTCTTGCATTGAAATTTGCCCTTGAATTCCAACTTAAATTGCCAAGAGGGATGAATTTCTATTTTTTGAAAATGAAGGGGAGGTTTGTCTTCTCGTTTCAATTGAAGGGATTCAACCGCCAAGCGTGACAGAGCCAGGTGAACTCCGTGGATTTCCAGAGTAAGCCCCAGTTTTTCAAATAGATTCTGATTGAGTTTGTCAATTAGTGAGTTGATGATTCCCAACGGGTTCCTTGTTTTTTTAGATGGTGATTGACAATGGTTAAACTTCAATTTCAGCTGGTGCCAGTATAGACCGGGCTTGCTCATTCGTCAACTGTGGTAAGTTGCATTTTGTAACTTTCCATCCATGATGAAGCAATTCACCGTGATAAGGAGGTTCACCCTGAACATTCCCACTTAATTGAATTTGAGAAGAATCAAACCCTGCATTAACGGTTACAGGGCTTCCTTCTTCTTCAGCGCGTATGGGTTCAATGCTGAAATACTCGGTCAGCACTTGTCTACAGCCTTCATGAATGACTCTTGCGGCACCCGCGACGTCACTATCAGAAAACGCGGTCACATCTTGCTGAAGGAAATCAACCAGGCGACCTGATCTTTGAAATAAGGAAAGTAAGTAAATGCCATCCACTTGGGGCGACTCCGGTTTTTTCTTAACTGGTGTTTCTTTCGCGTAATTGGTGCGGAGCGCTTCTCTATTTTCAACCGTTTTTGCCTCAGTTGAAACGGTCTTGGCTTTTTGTTCTTCAGGTCGTGCTTCCAGGCTTTTACCTTCTTTTTTCAGGCGCTGTGCTTCTTTGGCTGCTGCTCGTTTTTTTTGCTGTTTTTCATTAACTTCCAAACGTAAAGCATAGACACGGTCACCAAATTTCCGGTCGAACATGATCTTCCAAAAACAAAGGAGGGTGAAAATGAAAACACGATAAAACCAATTGAGTGATTTTTTTTCTTCCATAACAAACCTTGATGAAAAATAAATGTGTCGGATCTTGCTTTAATCTATAGAACTGATTCCTCGTTTGCTGGAGCGTGATAAACAACGGAAGGCCTCCAAACCCAGAACGGTTGTTGTCACCTTATACTTTACATAGGCATCAAACTGCAAATAAGACAGACCAAAATCAAGCAATACGGGAACGAGGGTTTAACCTAGGTCGTCTAAATCGGCCCAAATAGCTTAAGCAAAAAATGGACCTGCAAGAATGGCTCACGAACCCTTATTTTCTGTGGGTTTCCTCCAATTTTTCAGAGGGCCAAAAGTGGGTAAAAAAATTACATCAAAAAGGTATGTTTTGGACGACCTAGGTTTAACCTACCATCCTTTGTACGATAGAGGAAATAAGGAAAAACATGAAAGGCATCATCGGGGTTCAGTAGATTCTCACTGGACTTAAGCCTCAAGCTACGCTAACTTATAGGCAAATTCAAGTTGATTTAGACTGCTTCAAAGAGGAGTGTTATGAGCTGGTCTCATTTTAATAAACCGATTGTTTGCCTTGCTCCAATGGATGGGGTCACCAATTCGGCCTTTCGGCAAATTGTAAGAAAACTCAATAAAGAGGTTGTTCTTTTCAGCGAGTTTACTAATGTTGAAGGTTTGATTCATAGTGAAAAAGTCCGTCAACGTTTGGATTACTCGCCTGTGGAACATCCTTTTTTTATCCAACTTTTTGGCAACAAACCTGAATCTTTCGCCAAAGTCGCGCCGAGGATCGAGGATCGCGGAATTTTGGGGATTGATATCAATATGGGATGTCCTGCCAAAAAAGTAGTCCATTCTCAGCATGGCAGCGCGTTAATGAAAGATGTGGAACTCGCTTGTCGGATTGTTGAGGCGGTTCGTCAATCATGCTCTCTTGAAGTTTCGGTCAAGACCCGTTTGGGCTGGGAAGATGCTTCAAATTTACTCCCCTTTGCCAAAGCTCTGGAATCTGCGGGAACCTCGTTACTGACCATTCATGGCAGAACCTACAAGCAAGCGTTCAGAGGCGAAGCGAATTGGGAACCTATTTATGAATTAAAAAAACACTTGAATATTCCGCTGCTTGGAAATGGCGATATCGTTGATTTTCAGGATGGACTGCAGAAAATGAAAAATCTGGATGGCTTCATGATTGGTCGAAGTGCCATCGGAAATCCCTGGGTGTTCCAGGACTCCGCGGTGTTTTCAGAACCCACTTTGATCAACCGGATTGAAACCGGAATGGAACATTATCAACTTTTACGAACAATTAAGTCGGAATCTATTGCCATTAAGGAAATTCGTCGTTATTTAGGAGAGTATGTACAAGGCTTTCATGGAGCAAAACAATGGCGGTCTCGCTTGATGCAGACGAATCAAGATCAAACTTTTCTTCAATTGATGGAATCACTCAAAGTTTTCGGGGCGGACTCATTGCTCGAAGCAAGTTGAAGTCCGGTTCCTTTATTAGATAACCTCCTCAGAACAGGTAAATCATGCTGAGTTTTTTACCGACTCCCTTAGTGGGAACCATGACAGCGTTGCTTGTTGTTTTAAATACCATTTTTTGGTCTTCCTTGCTATTTGGCGTCACTTTTCTAAAGTTCCTCCTCCCCATTGAGGGTTGGCAAAACTTCTGTTCGAAGGTTATTGTGGCCATTGCCGAATTCTGGATCGATTGTAATAGTTGTATTATGTGGCTTACCCTGAAGATTCAATGGGATGTTCAAGGCCTGGAGGGCTTACGGCCCAAAGACTCCTACCTGTTAGTCGTCAATCATCGCTCTTGGGCTGATATTGTAGTCTTGCAGCATTTATTTCGTCATAAGATCCCCTTTTTGAAATTTTTTCTCAAACAGGAATTAATCTGGGTTCCCATCCTGGGGATAGCCTGGTGGGCTCTCGATTATCCTTTTATGAAACGGTACTCCAAAGAATTCCTGGAAAAACGCCCTGAGTTGCGTGGAAAAGATTTGGAAACCACTCGACGCCATTGTGAAAAATTTAAACATTTATCGGTGACGGTGATCAATTTTCTGGAAGGAACTCGGTTTGACGAATCAAAACATCATCGACAAGCCTCACCTTATAACCATCTATTGCAACCGAAAGCGGGGGGCGTCGCCTTGGTTTTATCAAGCATGGGCGATTACTTGACTCATGTTTTGAATGTGACCATCGTCTATCCTGAAAATAGAACCCCTTTACCTTTCAGACATTTGATTACAGGAAAAATTCCAAAGATCGTTGTCCGAGTTGAAAAACTGCCCATTCCTGAAAATGTAGTTGGACGCGATTACCTTGAAGATGAATCTTATCGACAACGAATTCAACAGTGGGTGAATCAACTTTGGGTAGAGAAGGAAAAACTGATAGAAATCCTGTTGAAAGATTCTCAGATACAATAAGAAGTGCAACTGAAGATGGGTCGTTCCTAAGAAAAGCTCTTCGGGAAGTTTATTGGGCTGGTATGATAACTCACAAGCGAATAAAATCGTTTAGATACTTACCATACTTACTCCATCAATCACGGCTTTCTCATAAAAAACCAACTTGACAAAGTATATTCATAAAAAAGGGTTCGGAGTCCCTGCAATTATCAAGATTCTCTTTCATATTTTTCCCACCAAACTTTTTAAAAACACCAAGAACACA
>JBBCAX010000058.1:0-1930 GCA_051382335.1 Deltaproteobacteria bacterium TL4
AAGAATGTTTCGGGCGTTGTGGTGTAAAGTGTCGACCTAGTGACCCCCCTGGTGGTTATATTTATACTCAGAATTGTTTAGCTCATGACTGGTGTCAACACTTTCAAAATGATCAAGATATTCCCAATGGACCTTG
This sequence comes from Deltaproteobacteria bacterium TL4, assembly GCA_051382335.1. Lineage (GTDB taxonomy): Bacteria > SAR324 > SAR324 > SAR324 > NAC60-12 > JBBCAX01. Next base: position 137 of record JBBCAX010000058.1, read on the forward strand.
CTCAAACGCGCTATCCGATGCCGCAATGGATCAACTTAGAGCATTTTACGAAACCTGTGATTACAGTTCTGGAAAACTAAAAAGTTTAAATTTACCAGTCTCTTATCCACCATCAGGTCCTTATTTTAAGAATCGGGTTTTGATGAATCCTACTGCTAGTGATTTTACTTTCGTTTTTGATGTAACTCCTTATAGAATCAGCAGTTCTGAACCAGGCTATAACGAATGGGTGACTTCAAGCACAACTATGAGTAAAGTAAAAATCAGTATTGATAATCCGAATGTATTTGTTGAGGAAATTAAGATAAATGGTGATGAAGTTCCTATTAGTTCTGATACTTCCAGTAAATGTTATTCCATTAATGGTGGCGTTGAAGTTAAATGCCAAATGGAACAAGGTAAATGGCAAATGAAGGTAAAGCCAAAACCACAGGCCAATAAAGGGGAAATCTATAATGTTACACCTGAACTCGTTAAGGATTAACCTATTCGAGCTATGGAAAATAGTGATGTGGAATATAAATCGTCAAAAAAGCATTAATTGGTATTTTGAAAATAATAAGAATAATTTTATAAGAAGTCGAATATTACTGTCTTTAATAGTTTCCTTATTGATCCTTGTTAATGGATGCTGTGGAAAAGGAACAGATGGTCAAGATGGAGATGATGGGTCTATATTTGTTACTTTTTATTTCTCAGATGATGAGATAACTAGCATTGATACATCAGGTTTTTTTAGTGATTTTGCTTGGGGAATATATACTGGAAAAGATGGTATCAAAGCAAAGTATTATTTTGTCAAGAACAATGAAGGTTCCTTTAGCTGGACCACCAGTGACAACCAAACTCATACAGAAAATATCAACTTTGAGCCAAATCCAGGAGAACCAGGTGAAGAAGGCAAAGATGGTTGCTATCAACCGATCAATCCGAATCCAACATGGTTAGATGGAAAAAACGGAAAAGACGGTGAAGATAAATACATGGTCATTCAATTAGAAGGGGACACAGCAACTTTTTTTGATAATACCTGTCCAGAAGAGCAGTGTGAAACTACATCCACAAACACAAATGAATTTTAAGTTTAACTCCAATCTCACACCTGGTCGCAAAAAAAGAGCTAAGCTAATACCGCACACGTAACTTCAAGGTCTTACATTAGTCATCAATCAAAGCAGAAACAAGGACACCCCCTAAATTAATGATTTAGGGGGTGTCCTTACTTTGGCCATCACACGTTTGCCCTGAGCTGGAACACAGGCGGAAACCGAGGTTGTTGTTGCGATAGCCCGACGAATTGTTGTTGCGATTGGCTGACCGCAAGTTGTCGCCGTTGTTGTTGAAGCCGCCGCCACGATTCACACGGTTGGAGCCTGAGCCGTCCCGCAGCCTGTGTTTTCTTTATACCAGTTCCTCTGGAAAGGCAACACGGTTTTGCAGGAAGTTTTGCCGCAAACGCAGCGTATTGCCCCAGCGGATTTGCTCCATCAGGCCGTTGATGGAATCCAGAAAACGTTTTTCCGGCAATTGTCCCCGCGCAAACGCCTGTTCCCTCTGCCGGAATTTGCGCTGGAATCGGATCCAGCGTTTCCGTTGCAGGCGGAGGGTTCCCGGAAACACACGAACGCCCAGCCAGGAAATGCCCTCGGTCACAGGGGCCAGCCGGCCAATGTCAGTAACTTAAGGATCTGGCAGGAGCCATTATTTGAAAAGCTGCTTTTTCCCTGATAACTTGTTTGGAATAAAGGTAAAGTTTCGCTACCAAACGGAGAATAATACCGAAGACGAGTCACT
>JBBCAX010000059.1:0-3981 GCA_051382335.1 Deltaproteobacteria bacterium TL4
AGATCCGTTTAAACAACGCTGTTTCAGGAGTGCCAAAGCTTGCTTTGGCCAGAAAGGCGACGGCCTTTCTTTGCCTTTGGCCAAAGCAAGCTTTGGCACTCCACAGTCTGGGGTAGACTCAAATGAATTTATTTAAATGAACATCTATAGGTGCCCAAGTTTTGACTGCCCCATCATAAACAGCATGGAAAGAACTTCCCTGGTTGGGATGAGCATATAATTTTCTTAGTAAGAATAGCAATTTGCATACTGCTTGTATACGTTTTATAGAGCAATGAAGCCCAAAAACAAGGACAAATCCAAGGCGGTAGCTTTTTTTTGTGTCATTCCCCCATTACTCCTGAAAATTTGTATTCTTTAGTTCTTAGCAAATTTCATCACCTTCGTCAAACCAACAGAATGTTTTCATGGCTTCTGGTTCCTTTGCTCTTTTTTATTAGAAGAGGTTCTTGCTTTTCACTAAAATTATTTGCATATACTTAAGAAGCCTAATCACAAAGGAGTATAAAACATGACGACAACAACCATTATTCCTGTATCCAGTGGAAAAGGAGGCGTAGGAAAAAGCTTGGTCGCCGCCAACCTGGCCATAGCCATGGCTGAACAAGGCTATTCAACGATTGCGATTGATTTGGATTTTGGAGGCGCGAACCTGCATTCATTCTTGGGGATACCGAACAATTACGCAGGGATAGGGGATTATCTCAAAGCTCGTGTTGCCGAATTGGAGGAGTTGCTCGTTCCAACAGCGTTTGAACATTTGAAGTTCTTACCAGGGGATGTACGCAGTCCGTTTATGGCCAATATTCCTTTTGCTCAGAAAATCCGCCTCATCCATAACATCCAAAAATTATCCGCAGATTACATTTTTCTGGATCTTGGCGCGGGAAGTTCTTTCAACATCCTTGATTTTTTTGCTCTGGCTCCGCATGGATTGTTGGTCACAACCGCAGAATATACGTCTATCATGAACATGATGACTTTTCTTAAAAACTTTATCTTTCGCATCATCGAGCGAGCCTTACCGAAGAAGGAAATTTTACGTCAGTTGGTTCAGAATATTTATACGCAACCGATGAAGGAAGGGCCTGTCACTGTGACGTATCTGTTGGACAAAATTGCGGACGCGGATGCGGACGCGGCCCAGCATATCAGAACAGTATGCCAACAATACCGTCCTCGTTTGATCTTTAATCAAGGATATCATCCTGATGAATTAAAACTGATGGAACAAATCAATGGTGCCTTGAATAAAAACCTGTCCCTAACCATGGATTATTTTGGCTTCATTTTTGAGGATCCCACGGTCAGGCAGTATGTTCGCCGTGAAGATCCCTTAATTCCTCGTGAGAGTCTCATGGTTGAGGATATCAAGGCTATTGCGGATCGAATTAGCAGATTATGGAAGCAAACCTTAGACCATAGTGGCTCTCGACTTTTAGAGGAAACACAACGGGTGTATCGTGCGAGATATAAGGAACCGAGCTCATAGCTACGGACAAATCAGCTTATTGCTTAAAAACCGAATATGCAAAATATTTCACTAGTCACTATTAAGAATTCCGTTGTCACTAAAGTCTTGAAGGTCGTCTTTGGGCTTTACTTTATACTGGCAATCGGCTTAACCGTCATCCATATGACCGCGGAATTCTATAAGGCAAAGGATAATATTTATCAAGATTTAGCAACCTTTCAAAAAACCTTTGAGCCAAGTTTGGCCCAAGCCCTCTGGTTTGGAGATAAAGTCCAGCTTCTTTCAACGATAAAAGGCATGCTTGAAATTCCGATTATTGTGGGTGTCAAAATTGTTGACGAGGGCCTGACGCCCAAAGAGGGGATAGGAGTGCTCCTGAATTCGGAAGGAATACCCGTCTCTTTTGATGCGCCCTCTTCCCCAGCGGACCTTCCGCAATTTGATAATCTTTATGCTCACTCGTTTTCTCTTTATCAATACGACAGTGGGGTGAAACACCTGGTAGGCAAAGCGACCATCTATTCCAGCCACCATGTTGTTTTTCAAAAAGTTCAATATAGTTTTACCTTCATTCTACTCAATGCGATTATCAAAACCGTTGCGTTGTGGTTTATTTTTCTCATTGTCGCACGGAATCTTCTCTCCAGGCCGCTCGCCTTATTAACCCAATTCGCAAAGCAGTTGAACCTTGATAATATTGATAAATTTACGGCAGATTTACATACGAAGGGACCCAATGAACTCAAAGTGTTGGAAGAAGCGTTTAATTCCATGCTTTACAAGTTACGAATCGCAAGAGAAGGGTTAACTCAGGCAAATATCAATTTGGAAGATAATGTCCGGGAACGAACTTTAGAATTGAGCCAATTGATTGAAGATTTAAAAGAAAAAGAACAAACAATATCCCAATCCAATATCCTCAATGAACGACATAACCAGATTTTTCGTGCGGTGTTAAACACCAGTGTGAGCATTGAAAAAATTCCGCACATCCAAGATCTGTTGGAATACACATTACAACAATTGAAGCCTTTGTTTCAACAATCCCGTTTTGGGATGATTCTCAACTCCGCAAATTCTGATGTCATTGAAAACACGGTTTTTATGGGAATTCCAGAAAATCGACAGGCCCTGTATCTGGAGGCTCAAGCGCAACTGTTAGAAACGGAAACTCAGCAAACCCTGTCTGTCAATCTACGCCTTGCGGAAGAAATCAACACGCCTAAAGCAGGCCTTAGCGCCTTGCATCTCTATGTCCTGCCGTTGGTGACACAAGCACCTAAAACCACGGGAAAGCTGATTATTGAAGGCACTGAACTGGATTATCCTTCCCTTGAGATTGTGAGCTTGTTCTTGAAACAATTGACCGCAGTCATCCATAATAAAAGACTTTCACACCTTTCGGAACAATTAGCCTACCAAGATGAATTGACAGGTTTTGGCAACCAAAATAAACTCGCCCGGGAATATCCCCTGAAAAAACAAAGCACTTTAATCAATCTAAAAATTAATAAATTTAATGAAATCAACAATGGTTTTGGTTTTAAAGCGGGGGACCTTGTACTCAAGCAAGCCTCCCAAATCATCAACGCACAGCTCCCGAATAACATGGAGCTTTACAGACTGTCCGGTTCAGAATTTGGAATTCTGGTAGAGGGGCCTCAAGCAGAGGCCATCGCCATCAGTCAAAAAATCAGAGACACCCTCAATTCCTCTAAAATCTACTATAAAAATTCTCGTGTGATCGTAACGCTTGCCATTGGAATTGCGGCACAAGGCGGGGGCGATATTTTTGAACACGCGCACATGGCGTTGGTTGAAGCGAAACAAAGTAATAGTATCGTGATTTATTCAGATGAAATGGATACCCAACTGCAATACCAAAAAAGCCTGCAACAGTTTAAGACCGTGCAGGAAGCCTTTGAGAACAATATGTTCTTTCCTGTCTATCAAGGCATTCGAGATAACCGTAAAGACAGTCCCTATTTTGGGAAAATACATAAATATGAAGCCTTGATGCGGATTAAGGGAGAGGATGGAAAACTCTTATCCCCTTATTTCTTCATCAAAGCCCTGGAGCGTTCAGGGGAGGTCAATCGGGCAACGAAATTGATGATTATGAAAAGCTTTGATGACATGCGTAAAACGGATTTTGAGTTTTCTATCAACCTTACGGAAAAGGATTTACTGGATGAATCCATGCTCGATTTTGTGCGATTTCAGTTAGAGGGCAATCGGATAACCGCAAATCGTGTAACTTTTGAAATTCTGGAGGGGGTCAGTTCCATGGGCTCAACCGCCGTTACGAAAATGCTGCATGATTTAAAAGGCCTCGGCTGTAAAATAGCTATTGATGATTTTGGCGCAGAACAGTCCAATAGGGCGCATTCCCATTTTCCGGGTTAAGCATTCAAGATTGAGAGATGAGAATTTGCCAACTGTTTCAATAAGTTCCATCGTCCTGCTTTATAATATGACCGTAGCATAAGTATCTTTGCTGCATTTTC
>JBBCAX010000060.1:0-44284 GCA_051382335.1 Deltaproteobacteria bacterium TL4
GTACTTGCAAATCGCGACTAAGCCATCAATTCCCTTGCGGAAATCTACAGCGTGAATCGCCAGGAAAATCTTATTTTGCGCTGTGACCTGAAGCATTATGACCCTCCAAAAAAGTTGTCATTAGTGAATAGATATCAAAGCCTTGATGATCTGAAGAAACCAGCCTCATTCGAGAACCATCAGATCGTTCAAACTCGACTTGTTGACACGCTGATAAGGAGAAAAGAGAGGGGAAATCAAGATTCGCTTCCACAAATTCGTCCGCGGACTTCCTTTCCATGGCAACAACCTCTTTTTTTTGCAACCGTCGTTTGAAAACACTATGATTCAAGCTAAGGGTTTTGGCTATCACACTGACTGGATAGTGTGAAATTAAAGAGGATGCCTTTTGCCATAAAACTTCGGGGATTTTTTCACGAGAATGTCTTTTGTGTAAACGCCAGGCTTCAAATTGACGAAGGACTTCTTCTAAAGTGGGTTTTTGATGGGATTGCATGATGACTCCTTTCCTTTGATGTGTTCAAAAGAACATCATACATAAAAAAAGGAGGATTGTTACCCAGTCTCACCGGAAGGTCACCCTATACCTACACACCCGCCTGTGAACTTCTCACCAAAATTGTGAATGGTCAGACCACCACCTATAAATATGATGTTTTGGGTAACTTGATTTCTGTAACCTTGGATAATGGAACCATGATTAAATATCTGATCGATGGACAAAACAGAAGAGTTGGCAAAAAAGTCAATGGCGAGCTTATAAAAGGATGGTTTTACAGAGACGAACTTAATACGATTGCTGGAGTGGATAATGAAGGTAACATTATTAGTCAATTTGTCTATGCGGATCATCCTCACGTACCTGCCTACATGATCAAAAATGGAACTATTTACCTTATCATTTCTGATCACCTTGGAAGTCCACGTGTCATTGTCAATGTGGAAACCGGTGAGATTGCTCAACGTTTGGATTATGACGAGTTTGGGAATATTCTCCAAGACACTAATCCTGGTTTCCAACCTTTCGGCTTTGCCGGGGGCCGCTACGATCCTGATACTAAACTCGTCCGCTTTGGGGCTCGTGATTATTCAGCCGAAATTGTGCGTTGGACCACTAAAGAACCCCTGCGGTTCGCCGTGAGCCTTAACTTCTATACGTATGCTTCCAACGATCCCGTGAACCGGATTGATCCCACAGGATTATATGACTGGAAGGATTATGTTAGTGCTCTCCCTGATGCTGCTGTTAAGGCTCCTAAGCCTGATATCATGAATCCAAATATTACTGCTCAAGAACAAGCGACAAATACAGTCATAAATATTTTGGCTGTTCCTCTCATCAATCAATTCTTGCCACAATCTTCCAAACCACCTCCACAAGAAAATACTTTTTCATTATCTAATTTCACGCCTAGCCTTAGTATCACTCCAACACAAGTAACTCTAACTATAACTTGTAAAGGATTTTGAGGCTTATGCGATGGATAATATTGTTTATGCTCAGTTTGATAGCTATTGGTTGTGGAGTCCATTTTCCTTTACCTTTGCCAAATCTAACAACAAAAGGAATGGAATATCGTTGCATCTGGAAAGATCTTCAAGGGTGGGAACGTGTCAATGAATTTGCTTCTCCTGACGAATGTAAAAGACAATATTCACATGAAGGAAAAGAAATTTTAGTCGATTGTTCTTGTAGAAAGCTCTAACCAAAAGAGTTGCATGAAGAAATGTGTAACGGTCTTGAAAACTGTCATTATAATTTTTATTGGATGTCTAATATTTAGAATTGGCCTAATCCTTACGCTGGAAATAATTGGAATGGTCCTACCTGGGATACACCGCATTGATAAAAAAGAGCGTGTCTTTATGGAAAATATTCTTCTTATAATTGTAGGGAGTTGCCTTGTTATTGTATCCCTAGTGATAGTGAAGTTTTGTTATAGTGCTCAAGGAAAGTTTTGTCTTGGGAGCGAGGGCATCTTGTCCTCATCGGAGGGCGGACGCCCTCGATCCCAGCAGGAATTTATCTGGACAACTATATTGAGCGTTTTGCTGACTTTGGAACGGCCAAGCCAAAGTCCCAGCGTCCTCATAGTTCCGAAGACCAGGGTCTGAACAACATGGACGTCCCCATTCATAAAATTTTTGCCACAATAAAATTCACATCATCGCTCGCAGGCTCTGTTCCGCAAAATTCGTGATACTCATGAACAATTTTATCTCTAATGCCCCTTGAGTCTAACCCCGCTGAGCTTTGAATACATTGTTTTAATCTTTTTGCGCTAAAAGGCTCTTTTTGCGAATTTTCATTTTCAATCAGTCCATCGGTCAACCACAGAATGACATCATCTTTTTCCAATTGTTGTGTTTTCATGTGATAGATACTGTCCGGAAAATGAGACAGATGGGGACCTGGAATGTTAAGAGACAGAATCGCTTGTTTTTTATCACGATGTCCTCGTTTGACCGTGAAACCGGAAGGACGCCATAGATAACATGGATTGTGCGCGGCACTGGTGTAGGTCAGCACTTTATTTTTTAAATCAATGATCGAATAGAAGAACGTCATTGGATACAAGCCATGGGTTACATTATACAGCACATTATTGAGTAATTTGAGCAAATAGGTGGGATCATGTAAGCGGAGATCCCTATACCCATTGTCACAATCTTCACGATAGATTTCCATAGAGGTATAAAAGCTTTCAACCAAGGCCGTAATGAGGGCGGCAGGAACGCCATGTCCGACGACATCACCAATCATAACATCAAGCGTTTGATGATCCTTACGTTCGTTATATCCATACCAATCCCCTCCAGTTTCTGATGCTGATTGATAAAAACTGGAAATATCATACAAGTCTGATTGCGGATCTTCCTGTGGAATCAATAGCTCTTGAACCGTGTGAGCCGTCTGCAATTCCATTTCCAGGCGTTCTCGTTCTTTTAAATTTTCAACCGCGTTTTTAAATTTAATATGGGTTCTGACACGAGCCAGTAGTTCATCTTTGTGGAAGGGTTTGGTTAAATAATCATTGGCACCCGTTTGTAAGCCTTGAACTAAATCCGCCACCTGGTTTTTGGCCGTCAGCATAATGATGGGCAGTGTCGCCGCATCATATTTCTCCCGAACCCGATTACAAACTTCGTAGCCGCTCATTCGGGGCATCATCAAATCAAGTAAGATTAAATCCGGTTGATGTTCTTTAAGAATGTCCAGCGCTCTAAATCCGTCTTGAGCGGCAAGAATGTCATAATGATTCAGACTTAGTTGATTCCTCAGGACTTGAATATTAACAGGCTCATCGTCAACAATCAGAATGGTTGACCGCTTTTCGCTCGCAGACGCATTCGCCTCTTCATTCACAGGCGTAACGGAAGCTTCAATTGAGCTGTTGGATGTTGGGGTTTTTACCGTGTATTGTTGAAAATGTTCCTGGATGCCCTCAGCCTTTTCCAATTCCTGGAGCTTCTCTGTCTTTGAAGCAGACACCGTTTCATTTGAGCGTTCACCGAGATGAACCAGCAAATTGAATGAGAAGGTTGAGCCTTTCCCGACGGAGCTTTTTACTGAAATTTTGCCTCCGTGCAATTCAACTAATTTTTGAGTTACAGAAAGTCCCAGTCCTGTCCCGCCGTATTCTCTTGCCGTTGATCCATCCCCTTGTTCAAAAGATTGAAAAATAGACCCATGTTTTTCCTCGGGAATCCCAATACCAGAATCCGTTACCGAAACAAGCATCTGATTGCCGACTTGTTGTGCACTGATTTTGACAAAACCGGCATGGGTGAATTTGATCGAATTTCCGATCAGATTAATCATAATCTGCTGCAATCGGTTTTCGTCAGCATGGACCAGAGCGCAGGTTTCAGGAATTTCGTTAACGAACTCAAGCTGTTTATCTCCCATGAGGGGCCTTGCCAAAGTCAACACTAAATCGGAAACGCTTTTAAGATCGACGGCTTTAAGTTGGAGCTCCAACTCATGGTTTTTCATTTTTGAGAAATCAAGAATGTCATTGACCAGGTTGGCAAGACGCTTTCCGCTTTGGATGATCATTTTCAAATTTTCAGCGTGAATCTCAGAAATAGCTCCGCCAATACCATCCAGGATAGACTCACTGAGGCCAATGATTCCGTTTAAAGGCGTTCTTAATTCATGAGAGGTGTTCGCCATAAACTCATCTTTTAATTTGTCAGCGCGTTTCAAATTCTCGACCGCTTGTTGTTGAGCTTTCAGCGTTTCTTCTTGGGCTGCCATCGCTTGTCTTTGCGCTAAAAACCGTTTCTTCCGCTCGTCATTGATTCGATCCGCCAGTCCCAGCGAGAGTAAAACCACAACCATCGCGCTTCCAATTTGAATACTGTTTTCGGTGAAAAAATTTAAAGGCAGAAGGGCAATGGTTTTGAGGACAAAGCACAAAATTCCTAATATTAGCGCGGAAAAAGCCAAAACGTAATATTGAGCGGGACGGTAGCCTTTATACAGGGAAATCGGTGCCACCGTAATGACCCAAAGAACAGGGAGAACAACCCCAACGATCGCAAGCTTAATCCCAATAGCATAGGGAATAAACAGACATAAAGTCATGATCAATAAAGACAGGACTTCCAGTCCTCTTGATATTTTATGCAGAAAAGGGACATACTCGTTACTGTTCAAAAATGAACGTGAAAAAAGGAATCCAACGTAGGCGGCGGACATCATCAAGACAGGGAGATTCTGATTGGCCCACCAAGGTGCATTGGGCCACAAATATTCATAAGCGAGTCCATTTAAAGACATTTGAAACATGATATATAAACTAATAAAAACAACGTATAAGAGGTAGTTTTTGTCTCGGATCGCAAAAAAGATAAACAAGTTATAAAGAATCATTACCAGCATCAGGCCATAATAAATGCCAAGACCATAATTGACTTGTATCGCGTGTTCCGCAAATGCGGTGGGGTTCCAAAGACTCATGGGAAACTGCATCGAGCTGGTTGTCTGGAACCTTAAGTAGAAGGTTTGTTCTTCAGAAACGAGGTTTAAAGGAAAGATGAATTTATAATATTCAATAGATCGCTGATGAAAAGGGAGTCGGTCTCCAGTCTTTTGGTGCAATAATTGGCCTTCAGGAGTGAAGGTATAAAAATCAATAAAATCAATCAAGGGATACCCTAGTTCCAAAAACCATTTTTCTCCGTTTTCCAGTGGATTTTGTTTGAGAGTGAAACGGGCCCAGTAGACCGATTGAGTAAACCCATAGGAATTGGCCTGGTTCTTACTTGGCGTGAATCGTCCTGAGACTTCAGGGGTAACAATGTCCTCAATTTTCAAGTGCCCCTCCGGATCTTCCAGAATGTCCAGGGAAGATCCGAATTCATACAGGGGTTTTCCGTTTTCAAGAAACAGTGGCGTTGCGCCGTAAAGAGCATGGCCGAAAAAAATTATGATTCCGATGCCTACAGTAACAATTCCAATCATTTTACGGTTCATCATAGCACCCATTTAGTTAGGCTCTGAAAGAACGACTACATTTCTGCCAGCTTCTTTTCCACGATATAAACAATGATCCGCTTGTTCAATTAATTCGGTAATTGTTTTGGCGGGAGGGTAAGACGATACTCCAAAAGTCGCGGTAAGATTACCCGTAGGTTGGCTTTTTTGATTGGGAAATTCTGTTTTTTCAACGCACAGACGCAGCTTTTCCGCAACCTTATGGGCATTTTCGAGGGAACAGCCTGGAAGAATGACCACAAATTCCTCGCCTCCAAACCTGGCAACCATATCGCCTTTGCGTATATTTTTTGCGAGAATCGACGCCACCCGTGAGAGGACAACATCCCCCATTTGATGACCATTGGTGTCGTTGTAATGTTTAAAATTATCGACATCCGTGATAATGAATGAAAACCGGGGAAGCTTATCAGGATACAAGGTGATCAGAGCTTCGAGATACTCATCCATTCGTCTTCGGTTTGCGATCCCCGTTAATTGATCGGTATCTGCCGCGTGTTCGACACGATCCAGCTCACGTTGTTTATAGTGCCATACTCGAAATTTCTCGATTCGATGAATGACGTCTTCAACCGCATAGGGTTTTTCAATTTGTTCCTCGACACCGCGCTCTCTCAAAAAATCGCGTTTCAAAGGGTGCTTGCAGTATTCACTGATCACAAAAATAGGCGCTCCGTGGAGTTTCATCGTACTGAGAGCAAATCGCAGACCCTCACCTTCAGTGTCTTTTTGGAAACACTCAATATCCACAATGATCATGGTAAAACGATGTTCCAAGGGGTTGTTCAGGAACATTTGTCCGGAGGTATATTCAACAGGCGTTAATTCCGACCAGTATTTTTCCAAGACCCCCCGCAGGATATCTCGGTCAAATTCGGAAGCATCAATGAGAGCAACCTTTAGATGCTTATCAGAACTGACTCGATCGTTCTTATGCAATAAAGATTGCGCGGTAGTGATCCTTAATTTTTCGGCTAAGACATGAGCAAACATGACGTAGGTAATGGGGGCGACCAGCGCCTCTTCATCCACCTGAAACATCTCCGCAGAAAAGGCGATGAGTTGACAATCTTTCTCCGCAATCACGTCTGCAGAACGGGGCGCCGGGTCAATCACAGCCATCTCTCCAACGACATCACCGGGCATTTCCAAACGCAGGATGAATTTTGACCGTGACATCACAGCCAAAGAGCCTTCGACCAAGATATACATTTCTTGAAAGTCCGTCTCTCCTTCCCGAAGCAAATACTCATTCTCTGCCAAATACACCAAGGTACTCTCACGGATCATATGCTTTAACAGATTCCCTCTCATCTTCTTAAAATACCGTCCTTTATGAATTTTCCGCATCAACGTCTCTAAGTCTGGATGTTCTTGCGCCGCTGAATCTTCAGGATTTTTGAGTGAAATTCTTTTCATTCCATATTATCTTCTTAAACGTGATCTTCCTTTACCTATGGCTACTACTTAGAGACATAACGAATAATTCTGACTTATTCAATAATTTCTCAACGAGCTATGGATTTTTTTAAACAGGAGGAGAAATGGTGGCCTTCAAGACTGTGTTATGAGCCATTAAGAGGAAATTATTGCTGCGCAAAGATTACTGTGAATTTGTATTTTTTATGATTTTATTATTTTTCGAGGTTTTATTATTTTTCGAGGTTTTATCCTTTTTTATGATTTTATCATTTTTTGCGGTTTGCTTGGATTGAGGCGATTGGGGTTGTTGGGGTTTCTGTGGAGGCGTCGGTTCAGGATTGGAAGCTCTTAGCAATTTTTCGGCCTGTTCTTGAGCCTCTTTTTTCGCGAGACGCGCACTGAGTAGCTGTTGATATTGATTATAGTATTGATTGGCTAGTTCCGTTTCATACAGTTTATGATGAGTAAGAGCCAGATTGTAATAGACACCTGCCAAATTAGGATTCAACTCCTTCACTCTTTCAAAAGCATCAACCGCTTCGAGGTAGTTGCCTATTTCGTAGTAAGCCAAACCCAAATTATAATAAAACTCCTGAGTTTCAGAGTCCAGACTGATGGCACGTAAATAATTCCAGATCGCCGCCTGAAAATCTCTCATTTGAAATGATTCGTTTCCCTGTTGAAAATAATGGAGCGCTGATTTCCGAATTTCCTCTTTCCCCGCACACCCTCCTAATCCAACAAGGATGAGGCTGACAAACGCAAGCATCCAGATAAGAGTCGCATTTTTTTTCCCAGATTTCATGAAGATCCTTTTAGCACCTCAGGTTTTTTAAACTTTTGCTCGTACATTGCATAGCATAAGGCTATGATGTTCCCAATTTTAGTCAGCGAAAGGTTCTAACCCCAGAATTAGAGGAAATGCATAATTCATACTCAGAGAGAGCTATGTCTTCAAGATATTTGACACTGTGGAAACAATTGACTGGAATCGTAATCATGTTGGTGACGCTCTTGGGTCCTTTCCTTTTGAATAGCTATGCTCAAGAGAAGAGTGTTTATGATGAGAGTTCTGATGAGCTTTCAAAAAGTGAATTGAAACACAAAAAAATGATCAAAGACATGACAAAATTGATGGAGGCGGCAGAGAAGGCGGGGTTTCCTGAGGAGGAATTAAAAAAAATTACCATTGAAGAGGATGGAGAAACGATTAATGTGTGGGAGTTTCTGAAAAAGCAACAAGAAAAGGACCTTAAGGAAGGCTCTAAAAAGAAGACCAAACCTCCACGTTACTTAACGATTCAAGACATTACCAAAGAACTGACTACCCATGAAGACAAAAACTTGAATCAACTGAGGGATAAATTAATTTTAAGTGGAGAAAATCAAGAATGACAAAGTTAATTTATGTGGGAGGTTCTTCAAAAGGGGTAGGAAAAACTTTTGTGGCCTTAGGTTTAATCACCTGTTTCCTCACAGACTCTAAAGTCGGAGCGTTCAAACCTGTGGATGTCGGCCATATTCATTACAACGCAGCCGATGCTTTTACCGATGGAGAACGTCTACATCAGGCGGCTTTGATGACAGAACACATTAATCTTGTTAATCCTTTTCTATTTAACGAGGATTTACCTCCTGTGCTGGCAGGACAACGAGATGGTGTCAAGATTTCATCGAAGACGATCAAACAATATTTGGAACTCCTTAAACAACACTTTGAGCTTGTGGTCATCGAAGGCAGCCGGGGACTTTATCTCCCCGTTTCCAGTGAAGAAACGGAGTTGGATCTGTTGATTCAGTGGAGACCAAAAATAATTTGGGTGGCAGGCATAGGAGAACACGAATTGTCGGATACACTGTTACAGGTGAAACAACTTCAGCAGCAGAATCTTGAGGTCGTAGGCGTTATTCTCAATAATCGGGAAGATAGTTTCCACAGTGATTTAATCCGTTACCAATGGCTGACTCTCGAGCAACAGTTAGCGATCCGTGTGATTGGCTTAATTCCCTGTTTGAAGACAGGGCATGACGACGTGAAGACCCTTGGAAAAGTATTGGCTCAGAACTTGGAAGCAGGGCTTTTGGAAAGGCTCCAAAGTTAGAGGTATTCTATGAAAATTATTGCAATTTCAGGCAGTTCAGCAAGTGGAAAATCATTATTCGCATCTTATTTGGCGCAGCGACTACCCAATTCGACGGTCCTGCCCTTAGATCATTTTTATTTGAATCGTCCTGATCCTGTTTCAATGGAACAGTATAATTTTGATGTTCCCACAGCCTTTGACTTCAAGTTGTTTCATCATGTCTTTGAAGAGCTACTCTCCCTAAAACCTGTTCTGATCCCAACGTATGATTACCGTATTGGAAAACGGCAAAAGAATACGCTTAAGCTGGTTCCAGGTGCCTATCTTATTTTGGACGGGCTTTATACCCTGATGCATGCAAGCATTCGTTCCTCGCTCCATTATTCTTTTTTCCTTGAAAGTCCACCGGATGTTACTTTGGGTCGCCGGGTTTTAAGAGATATTCAAGAGCGTCAAACTACCGCGGAATTCAGTATTCACCAATACTTTACCTTTGTCCGTCCGGCCTATTACTCTTTTGTTTTGCCCACAAAACAATATGCTCATCTGGTTGTGGAAAATGACTACCAAAGTCGATTAGATTTATTTTTGGATGATTTTCTGCAAAGATACCAATTATAGGAATGAGACGTGAGGTATGAGAAATGAAAAATCTCAACGCATTGAAATCATAATCAAAGTATTGAAATCTCATAACTCATAAATGCAGATCTCACCCCTTCTGAGTATAAAAACACGGTAGAAAGTCGCGCAGCCAGAGACCGGCCCATCAGAAGGTTTTGGGTGTAAAGTTGGCGGGCGTTTCGAGGGAAAAGACTTCATCATGGATGGAGGCCAGAGACAGACACGATTGCAGGACGTCCTCTCTCACGGAAGACTCAGTATCCACATAGAAAGCTCTCCTCGCCGCCATTGTTGTTCGCGCTCACTCAATCTTCGCTCAAAGCGCTGCCATCGTTGTTTTTGCAGACGGATCGTCCCTCGAAAAATCCTGACACCCAGATAATTGATGCCTTCTGAAACGAGCGCCAGCCTGGTGGCTTTGGGTTTGAGCGTTAACGTCAGTCGCTCTGTTAGAAACTGCTGGAGTTCAAAATGCAACTTCTGGAGATGAACTTTGCGGCATGTTTCAATTTCATGCTGAGATAGCTAACAGTGTTTTTAAATACACTTCGCCCCGTAACGCGACGTCGCTTTTTTTTCGTATCCAGATTTTTCATCGCGCTGAAACCTTGCAGCGTTCAATTTGCAAGAGAGTTGGCCTTCGCATCAGGAAGCGGTAACTCCTGCAGGGATTGTCTCAAGGCCTGCATCCAGGGAGTGGGTTTCTCACTCTGATGTAGGAGTTGCGAAGGAGAGCAGCCCTTTCTTTTTCCCCTTTTGAATACCTTGTGATTCAGAAAAAATCGGATCAGATTGAGTCGAGGTTGATTGATTTCACCTCGACAGGCCTTGAGAAAAGGTCGAATTCTGGAGTTAACATTTTCCACCATAGAGGAAGCACGGACCAGTGAATCCAATTTTTCCCGAGCTTGTTTTTCCAGGAGCCTAAAGTTTGTTTCTCCCAAGTCTTCGCTTCAGGCGCTTTCCTCCAAAATTGAGCGTCACGCAACAACCGCTTTTGTCTATAGACGTTCATTTAAATAAATTCACAGTAGAAGGAGCGTCCCGCTCCTTGAATGAGGCGAGACGCCTCTTCTACTGTGTCGTTAATTTTCTGAACATCTATAGTTCCTCCGGGTCTATGAGTTATTCAAAAGGAAAATAAGGTTTGAAAGTTTTATCTTCCTTCGAAGAACTGTCTTTGTCTACTATTTTATGAAGTTTGAGGAGAACAATTGCTGACAACTGTTAGGCGAGGTTTGAAACATGCCAAAGGAAGCCGCCTTGCAGCAGAAGGAAGCAGCCTTGCAGCGGGAAGCAGCAGACTTACAGCGGGAAGAAAAACTTCTAGAGTTACTTAAACAATCAGATATTACCCCTGAAGCACCGAAGAAATGAGGCAATCCCTGGAAACTGAAGGCCTCTTGCCCTCACCGGAGGGCGGGACGCCCTCGCTCCCAGGACAAAACTTTTCTGGAATTTTTATTGACAGGACGCGAAGAGTTTTGTATTAGCTCATTCTCATGACCCATTTCAGATGAGTCCTTCTTGACCGGGGGAGCTTTTATGACACATCATTGCAGCCGCAGATATATCCATGAACCGGCGAGAACAAGCATGCCTTGTTCCAGCCATCCAGCCAGCCAGCCAGCTTCATGGTGGATTCTCATTAATCAAGTCTTTTTTCTTTCCAGGGTTTTTTCTTTCCCTCATTCCTCGATTGTTCCTGAATCACGGTGGCATTCCGCCGCCAGACGCCGCGTTACGCCATCGGTTTATCTCAATTTTTCTTGTCCGTATTTACTGGTATCCGCAAATACTCTCATTCATGGATCGCTGATGAATCGGGAATATTCGCGACAACCTACATCCCAAACCGAAACATGTTCCCGGAGTGCGGATTATCGCGTTTCAAACAACCAAATTAAGGAGAAAATTATGAACAATCTTCAATTAATGATCACTATCCTGATGGTTCTGATCTCACTGGCTGTTTTACCGGCTTGCAATGAGGGCGAAATATCCCAGGAAGGAAATACCACCGATCTGATTTCCAAGGGGGTTTTCACCAAGCAAAAAACCGTCGCCCCTGGCGCTCAATGTCTCAGCGGCGGCGTGGAAGTTTATTCAGGAATCGATGAAAATAACAATGGCACCCTCGACACCTCGGAAATTGATGTCACTGAGGTGATCTGCAACGGCGATAAATCCCTGGTCGATGTCATGAATGAACCTGCCGGGGCCAATTGCGCAGCTGGTCGATGTCATGAATGAACCTGCCGGGGCCAATTGCGCAGCCGGAGGCAAAAAAATCAGCGTCGGTCTGGATAACGGCGATGGCAGCGGCACCGCCAGCAACGGCATTCTTGAAGGTGGCGAAGCCGACAACGCATCTTACGTATGCGACGGCGCCACGGGAGTTGCCGGCACCACGGGAGTTGCCGGTGCCAACGGCGATAAATCCCTGGTCGATGTCACGAATGAACCTGCCGGCTCTAATTGCGCCGCTGGAGGCAAAAAAATCAGCGTCGGCCTGGATAATGGCGATGGCGGCGGCACTGTCGGCAACGGCATTCTTGAAGGTGGAGAAGCCGACAACACCTCTTACGTATGCGACGGAGCCACGGGAGTTGCCGGAGCGACCGGAGCCAACGGTGATAAATCCCTGGTCAGCATGGTGAATGAACCTGCTGGGTCCAATTGCGCAGCCGGAGGCAAAAAAATCAGCGTCGGCCTGGATAATGGCGATGGCGGCGGCACCGCCAGCAACGGCATTCTTGAAGGTGGCGAAGCCGACAACACCTCTTACGTATGCGACGGAGCCACGGGAGTTGCCGGAGCGACCGGAGCGACCGGAGCGACCGGAGCGACCGGACCGTCCTATAACCTGCTGACCAGTATTTTCTCGGAATCCTTGGGCAGCAATTGCTTAGGCGGCGGCAAGAAAATCCAGACAGGCTATGACAACGGCGACGGCGGCGGCACCGCCAACAACGGCACGCTGGAAAGCGGTGAGGCGGATACCACATCATACTTGTGCTGGAGCGACTTCGACATGGTCAAGCCTTCCTGGTCCAGCTACAACCCAACGGATGGTTTCATAACGACATCCGCCATCAGCAGTATCGCGGTGACCTTCAGCGAGGCCATGGACACTTCCTCCATCACCACCAACACGGCGGATACGTCCTGTTCCGGCAGTTTTCAGGTTTCCTCAGACAACTTTGACACCTGCGCGCAAATGAGTGCCGCCCCTACCTCCAGCAACAGCAACCAAACCTTCACGGTCACACCGGCTTCCGCGCTGAGCGTTAACACCACCTACCGCATCAGGGTGACCCCCTCTGCCAAGGATTATACCGGAAATTTCCTGGACCAAACCTACACGCAATCGACCGGCTTTGTCTACGACACCATCGTCCCTACGGTTTCCAGTACCAGTCCCACCGACGCGGCTGTCTCCGTGAGTACCAATTCTAGGGTCTCGGTGACCTTCAGCGAGGACATGAAGACCACGACTGTGACCACCAACACGGCGGATACGTCCTGTTCCGGAAGTTTTCAGGTATCATCTGACGATTTCACGACCTGTGTGCCTATGAGCGCGTCGCCTGTCGCCGGCAACAGCAATCGAACCTTCACGGTCACGCCGGCTTCAACACTCAGTTTGACAATCACCTATAAAATCCGGATCACCACCGGCGTCACCGACCCAGCAGGCAATACCTTGGCCTCCACTTACACCCAAACCACCGGTTTCACCACAGGGCAAACCCCTTGGGATATATTATCCAGCATGGTCTTGATTAACGGCGGGACGTTTTCGATGGGTCAGGAAGGAGTGGCAACACCGGTGCATAGTGTGACGCTGAGTGCGTTTTACATTTCGGATCATGAAACCACGATCGGGGAATACCAGGCGTATGATTCCAGCGCGAGAAGTTATTATTGTTTTATGGATGACTGCCCGGTCGCGTATGATGTCTCCTGGTACGATGTACAAGACTACATCACATGGCTGAACGGACAGCAAGACCGTCTGACCTATCGGATGTGTACCGAAGCGGAATGGGAATATGCGGCACGAGCGGGAACCACGACGGATTGGTCTTGCGGCAGCGACAGTTCGTGTCTGGATAGTGTGGCGTGGTATGGCTTCAATTCCGGGTCCGATGCCCATGTGGTGAAAGGCAAAACGGCCAATGCCTGGGGACTTTATGATATGCACGGTAATGTATACGAATGGGTTAATGATTGGTATGGCTCTTACAGCAGCGATGCCCAGACGAATCCTACTGGTGCTGCTTCAGGCTCCAACCGTGTGTATCGTGGCGGCGGCTTCAACGACTTCGGCGACTACTTGCGGTCAGCCAATCGCAACTCCGGTTCGCCGAGCGGTAGCAGCAGCACTCTCGGTTTCCGCCTGTGTTCCAGTTTGTGACCCTTGGCGCTTTTACCCTTTTACTCTTGGAAAAACAGGGGTTTGAAAGGGTTTTGATGAGCAGAACAGGTCAATAAAAGGTCTGACGTAGTTCAGACCTAATTAGACCTAATTACTGACGGTTCGCTCATTTTTTGATGAAGTTGGGTAAACCAGCTATCCCCCCGAATAAAGAGCTTCGGACAAGCCCAGGAACTTGAGAATTCGGCTTTGTGTGGGAGTTAAGGAAATCACTCCCGAAACCCCTTGGATACGCTCAATGGGGCAAAAAGCCCGTAACAGGAGTTCTGCGGAAGGTCTCCTGGTTTTACGGGAGGGATTGCCTGGATAAATCCCCCCTAAAGGTTCCTCGGATTCCAGAAGTTCTTGCCGAACTTGGAACTCCAGAAGCGTGAGGACGCGTAAGGCCATGGAGAGCAGATGGACCAACCCCTCCAGATGATCCTCCTTTTGCAGATAGGAGGGACGGATGTTCAGAACTCCCTTGAGTCTGCGGAAATTATGTTCCTGCAGATATTCCTTGCGATAGGTATCAATTACCTGATCCAGCGGGAGAACTTCGGAACTCAGAGCAGTAGCATGCACTTGCCAGCCCAGATTCTGAAGCCGTTGTTCAATGGCCTCCAGGCAAGGAGATACCTAGAGTTGAAAATCCCAGGAACGTTTGGCAGAGGTCGGTTCCACCGTGAGCACTTTGACTTCCAGTAACCCGATGAGGTCGGTATCCTGAAGTTGAGTTTGAATCAACGTCTGTAAGGCTGCCTGGGATTTAGGACGATTTCTGCCGCGTCCTCTTTCATTGAGTGATAGCAGGCGCTCCTGAACTTCCTTTAACAGTGCATGCAGTCTTTTTTCCGCAGCGTGGGCATAATGAAAGGAGCGAACCAGAATCAGACGTTCACTCCATTGAAGGGCCGTCCCTTCCCACTCGGTTTGCAGAGTGCGTTCCCACTCATAGCCTTGGGCGATAGGCACCCGTTTTCCCAAGGAGTTGACACGCTCCAGTGATTGAAGTTGGGACGGACTCGCCCGGAGCCAGTCGATTTGCGCCTGACGTTCGGCCTGACTAAACTGTTTGAGGGATAAGGGACACAGATAATCCTGTCCCAAAGCAATAAACTGCCTCTGGCGGTCGATGAACGGACACAGGAAATTCTGGTAAGTGTCGTTACCACCAATGACCTGAAGGATTCCCAGGTGCTGGAGGATCTGATCGATCCTATCCAGGAGAGCATTGATCAGGTCTCCGCTGATGGAGCGTATGATTCCTTGAAAATCCATGAATATTTGAAACAAAAGGGCCTTCATGCGGTGATTCCACCACAGAAGAATGCTGTCGTGCAGTTTCCCGACACGGAAGATTCGCCTCTGTTGCGGGATCATCATCTTCAGGAAATAGAGCAATTGGGGCGTGATGGATGGAAACTGGTCCATCATTACCACCGGCGATCTTTGGCAGAAACCGCCATGTTTCGCTACAAACAGATCTTCGATGACCGGTTGAAAAACAGAGATTTTGATCATCAGGCTACCGAAGCGTTCATTCGGTGTGCGGCGCTTAACAAAATGACTCAGTTGGGGATGCCACTCTCCTGCCAAGTTTTATGAAGTGGTAAAAAATGAGGGGGAGGTTTGACTTCTTCCGGATTCGTGCAACAACGCCGTTATAGTATATGAAATGAGAGGTAGTAAGCATTTTTATACGATGACGCACCTATTTAAAGGAGAGCATTATGAGCAATCTGGAAATAAGCATAAAAATTGACATCAAACCAACGGACTCCGATGTTTCGTTGAGTAATTTACCGGAAGAAACAGCAGAAAGTTCTTTTCGGATAGTGATTGATGGAGGTCATTCTACGAATATTGATCTTTTGGAGGAGGGCTTGCTTCAAACCAGTTTTCCTGCTTTTCGTGGTGCTTTGAGTCACCACTGGGAAAATGAAACATGCCGGATATCGTTCCAGGCGATAAGACTGAAATCGAGATTAACGAAATGTCCGCGTTCTCCATTACACCTCAATCTTGTTCCACTCTACGTTGACCAGGCGAGTGGGTTCCATGGTTTCCAGCAAAGGACAGTCTTTGCGATGAATCGTGATTCCTTGGCCTTGCGTAATAAAGCCTTGGATGACATCTCCAGGTTGAGGAGAACAGCATTTTGCCAGTCGGCTGAGCAGATGAGTGAGTCCTTGAACGGTAATAGGACTATTTTGATGTTTAGAGCCTGTTTTTCTAGGCCGGTTGGGATCAACAGGTTCGTGTTGAAGCTCTTCCTCTTTTGAAGGGACGATAAACCACCCCACAACCTCATTCACACGAACACCGCCTTCCCCTAAAGAGAAAAGGATGTGATCAAACGATTGATTTTTTTGTTGTTTGCTTTCTTGCTCCAGTTTCCCTTCTTTGACCATGCGATTCAAATTCAATTCATTGTGTTTAAATTCTTTCTCAAGTATTTCCCACCCTTTTCTGCGTAGTAGATTTCGAGTTTGTTCCCGGATGGCATACCGGATTTTTGCGCGAGCCTTGGACGATTGAATGAACTTTAACCATTCTTTTCGGGGGTGTTGTTTGGGAGAGGTCATGACTTCAACATGGTCGCCACTTTTCAAGAGATCATCCAAACGGGCAATTTTGCCATTGATTTTTGCTCCAACCATGTGATCCCCTATATTGGAGTGAATGGCATAGGCAAAATCCACAGGTGTCGCATTTTTCGGTAATTCGATGATATCGTCAGTGGGCGTAAAAACATAAATTTTATTGGAAAACAGCTCAATCTGAGGAAACTTGAAGTGTGTCTGGCCATCTTCCTTGGGCTGGGTTTCCAAATATTTGTGGTATAACTGTTCTTCTCGTTGAGGCAAACGACCCTGCTCTTTATACAACCAGTGTGCGGCAACTCCAAATTCAGCGATTGTATGCATTTCATAGGTACGGATTTGAATTTCAATGAATTCGCCATCCGGGATTTGTACTGTTGTATGCAGCGATTGATAGCCATTCGTTTTCGGTTTGGAAATATAATCTTTAAACCGTCCGGCGATAGGTGGCCACTTTTCATGAATATAACTTAGGGCTTCATAGCAGTATTGAACATTGGGAGTTAAAATCCGAAAGGCAAACAAATCATGTATTTGTGAGAAATCATTATTGACCTTTTTCAGTTTTTGCAAAATAGAATAAAAGCGTTTATAGCGCCCATAGACTTCATGAGGAATAGAGGCTTTACCTAATAGTCGATGAATTTCGTCAGTGGTGTCTTCAACCATTTTTGAACGTTCATTTCGTTTTTTGGCCACTTTGCTTTTCAGATCGTAATACACTTCAGGAATGGTATATCGAAGCGAAAAGTCTTCCAACTCCGCTTTAATCCAAAAAATTCCCAAACGATTTGCCAAGGGTGCGTAGATCAGGATGGTTTCTTCAGCAAATTGCTTTTGTTCTTCAGGAGACACGCCTTCTAATTGTTGCATTTGTTGCAAACGAATGGTTAGCAGCGCAGCTAATAGTTGGACATCTCCTGAAAGAGAGGCCATCATTTTACGCATGAGCTCCATTTGCGAATTACTTTGTCGTTTGGGTTTCAGTTTCGAAATAGTGACAAAGCGTTCATAGATGAGTTGAATATGTTTCGGAATTAGAGTACGAGCTTCATGAATTTCGAACAAGCAGCCTTCGGGATATAATTCAAAGAGAGTGGTTGCGAGAACATATTCACAATCGAGGTTGAGTTGCTCCAGCTTTCCTATCAACTGGACGCACTCTTCCACCAATTTTTCGGGTTCAGGAGGATGATGTCTGAGCAACAGCCATAACCAATCCACATTGGGAAGGAGTTTTTGCTTTCCGATGACGTGCTGCATTTTATTGAAACTCTCCTCGATTGAGGATGAAAGCCTTGGTGCTGATTGCATAAAAACCAAACCTTTTTCTCTCTATATCAGGCCTTTTTCTTTGAAAAACGTATACACACGGATATCCAACAGGGTTCCCTCTTCTCTTTGTTGCTGGATAAACACAGGAATTTCTTGAGGTTTTCTTAAAAATACTTCAATATGCTCGCCTGGTTCGGTTTCCGCTTTGGGAGAGAGGTTGAAGGCTTCTCTGCCATCGACTTCCACAAAAACCAGGTAACAGGATTCTGACAATAGCCCGGGTGAAACAAACAACTTAGGACTTGTTTCCAGCACACGTCCGATATACCCTGTCTCTTCTCTTAATTCTCGAAGAGCTGCTTGTTCAGGAGTTTCACAAGCATCAATCAAGCCAGCGGGAAACTCAAGGATATAGTTCCCTAGAGGGGGACGAAATTGTTTGGTTAGAATATAGTGCCCGGTTGGATTAAGATGAGCGACAATAATGGCGGCCTCTGTATGATTTTTGCGATGAACACATTCCCACTTTCGCAATTGTTGTTCTTCATCTTCGTAGGCGATTTCCACCAGACTGATCCATTGACCCTGGTGTAACATGTTCTCTTGCAGTACTTTACTTTTTCGGTGTTCTGAATTCATGCACGTCCTTTAGTGTGTTGAGCACTTTTCGATCAATACGAATTAAAGGGGGGTTCTTCCCCTTTAATCTTATAAACTTGTTGAAAATTAACTTTTTGTTGGTGTCTGTGTAGAGAAATAAGCAACGAGAGCCTACGATTCCCTGATTAAATCAGAAATGAGGATTAGACTCTTCACATCACCGTTTAGGAATGTTATCTAAAAGAGAGATCGTTCTTTTTATTTATCTCATCTAAAGCTAGTGTAGCATATTATGAATTTACTACAACGTATACCTGCTCCCGTATTGATCGGCATTGCTTT
The DNA here is from genome assembly GCA_051382335.1 of Deltaproteobacteria bacterium TL4. GTDB lineage: Bacteria > SAR324 > SAR324 > SAR324 > NAC60-12 > JBBCAX01. Next base: position 18,877 of record JBBCAX010000060.1, read on the forward strand.
TCTACTTGTTGTTCCTGCTCATGGTAATGCTCAAACAGGCCCCGCTTCTTCCCCTTATGATGGCACGTTTTTTTCTGCGAACGGTTTTACTAAGGTTATCAAGGACGGAAATTTTGAATACGTTAAGCTATTTATAAAAAGTGGGATCAATGTCAATCTGAAAACTGAAGATTCAATGACTCCGCTGATGTGGGCCGCAATCACGGGGTATTCGCATATTCTAAAATTATTGTTAATCAGTGGCGCAGAGTTGGAAAATCGAAACATTCAGGGCTACACCGCATTAATGTGGGCAACCCGTTATGGACATACCGGGATCGTGACCACTTTGTTGGATGCCGGCGCGAATTTAAATATTAAAGAGTATCGGTTTGGATGGACGCCTCTCATGTTGGCCTCTCATTATGGCCATGTTTCGATGGTTCGACTGCTGCTCAAATACCGGGCCGATCCTCATGAGACCGATAAATACGATTGGAACGCGCTTGCGCTTGCTAAAAATAATGGACAGACAGAAATTGCACGTTTATTAAAACAGGAAGGTTCTGAGGATTGGAAATGCAAAACCTCGATTCTTCCTGATAGCTTAAAGACCCTTTGTGGTGCTCCTTTGGATTGATAACGGGATATCGTCTTTCCATGAAACCCTTTACTTTTTTGAGGAATGCCGTAATCATTGAAGAAAGATGTATCGAATACGTATCATCTGGGTTGGCAAAACTCAGGAAGCCTATTTACAGACGGGGATTGGACTCTATTTAAAAAAGCTGAGCCCCTATGTGCCGGTAGAAACTTTGGAAATCAAGCCTGTCAAATACCGTTCCCAGAGGCTTGAGCAATGCCGAAATCAAGAAACGGAGCAAATCTTAAAAAAACTTTCAAAAGATGAAACGCATGTTTTTTTGGATGAAACCGGTCAGCAAAAGTCTTCCGTAGGGTTAGCTCATTGGCTGGAACAGCAGAAACGACATCAAAACTCTCGTATTAATTTTTTGATTGGGGGGGCCTTTGGATGGGATCATTCCCAGTTTTCCAAACAATCGGAAATGCTCAGTCTCTCTCCAATGACGTTCAATCATCAAATGGTACGGATTATATTAATCGAACAACTGTACAGAGCGTTTACCATCATGAACGGAGAGCCTTATCATCATTAAGGAAATGAGACTGTCCCTTGTGACTCGTCAGCAACGAGATTTATTAATTAGCGACATCAATGTGTGTGTATGAGACGACTGATCTGGTTTGTGGTATTATTGGCATTGTTTAGTCTTTTAGGCTATTTGGGTTACCTGAATGATCGAAACGTGGCGATTGGAGTGTTTGGAGACTATACCGTTCATTTCTCGTTATGGGTTGTGATTTTGGGGACGCTCCTGATTGGTTTTTTAAGCGCGGAACTGCGAATGCTGTTTTTTCATCCTGATCGGATTTTTCGCCGCATCAAACAACGACAGACCGAGGCGAAACAGGCTAAGTATGAGCAGTTATCGCGGGATTTTTATCAGGCGTGTATTTTGCGCGATTTGGAACAGATCGGACGGACTTATGGCAAGCTTAAAACGCAGGGGGATCTCCCTGTTAACCTTCGTGAGTATCGTTTAAGACAAAAGCAATATCAACTCAGTGAAGCCTTAATTTTGGATGCGTATTATCAGTTAAAACAGCAGTTTCCCGCAAACTTACACGTTTTGTTACCCTACCAGCAACTGGCGATTGAGCAGCAAAATTGGGTATTGGTCGAGCAATTAAGTCAGGAAATCAATGACCTTGTTCGAGATCACCCTAATGCCCTGGAAGGCTTTTGTTTGGTGCATCGAGAGCGGCAAGAATGGGAGGCCTGCGTTCAAAAGGAGCGTGCCTTATTGAAGCGTTTTCCAAACAGTCTCGTTGCGGAACGGATTTATAAGAACCATGAAAGCCACCTGTTAAAGGCCTTTCAACAGAACCCCCTTTTCTTAAAACATCAGGACCTTGGCTACCTTCCTAACAAGAACGCATTTAAAGAATTACATCATGTGGCCTTAACACTTGCTGAGGCCGCCCAGCTTCATCATTCCGGACAGTCTCTTAAAGCGGCCAATGTGTTGAAACGCTGCTATGAGAAAACCTTGTCTCCTATTGCTTTAGATGAGTTGGAACATTTATATTTCGATATGGGTGAGAATCCAAAGATCTTAAATTTTTTCTACATACTTCAGCAATCAGAAACCAAAACGATTGCGGTCGATTTGGTTTTGATCCGGATGTTATACAAAAGTGGCAAATGGCAGGAAGCCCATCGATTGTTGGATAAAGTGGGGGAGCAATCCTCACCATTACCCCTGCTTTACTACGCCTTGAAGTATCAGTATTCAACCAAACAAGAAACGCCTGATGATGAACTTCAAGCGGCGAGGATCTTACTTCAAGCAGGAAATGTATTAGAAAATCTTTACCAATGCAGGCATTGCGGTGCCACAGGGAATTGGACGTCTGTCTGTTCCCGGTGTAATGCGATGTATACTTATAGTCCAAGGATTGCTTCCGGAGTCACCTAAAGGTCGAATGATGTTACGTCAACAACTCCTCTCTCTGTTTCCATGGTTATTCCTTCAGTGTCTGCTGGCATTCCCTGTTGTGGCCCAAACACCTCAGCCACGAGAGCAAGTCAGACTTTATCAACAATTAACACGTTATCCCACCGCCATGGAACGTCAGGAGCGTTTGGCGCATTACCAACGGCTTCGTCAAACACAGCAGCGGCAAGAGCAAAGCTCTCAGCAACAGCACCTGGAACAATTGCAGCAACATGCTCAAAAAATTGCGGACCGACAAAAGGAAGAAAAAGGATTCTACTCTCGAAATAGTCACCTCGTTGAGATCATAGCCTCCTCAAAAGAAAAAACCAATGCTATTTACGCAAGAAGACGACTCGAAGAAATTTTAATAAAACGATCAACCCACAAGGTAGATTAAAACATCCGCCTAAAACCTCATCCTACCTGATAATTCTTATGGTATCTTCTGAGCTCATAAACGTCCGTACTCTGTATAAAACAGGATTTTATTGGATTATTGCGGTTTTGTGTTTTTTAATAACACTGACCTCAATCTTTACTTACTTCGATTTGGATCGTACGATTTCCTCCTGGTTTTACCTGGGAAGAGCAGGAGGCTGGGCGTTGGTTGAGTCACAACCCTGGAAATGGCTTTATGAGTTTGGAACGATTCCTGGATTTTTATTAACGTTAGGGGCAGTAATTCTCTATGTCCTCTCTCATTTGAAAACACGCTGGACCTCCTGGAGACGTTATGCGATTTTACTCATTTTATCCTCCCTGATTGGGGGCGGTGTGTTGGTTAACGCGGTGCTTAAAGATTATTGGGGCCGTCCTCGTCCCCGTCAAATTCAAGAATTTCAGGGTAAGTGGGAATATCGTCACCCCTATCAACCAGGTATTGCGGGAAAGGGGAAATCGTTCCCTTGTGGCCATTGTACGATGGGCTATCTTTTCGTCACCTGTGCCTTTTTATACCGGAAATCAAAGTTCCTTGCAATTTCAGGAACTGGTTTTGGAATCGTCTATGGTTTTTTAATGAGCATTGCCAGGATCGGACAAGGAGGGCATTATGCAAGTGACACCTTCTGGGCTTTAGGAATCATCCTTTTAACAGCCTTAGTGCTTTACTACTGGGTTTTAAAGATTCCCTTATATGCGAATGAACCGCTTTCAAGCGTTTCTTCCCCATATACGCCTGCGGTTTGCCTGGGAGCGATTGGTGTCATTTTCGTGATGATCGCTGTTTTCTCAACGCGTCGTCCTCTCTACCAGGAGCACCGTACTTATCATTTTACCTTGGATACCTCAACCTCTCTGAAAGTACAGACCCATTTGGCCCCTGAAGATTTTCAAATTATGTTTACGCAACAAATACCTCAAGGCTCTATTCAAGCGATTGTCCGTGGTTTTGGTTGGCCTGACACAACGGATGAAATTCTGATCCAACGAAGATCCCAAGGAGAAACCTTTTTTCTTGAATACGACCTGAGTCCTAAAGGCTATTATTCTGAAAAGAGTGTTATCATTTTTTTAAAACTACCGCACTCCTTTAGAGGAAAGGTTGAGATTGAGCGAAAGCCAGAAGCAATGCGATGAGAATCACTCTGTTTCCTTTTTTGCCGTTCTCGGTTCAGTCATCCAGGCGACAACGATGCTGATTTCGTACAGAACGAGTAAGGGGAAAGCCATCAAAAGTTGAGTCAGCACATCGGGAGGGGTGAGGATTGCTGCGACAATAAAAATGGCAACTATGGCGTATCTTCGGTTTTCCCGAAGCCATTCGGCATCAATGACTCCCATGCGTGTTAGAAAAAAGGTGATGACGGGAAGCTCAAAAACGATACCAAACGCAAACAGGAGCTGAATGGTTAGAGAGAGGTAGTCTCCCATTCTTAATGAGGGTACGGTAAATTGATTCTGAAAACCGAGAAAAAAATCATAACCAAAAGGAATAACGATCAGGTACCCAAAAAGTCCGCCTCCTATAAACAAGGGCAAGGAAAGGATCAAAAAGGGCCAAAACATTCTTTGTTCTTGAGGATAGAGTGCGGGTTTTACAAATAACCAGAGCTGTCCTAAGGTTAAAGGGAATGTTAAAAAAAGAGACGTATATAAGCCGATACGCAGATAAGTAAAAAAAGGTTCGGTGAGTTCATCGAAAACTAAGGGGATGTGGCGTGCGTCCAAGGGAGCTCGAAAGATTGCGAGAATAGGTTGTCCCAACTGCATTTCCACGGAAGTCGCCACGACAAACCCCGCAAAGACAAATGAAAAAATAATGAGCAACCGCTTTCGTAATTCAGCAAGATGTTCCGTCAGTGGCATGGGAGTATCACCTGGAGCGTCTTCAAAACTGTTTGAGGGGGCTTTGGCGTTTGTTTTTTGTTCCATAATATTTTTCAATAATTAACAAATCAGTGTTATGTTGAGTGGGTTAAGATTTAGAATTTTGCTTATACCTCTCATGAGGAGATCCTCTTTTAACATGATTCACAGCGATTTGCACGTGTAACCTCAAGCAATTTATCTGAGTTGGTTCTTATGAAATGGTATCTTCCTGGACTCATGATTTTCTGGATGGGTTTAATGGTAACACAGGGACGGTGTGCTGATGATGAATACCTCCTGTCCCATACCTTCAAGTTGGGAGAAAAGACAGTCTATGACTCTATTTTCAGCGCAGACAGTCGTACCCTGGTCACGTTAGCAAAATCGCATCACATTGAAGTCTGGTATCTGCAAAATTCTAACCGCCTGCGTTCCATTTCCACAGGAAAGCATAGCGCCATTTCTATGGTTTATCACCCTCGCCAACCGTTAATAATCACCGGTGGAAAAGACAACAATATTCAAATATGGGATGTCAATCAAGCACAATCCAAAGGCATCCTGCGGGGACATATAGGAAATGTAAATACTTTAGCGGTGGATCTCAAAGGTGAGCTTCTGGTTTCAGGCAGTCATATTGGGAATTTGATTGTGTGGGATCTGGGAAAAAAAGCGAGGCACCTTAAATTATCGAACGCTCATCAAGGTGCCATTTTTAGTGTCGCCATTCATCCTAACGGACAGGTGTTTGCCAGCGCAGGAAAAGATAAAAAAATAAAAATTTGGCAACTCCCTTCAGGTAAGCTTCTCCAAACACTCAATAAACACACCCAAGATGTAAATCAAATACGTTTTCATCCAGAAGGCAAATGGCTGGGATCCGCGTCAAATGACAAAACCCTGATTTTGTGGGACTGGGAAAGCGGACAGGCTAAGCAGGAACTGGTCGGGCACAAAAAAGCGGTTACCAGTTTTGACTTTCATCCCAATGGCCCATATTTGATTTCCGCAGGGCTTGATTCTGAAGCGATTTTATGGGAACTCCCGGCTGGAAAAATAGTGAACAAACTCAAGCCGATGGACTCTCCTGCGATGCGTTTGCAGTTTGATGGCAAAGGAGAACGTCTTAGTGCGGCTTTTGATAACGGCGTGGCACAAGTTTGGACCTTGGGCAAATCGTCTTTTTTCGCATCGTTGACGGGACATACGCGGACCATCACTTCCCTCGATTTTACGCCTAATGGAAAATACTTATTATCCGCCTCCATGGATCAAAGTCTCAAAATTTGGGATCTCAGCAACCAGAAACTCATGCGAACCTATTCGACTCAAAGTCATCGGGTACAAGACGTGCGATTTTCCAAAGACAGCAAATTGTTTGTCACCGCGGGTGCGGATTCAACGATAGGGATTTGGAATACCCAAAGTGGGGACCGAACTGGATCCTTACTGAAGCATCGGGGGAAAGTCAATACGCTCAGTTTTCATCCCAGTGATCCGGTACTCGTTTCAGGAGGTTCTGATCAAAAATGGATCTTGTGGGATCTGACAAAAAAAATTCCCCTTTTAGAGCAAAGTGCCCATGATGACCAAATCAACGCCGTCCGTTTCTCCCGTGATGGTCAATTTTTTGCGACAGGTAGTGGCGATAAAACGATTAAGCTCTGGAGTTATCCTCAAGGCGAGTTGTTAACAACGCTTAAAAGTCATAAAAAAGCAGTTCTGGATCTTGAATTCAGTCCTGTTGAAGCATTACTGGCCTCAGCCTCTCAAGATAAGACGATTAAACTTTGGGAGGTCAGTGATCCTAAAAAAGCCAAGTTGAAACATACGCTTAAAGGGCATCAATTTATTGTAAATCGAGTCCTTTTTTCTAAAGATGGACGTACCTTGATTTCAATTTCCAAAGACAAAACAGTTCGTTTGTGGGAGGTGAAATCTGGAGATCAAATTCGCATCTTAAGTGGAGAAAACAATCCGTTGGTTTCAGGGAGTATTTCGCCTGATGGCAAACTGATCGCGGTTGGCTCGCTTGCCAATGAAATTATTATATTTTCCTACCCTTTGAGTATCGCTGAATTTAAAACCGGAACTCGCGTCAAAAATGCGGCGGGCCGTCCTGGTTCGGCGGGACTTGAGACAGAATCCTCGGGTGCGAAATCCCAAGGGAGTCCCCTTAAGGATAAAGAGGTTCTGGATACCGCTGATCTGGAAAATGAAGACGACGAAAAGGCTCGTGAAGCCGAGGAACTTAAGGTTTTTGCTCTATCGGAGAAGGGCAATTCTTCGGAAATAGAACAAGCTGAGCGGAATCAATATCTATTGAATCGCTTACTCGCGGAACGGCAAACGTGTAAAAATTACAGAGCGATCAATGAACTGGTGTTGCAAATTCTTCGGATCCTTCCCAATGATCAGGCTGCCTATCACGCGTTGCTAAAGACGTCTTTATTACAGGGTGATTTAAAAATGGTTTATCTCATGGCATCCTTAGGACAGAAGGCCCAATTTTATACCAACCGATATACCTACGCCAATCCCCTGGATGTCTCCAACGTATTTCATTCCTGGTTAACGCAAATATTTGACCAGTCTCATCAACGTCAGGGGGAACAAATTTCTCTTACCTTACGGGACTGTCAAGGAAAAGTCATCGACCTGGAAGTTCCACTCCTTACAACCCAGCTAGGGCTTTCAAAGGAGTTTGTAGAACAAGTGACCTCCATCGCCTTTTTTATTGATATTCGAGATTTCCAAAACATCCATGAAATAGAGTTCAAAAATAGGATATTTGCGGAACTTTTACGTGCGGTTACTACAAAAACACCTTATCCTAAAACTCGAATTCCTTTATCTCCCTCAACACGGGCACCTGAAATCAAAACAGGGATCTTACATGTCAATTTGGAACGCCTGCAATCGTGGGGGCATCCCGGAAAAGTGGAGTTCCAACTAAGAGAAAGTGGGGAACCTTGGCAAACTTATATCACCGATCAGGACAAAATCGCCATCATCTCACTGCACTCAGGAAAATACTACCTGAGCGCGGAAAACAACATTCGCCGGGCCTTCATACTCCAGCCCGAACAAACGATAAAGATGAAGATTGAGTGATTAAATGTTTCTGACCGCACCATGAGCAGCGCTGGTTGTCATGGAAGCATAGGCTTGTAAGGCCTTGCTGATGATACGATTTCGACTGACAGGTTTCCAGGCGGCTGGCCCCTTTCCTTCCATGACTTGACGGCGTTTGGATAACATTTCCTCGGAGACCACAACCTGGATACTGCGGTTAGGAATGTCGATTTCAATGAGATCCCCTTCGTGAATCAAACCCAGACTTCCTCCTTCAGCGGCTTCTGGAGAGACATGCCCAATGGAAAGGCCTGACGTTCCACCTGAAAAACGTCCATCCGTAATTAACGCACAAACTTTACCTAACCCTTTTGCTTTAAGATAGGTGGTGGGATAAAGCATTTCCTGCATCCCCGGTCCGCCTTTGGGACCTTCATACCGGATGATGACGATGTCTCCAGGCTTGATTTTATCGGACAAAATGCCTTCAACGGCATCCTCTTGACTTTCAAAAATTCGGGCAGGGCCCTTGAACTTAAGAATGGATTCATCAACTCCCGCCGTTTTGACAATACACCCATCAAGAGCGAGGTTTCCGTAGAGAATGGCTAATCCGCCATCTTGACTATAGGCATTTTCGATACTTCGAATACAACCTTTTTTCCGGTCTGAATCCAAGGCTTCCCATTGTTCACTTTGAGAAAATGCCTGTTGGCTAGGTTGATTTCCGATACCTGCCAAGAAACGCTGATGGGCCGACTCATTCTTTGGATCACAAATATCCCATTTTGAAATGGCCTCTCCCATGGATTTATCGTGGATGATGTTGACGTCTCTGTGAATTAATTGGCCCCGGTCAAGTTCCGCGAGAATTCCGAAAACACCTCCCGCTCGGTGAACATCTTCAACGTGATAATAGGCCACCGATGGCGCCACTTTGCACAAATTGGGTGTTTTTTTGGAAAGGCGGTCAATATCCTTCATGTTGAAATTAACTTCGCCTTCACGAGCGGCCGCAAGCAAGTGTAAGACTGTGTTGGTGGAGCCCCCCATTGCAATATCCAGACGCATTGCGTTTTCAAAGGCTTCTTTGGTCGCAATAGAGCGGGGAAGGACGGATTCGTCATTTTGTTCATAATATTTTTTTGTGACCTCGACGATAATCCGACCTGCCTCTAAAAATAAAGCCTTTCGTGCCGCATGAGTCGCGACAAGCGTTCCATTTCCAGGCAAACTTAAACCTAAGGCTTCCATTAAACAGTTCATTGAATTTGCGGTAAACATTCCAGAACAGGAACCACAGGTAGGACAGGCGGAGCGTTCATATTCGGCAAGCTCTTCATCAGTAACGTCATCACTGCCGCCGGCAATCATCGCATCCACCAAATCCAAATGCTTTTTTTGGCCTCTAATGGTTGCGACTCCGGCTTCCATGGGCCCTCCCGAGACAAAAATCGTAGGAATGTTCATACGTAAAGACGCCATCAACATCCCCGGTGTGATTTTGTCGCAATTTGAAATGCAAAGCATGGCATCCGCACAATGCGCATTGACCATATATTCCACAGAATCCGCAATCAACTCACGGGAAGGCAAGCTATACAACATTCCGGAGTGTCCCATCGCAATGCCGTCATCAATGGCAATCGTGTTGAATTCTTTGGCAATGCCTCCACACTTATAAATCTCTGCGGCAACCATTTGTCCCAAATCCTTCAAGTGAACGTGTCCCGGAACAAATTGAGTGAATGAATTCGCAATTGCTATAATCGGTTTTCCAAAGTCTGAGTCTTTAGTCCCAGTCGCTCGCCATAAAGCACGAGCACCAGCCATGTTTCTTCCATGAGTCGTGGTTCGTGAACGGTATTCAGGCATGAAAATCTCCTACAATAAGGTTTTTGGATTGATAGAATGGGGGGTTCGCCATCGGTGCCTGTTTTTGGAGTACAGAAATCAATAAAAAGGCCGACTTTTTAAATCGTCTCCTGCTTGGCGTGGAGAACATACACGCCACTTCCTTGCGTCGCATCGCACGCAAAGCGCCCTGACAGGCATTCCCACGCAAAGCCTGGGAATGCCTAATTGCGAGCCAGAGCCGGGCAGGAAGTTACTTCTTGAGGCTGTTGATGTAAGAAGCTACATTTTTTACGTCATTATCAGTAGGCAATATCATGGACATAGGTCGCATTTGAAGACCAAAAATGTCCTTGGAATCTACTCCCCGAATACCCGCTTTGAAGTTTTTCAGTTGTCGCTGTAGATACCAATCATGCTGCCCTGCTATACTTGGAGCGTTAAGCACCTTATTCCCTTTGCCATCAGCGCCATGACAACTGGCGCAAACCACAAAAGACATTTTACCGGCGTTGACATCTCCACCGATTGTAGCCGCCGCGTTCACAGGAGGTAAAGAGGCAACATAAGCGGCAACATCCTCCACCGCTTTGTCATTAACTAAAGTCATTGACATGGGACGCATTTGCATTCCGAACGCATCCTCAGCGTGAGTTCCTCTGGCCCCAACTTTAAAGTTATTGAGCTGGCGAACGATATACCAATCTTCTTGTCCCGCAATCGCCGGAGCATTTAAAGCGGCATTTCCCGCTCCATTTGCCGCATGACACGCGACACATATTCCAAAAAGTACTTTTCCTGCTACTTTGTCACCCGCAGTTACAGTCATCGCGAAACTCATCGCCATTACCAGGGTCATGCCTACGAATAATAGTTTCTTCATTTTTCTCCTAAGGAACCAAGTTGATTGAATATCATGACTTCTGTATCAATCTGAAGATCTTCGATTAAGTTCGTACAAAGCCACATATAAGGCGCATAGGACTAACCTTCTTTATTGAAATACTCAAGCACTTTTCTCGCTTATTCTCGTTTAATTGCAAGGAATTAGGTCCCTATTTCTACCCCTAAGTCCCTCAATCCTGATTTTTTACTTGAGTCCTCCTTGATAAATCCCTATTTTAAAACGTCATGAGATTCGATACTCATGGATCCAAAATATAAAACTAGATCCTACTTTTCTAAGCCCTCAATTGTGAATGGGGAAACAACAAACAGAGCAATTATGAACTATACAAAAACAAGTGCAACGCAACTAATGAGTCTATTGGAAGAGCAAATTCTGGTATTGGATGGAGCAATGGGAACCATGATTCAATCTTACCATTTGGAGGAGGTTGATTTTCGAGGGACTCATTTTCAAGAGCATAACCGTCCACTACAAGGGAACAATGATCTTTTATCCCTAACGAAACCTGAGGTTATTGAGGAGATTCATTATCGTTTCTTAAAAGCCGGCGCCAACATTCTGGAGACAAATACCTTTGGCGCGAATCGCATTTCTCAAGCGGATTATCAGATGGAACAGGCTGTACGCGAAATGAATCTCGCTTCCGTTCAAGCGGCTCAAAAGGCGATTGCCCGTTACCAACAGGAAAACCCGGATCATCCCTGCTTTATTTTTGGCTCTCTGGGACCTACCAATAAAACAGCCTCGATGTCTCAGAATGTTAGTAATCCTGCCCATCGTGATGTGACCTTCGATGATCTGGTCGCCATATATTATGAACAAGCAAAAGCGTTGATAGAGGGAGGTGTTGATGTTTTACTGGCAGAAACCAGTTTTGACACCTTGAATGTAAAAGCCGCTTATTACGCGGTAGAGCAACTTTTTGAAGAAAAGCAGATACGGTTGCCGTTTTCCATTTCAGTCACGATTACCGACAAATCAGGTCGAACCCTTTCTGGACAAACGTTAGAGGCGTTTTATAACTCCGTGCGGCACACAAAACCCTTGTCTCTGGGAATTAACTGTGCCTTGGGAGCGAAGGAAATGCGTCCTTATGTTGAAGAACTGGCACGTCTCAGTGAATTCAATATCTGCGTTTTTCCGAATGCGGGACTTCCTAATGAGATGGGAGACTATGATCAAACTCCAGAGGAATTCTCCGAGTTGCTTTCTGAGTTTGCCGCAAAAGGCTGGGTGAATATTGTGGGAGGATGTTGCGGAACCAGACCAACCCATATAGCACAATTGGCCCAACAGGTCTCCAAATATTCACCACGAACCAAACCCTCCCTTGACGCGATTTCGCGCCTCTCAGGTCAAGAAGCGTTAAATGTGACCGCGGATAAAGGGTTTTTGATGATTGGTGAACGTACTAATATTTCCGGTTCCTTGAAATTTAAAAAGTTAATCCTGAATGGCGATTATGGCACAGCCGTGTCGATTGCGGAGCAGCAGGTTCAGGCGGGAGCCAACATTCTTGACATCAATTTTGACGAAGCTCTTTTGGATGGAGAGCAGGCGATGACCCATTTTTTGAATTTAATTGCCGCAGAACCGGAAATCGCAAAAATTCCGATCATGCTTGACAGCTCCAAATGGTCTGTGATTGAAGCGGGTTTGAAATGTCTTCAGGGAAAAGGCGTGGTGAATTCCATCAGTTTGAAGGAAGGCGAGGCTAAATTTTTGAGCCATGCTCGGAAGATCAAGAATTATGGTGCCGCAGTCGTGGTCATGGCTTTTGACGAACAAGGTCAGGCTTCAACGAAAGAAGAGAAAGTCCGTGTTTGTAAACGAGCCTACGATTTGCTCACTCAAAAACTTGATTTTGATCCTTGTGATATCATTTTCGATCCCAATATCCTGACGGTTGCGACAGGGATGGAGGAGCATAATGCTTATGCTTTAAATTACATCAACGCCATTTCAGCAATCAAAACGTGTTGCCCCGGTGCGAAAATCAGTGGGGGTCTGAGTAATATTTCTTTTTCTTTTCGAGGAAACAACCCCATCCGTGAAGCGATGCATTCCGCGTTTTTATACCATGCGATTAAAGCCGGTTTGGATATGGCGATTGTGAACGCGGAAATGCTTACAGTGTATGAGGAAATTCCCAAAAACTTGCTGGAACTTGTGGAAGACGTCCTTCTCAATCGAAGAAATGACGCAACCGAGCGTCTGATTTCATTTGCTGAAAGCTATATTTCTGAAGGGAAAGTGGTCCAAAAACAGGATCTTCAATGGCGGAAGGCCAGCATCACCGAACGTCTGAAACATGCCTTGGTTAAAGGCATCACAGAATTTATCGAGGAAGATACGGAAGAAGCGAGACAGCAACTTCCCACAGCCTTGGATGTCATTGAAGGCCCCTTGATGGAGGGGATGAGTGTTGTTGGTGATTTGTTTGGTTCCGGAAAAATGTTTCTGCCTCAAGTCGTAAAGAGTGCCAGGGTCATGAAGCAATCCGTAGCGTATCTTCTGCCTCATATGCTGAAAGATCAGGAAAATCAGCAAGACTATAAAGGTAAAACAAAAATTGTGATGGCCACCGTTAAAGGCGATGTGCATGACATTGGCAAAAATATTGTCAGTGTGGTTTTATCCTGTAACAACTATGACATCATTGACTTGGGTGTGATGGTTCCCAGTGAAACCATTCTCGCAAAAGCCAAAGAGCACCACGTACAGCTTATTGGACTGTCAGGACTCATTACTCCGTCATTGGATGAAATGGTGCATGTGGCGCAGGAAATGAAGCGAGAGGGGTTCAACATCCCTTTATTGATTGGAGGCGCGACAACCAGTTCCGCGCATACGGCGATCAAGATTGCTCCTCAATATGCTGAGCCTGTCGTCCATGTGCTTGATGCTTCCCGAGTCGTGGGGGTGGTTTCACAATTATTAAACCCTGAGACCAAAGCGGCATTCATTCAGGATAATTCAGACAACCAGCAACAAAAGCGGGAAGCCTACCTTCTAAAAGGACTCCGACAAAAATTGATCGCGTTATCTCAGGCCCGTAAAAACAAAGTCGCTATCGACTGGGAGCATTATGCTTGTGAGAAACCCTCCTTTATTGGCCTTCGGGTGTTTGAGTCGATTGATTTGAAACAATTGGAGCGCTATATCGATTGGACGCCTTTTTTCCAGGCCTGGGAGTTAAAAGGCAAGTACCCTCAAATTTTGCAAGACCCCAAGCAAGGAACAGCCGCGCAAAAATTGTTTGATGAGGCAAAACAGCAATTAACTGAAATCATTACTCAGAAAAAATTTCAGGCAAGAGCGGTGATCGGTTTATTCCCCGCGAATAGTCAGGGTGATGATATTGTGCTTTATCGTGATGAAGCCCGAACGGACGTATTAGCGGTATTCCATACCTTACGTCAGCAAATGGAGAAGCCTGATAAACCTAATTATGCGCTTTCTGATTTCGTGGCCCCCCGAGACTCAGGCAAAATGGATTATATGGGAGGCTTTGTCACAACAACGGGACATGGTGTTGCCGAACTGGCTAAAGCTTATGAACAAAAAAATGATGATTACAATGCGATTTTAGTCAAAGCCTTGGGAGACCGACTCGCTGAAGCGCTGGCTGAGTACATGCATGAATGGGTACGTAAAGAATGGGGTTATGGAGCCGGCGAGCATTTATCCAGCCTCGATTTAATTCAGGAAAAATATCAGGGAATCCGTCCCGCTCCAGGGTATCCCGCTTTTCCAGACCACACAGAAAAGCAAACCCTGTTTGATTTGTTGAATGCTGAAAAACATACAGGGGTTTCCCTGACCGAAAATTTTGCCATGCTGCCAGCCAGCTCTGTTAGCGGTTTATATTTTTCTCACCCCCAGTCAACCTATTTTGCGGTAGGAAAGATCGATAAAGATCAAATTGAAGATTACGCGAAACGCAAAAACATGGAAATCCCTACGCTTGAAAAATGGTTGTCTCCTTATTTGGCGTACTGATGTTTTTGAGCTGAGGGAACGGGGTTGGGACTTCGTTGAGGCGGAGTCCCACCTCTCCTGCGGCTAAGTGCGAATTGTTGAGCCGCCCTTGAGGCCTTTCTATAACGAGCCCCAAGGGTAATTTACAATGATTGTGGTTGCGCCCCCTTCGTCTCCTGTTGCATAATCAAGACGATAAACTAAACCGGAACCCGTCAACATCCGAAATCCAATGCCGGCAGACGAACGATTTTCATGACCTAACTCATTTTTTGTATCCGCGAGGGTCCCCGTCTCATAAAAAAGAGCAATCTGCACACTGGTTCGAATATCTTTCATGAAAAAGAGATCAAACGGCTGCGGATCATCCATGAAATTATAGCGAAATTCTGTCCCATAAAATACCAGATGAGCCCCTCTAAAACGTCCTTCAGGATACGAGCGAAGATGACTTCTTCCCCCAAAAGAACCCGCAGTCCCGTATTTATTGGCAGCAATGGTATTGTTTAAAGTTTCATCTCTAACCTTTTCACATTGCGCTAACGATGCCGCATCGGTCATGCCCTCACAACTGAGCCCTAACAACACAGCCAGTTTATCCCTATCCGTCTCACCCTCTTTGGTCACGACAGCATCTGCGCTATAATAGTTAAAAACCCAGGTGTGAATGTCAATTGGAAGGTAGACGGTCACATTGATTTCCTCGACATAATAATCGGGACTATTTTCATCTTCCTCTTCACTTTTTGAATCAAATTGGTTGAGCTCTACCCGTAATCCAACCCTGGGATCCTGGCGATCATCAGTCAGGTCCAACATCACGCCTCCGGACATTGTCGTACTTTTTTGAGGTTCGGCCTCCGTAATTTCCAAGAGAATATCTCCATTTTGATCACGGATACGGTCCAGTTGATACTGATTGTTGTAGAAAAATGCAATCAGATCAAAGCGTCGCTCAAAAAACGTGAGTGCCAGTCGGACCGCTTCAAAGTTCGTATTGCTAATTTCAGCAACGCTATAATCATCCTTTTCCGTGTCCATTCCACGTTTGCTATAAAAATTCACCGAGGCCTTATCGATGTTTTCCTTGGTTAAATCTAAAATCAACATCTCAGTAAATAGAGGAATTTCAGCAATTCCAAACCCTCGACCTTCAACATCGCCTGTCAGCAAAAGTCCATAAACATCGGTGATGCTGCCGGCGACATTGGTGGCTGTCCCTATAAAAGCGATACCACTTCCCAGACCCGGCAAACTATAAGGGGCAGGAAAGACAAAATATCCGGGTTCCCTTAGAAATTGATCCTTCCGCCTTTCAATGGCAAAGGCAGTAGTTGAGACCATATAAATCAGAATGAATGCAACTATAGATTTAACCATTTGTACCTCTTGAACAGCTAACGTATGATGTTCTTTATGGCCTCCGGTCTAAGCGGGACAATTATAGGGTAGGGTGTGTTAGCGAAGAATGAGCGTAACGCACCAAACAGAGGTCATATTTTCTGATGCGTTACGCCTTGCGGCTAACGACATCCTACCCTATAATTGTCCCACTTTAGACCGGAGGCCTTCTTTATGAAATACCACCTACTGCTCATAACATAAAAATATGGAAAAAGCATCCTCTAGTTGGAATCTTCTCCGTTGATGGGAACAGTAAATGTGCTTTTCAAACAAAGCGAATGCACAATTCACATCATATCAGATTTTTCATTATAGTTGTCCAGATAAATTCCTGCTGGGAGCGCAGGCGTCCCGCCTGCTTTTGCGGGCAAGATGCCCGCGTTCCCAGGACAAAACTTTTCTGGAGAAGTATACATCAAAGGACACAAATGCCTGAACTTCCAGAAGTAGAAACTGTTCGGAAAGGACTCGAACAACAGATCCTGGGGCAAACCATTACTCAGGTTGAAATCTTTCGGGAAAGACTCATTGCGCCTTCAACACCTGAGGCGTTTAATCAAAGTTTGAGGGGTAAAACAATAGTTGATATCCGCAGACGCGCAAAATATTTGATTTTTCACTTAACCCCGGAATCCTACCTGATCGTCCACCTTCGAATGACGGGGAAATTCATTGTAACCCCAGCGACTCAAACCAGGCAACCGCATGACCGGTTATGGTTTCATTTAGAAAATCAGCAGTTATTGATTTTTTCTGATATCCGGTGTTTTGGAACATTGCAGGTATTTTCCAAATTAGAACAGTGGGAGAAACACACTCAACTTGGAGAGGAGCCTTTATCTCAAAATTTTAACTCCGCTTATTTGAAGAATTGTTGCCTCAACAGCAAACGCCCTATCAAAGATTTGCTGCTTGACCAAAATAAAATTGCGGGAATTGGTAATATTTATGCGTCCGAAATTTTGTTTGACGCTCAAATTGATCCGCGCTGTCCCGCGAATCAACTTTCCGCGCCACAATGCAAACGCATAGTGAAAGCGACACAAAAAATTCTAAAAGAAGCCATTCTCAAGAATGGAACCTCCATTTCTGATTTTCGCAGTGTCGAGAATAAAACAGGTGAATTTCAAGCCTTTCTCAAAGTCTACGGCAAGACAGAACAACCCTGCGTGCGGTGTCAAACGCCTATTCAAAAAATAACACAACAGCAACGAAGCAGTTTTTTCTGCCCCTCTTGTCAGCATTAAACATCTTTCCTAAATAAACCCTGAAATCATGCGACATAGCGAAGATTTACCAATCCAACAATGATGTTCCAAATTTCCCCATAATAAGCGAACAGGTCTTAAAAAAAGACGCAAGGAAGAAAAAGAAAAACCGTTTGGAGGCTCAGCAAGGGACAGCGTCCAAAAACCAACTGTTCCGAAAAATTAAAATTTGAAGAAGGTCTTTATCGTTTGACATAGCGTTTTTGTAATGCTACCTAAAAATTTAACAGGGGGCGCGTCCAACCGATGGGGGAGTGTCTTGAGAACCTAAGGGGGTTTCCTGATTTTGCCTATAGAGTTTGGGAAATTAAACGAAATATAGATGTCCAGAAAAGTTTTGTTTCGGGGGGAGGGCAAGATGCCCTCGCTCCCAGGACAAAACTTTCCTTGAGCACTATACTTATTTTCTCATTTTAACGCAAAGGCGCTAGGACGCGAGGGACGCAAAGGGTTTAAAAATATTTCTTTGCGTTCTTTGCGTCTTTGCGACTTTGCGTTAAAGATAAACTGTCCACTGGAAAATGAAAGGTGCCCATTATTCGTAATCTTCTCACCAGTAACGAGTATGAAGTCTTATTTTCTTCCTTAACTTTCAACGACAATACCCTTCAAATCGCTCAACCGGCGAAATTAACCGATCGCGGCATTTCCTCGACCGTTTCAGGCACAACAGACCAGGGAGCTTCTTTTCTTACCTTAACGGATAACTATTTAATCCTGAATACCGGAGAATTATTTAAAGCCTTCCAACAAGTAACGAAAACCACCCCAGTCCTGCAAAACAGCTTTCCTTACCTGATCACAGTGTCTTCTTTCAATAGGACATTTACTTGGAGTAGCCAAACTGTCAGCCAAATCAAGGCGGGGGTTTTCATCGCGCCTAATAATGTATTTCCTGTGGGCGCGCAAGAACAGTTAACCGCGGCCTTGACTGGCATACCGATTGTTCAGGGAGAGCAATATTCAACGATCCAGGGAATAGCCTCGTATCACAACCAAACTGAAGCATCAGGAATACAGGTAACCTTATTACGTGTTTTGGAGGGTCTGGGAACCGTGGTCCAAAAAGTAGTCACTCCGGCATCGGGCGCTTATGTATTCAGTAAAGTTGAACTTGGAAACTACACTGTCTTGGCAACACAGCCGGACAGCCTTGAAAAAGCCATCGCACGGGACGTTTCCGTTCAACGAGCGACAGTGATTGATTTGGGCGAACTCAAACTGACGCCAACCGGGTCGATTTCAGGAACGGTACTTTTGGAGAGTGCGGCAAATCACGAAGGGACGTTAATCTATCTGTTAGGAACCGCATGGAGCGCTTACTCCGATGAACAGGGAGGCTTTACTTTTCAGGGAGTTCCTGTCGGAACGTACTCTCTCAAAATCACCCATCCTCAATATGCTTCCACAACACCGCAAGCGATTGAGGTCATTCAATTTCAAGAGGTAGCCATCTCAGCGGTCACATTACCCCGTTCGTCAGCGCAAGAGACTCAGGGAACCGACCCTGCTGTTTGTCAAGGAGGATTGAAAGCTGATATCAGCAATCCTGAAGAATCCGCGACGGGACGGTTATTGCGACAAGCCCGCTCCTGGTGGACTTATGGCCGTGCCAGTGTGAAAACATGCCGTGGCTGTATCGCCAAACTCTGGCCAGAGAACAGCGCCACCGTTGACGCTCCGCCGCCAGCACCCTTGCCTGTTACTGACTTGGGGAGCTTTGAAGCGCCGAAGTTACCACCGAACATTTACCGTTTGGAGATTGTTTCCGAAGATGGCAAAGGACTCACCAAAGAAGGCGTTGTCGTGAAATGCGGGCAAACCACCAACGCGGGCTCCTTTGAACTTGCCGCCATGGGAAGTATTTCAGGGCAAGTCACGCTTGCGGATAACCCTGATGCCACGGATATCCAAATCACTATTCCCGGTACCTCCTATAGCGCAACCACCGACGCGGACGGAAAGTGGAAAATGACCTTGGTTCCTGAAGGCAACTACAGATTACGTTACGCCAAAGCAGGGTATGTCAAATATTCCGCACAGGTTCAACTCAGCGCGTCACAGGATCGCTCAACCTCTCCGGTTGTTTTGACTACGGCTTTTGGGACCATCACAGGCACCGTTCAATTGGAAGGTTTGGAGAATCAGTCCTCAACCCTGATTGCGCTCGGAAGCACAGGCGATGTTGTGCTTGCTGATGCGGAAGGCAAGTTTCGTTTCAGCCAGGTTCCTGAAGGCAACTACACGTTATTTTTCTATAGCCCTGGATTTAAAGCCGACAAAGCGGAAGATGTGACCGTTACCGCAGGTAACAAAATCGCGTTGGAATCCCTTACTCTTTTGGAAAACCGAATCACAGGAAACATGGTGGGAACCTTACGCTTGGAAAATGACGCAAACCCTGCCGGAACAACGATATTGGTTTTGGAAACAGGACAAACCACTGTAGTCAATTCACAGGGTGGGTTCTTGTTGTCTGAAATGTACTCCGGCTCTTATAGTTTAGAAATCACCAAAGAAAATTTTGAGGTAATTCAGCGCCGAGGTTTGTCCATCATTACCGGAGTCACCACCAAACTCACCTCCCCCATCACACTGCCTCAAGCGAGAGGAACCCTTCAAGGAATTACGAGATTGGAAGGGAGCACGGACCATAGCGGCATTACAGTCCAACTGCAAAACACCCCATATCAAACCACAACCACCGTTGACGGCAGTTACTCTTTTGTGAATGTACCGGTGGGAGCTTATAATATGAATTTTTCTAAATCAGCATACCTCAATGGAACTCAAGATAATAACAAAGTGACTCAGGACACGATCACGAAGGTTCCTGATACAACCTTAAAGGTGGAACCCGCGAAGCTTTCCGGTTTTGTCACTCTCGCGAGTGCCGCCAGTCATGAAGGCATTAGCATCACCCTTCGTTCAGGCGATTTTTCGGATACTGTGTCGACGGATGCGCAAGGCGCGTTTACCCTGGGTGTTCCTCCTGGAACCTATACGTTGATTGCAACCTATGGGGATTTATATCTCCCCCAAACCGTCGATTTATCCTTCCAAGCCGCGGAAGTTAAAACCTTGACGACTCCTCTCATGTTACAAAGAAAAACAGGAAGTCTGAGGGGAACTGTTTTGCTGAAAGGACAAAGTACTCACGCGGGAATAACGGTCAATATCTCTGGAAATTCCACCCTCTCCGCGACAACAGACGCTGCCGGTAATTTCACACTCACCAATTTACCGACAGGTGATTACAACCTGAGTTATTCCATTGCCAAATATCAACAGGGATCCGCAGAAAATCAAAAAGTAGCTTACAATTCCCAAACGGCTGTACCTGCGGTGGTATTCTTCAGTGACGATTCTTCTCCGACCTCCGCGTCTATTTTGATCGAAGGCGTTTCCGGAACCGCAACCAGCGGCTTCAGTCAGACCCTTATTCCGGCTGAGGATGGAAGCTGGAGCTTTGACTCCCTGCCTCTGGGCGAATATACACTAACGCAGACACATGGTTCGGATTCGACTTGGGAATCAGTCGTCAGCGGAGTAAGTATTGTGACTGGGGATGAACAAACCTCTCTACCAGTCGCCTTGCGCAAAGTCTTTGTTTCCATTGATAATGGAGCGGTCTACACAACCTCCGCCAATGTGACGCTGTCTCTGGGGGGTACCAGAGCCTCTGAAATGAGGATTGGTAACACCTTGGGCGGCGGAAGCTGGGAAACGTTTGCCTCCAGCAAAGCCTGGACCCTGCCCCAACAGGGTAACAACACCGTGTATGTCACTTTTCGGGATGCTCAAGCGGTCGAAATCCCAACGGTTTCTGATTCCATCCTGCTGGATTCGGTGGCGACTATCAGTGTTGTGACTGAAAATACCTCAGGGGCTACCAAACAACGTGGAGATACCCTCCGTTTCACTCTCAGCGCAGGAGAAACGGGTGGAACCGCCACAGTTGATATTGAGGGTTACAAAACCGGACTTTCCCTGCACGATGATGGACTCCGGGGTGATGCCACCGCTGGGGACGGAATCTACACCTCCGATTATCTGCTGGTATCTGGAACCGATACCGCGACAGCTTCGGTCACAGGCCATTTCACAGATCGCTATGGAAACGTGGCCAGTACTGTAGATGCCGTGGGAACCATCACCATCGGCACTCCGCCCCAGCTCATGCAGATTCAGGTGGTCCCTTCCACTGACGCGCAGTCGGCGATCATCCGCTGGCTGACTGATGAGGCTACCAACACGGTGTTGGAATACGGCACGACGGACAGTTATGGTTCCACAGAAAACACTGCGGAATCAGTGACCAGTCATGAAGTCACTCTGAACGGACTCAGTCGTGGCACGACCTATCATTATCAGGTGCAAGCCACCGACACTTCGAACAACCAGACGGTTTCCTCCGATCACACCTTCCGAGTGGCTCCCGCTCTAACAGTGGGAGTGAATGCCTTTGCCGGAGACAGTCAGGCGGTGCTGGTCTGGTCTCCTAACACTGAGGAAAATCTGGTAGGCTATCATGTGTACCGTTCCACCACTTCCGGCAGTGGTTTTGTGAAAATTACGTCCAACCTGGTCACTACCATCATCTATACGGATAGTGGTCTGAGCAACGGAGTGACCTATTATTATCAGGTGAGCGCTATTGATTCTTATTCCATTGAGAGTGCCTTGTCTGGCGAAACCTCTGTCACACCAGGTTCGATAACCGCAGAACAGAATGTATCAGGAGTGATTGACACCAATACGGTCTGGGCCTCAGCCGGAAATCCGTGGAATGTCACCGGTGATCTTGTCATCACCAGTGGTTCCGCGTTGTTTATCCTGCCTGGTACCACGGTTGTCTTTCGGGGAGCATTCAAGATCAGAGTCGAAGGAGAACTACAGGTATTGGGCAGTTCCACCTCCGGAGTCACCCTCTCCGCGGCCAGTGGACAACAGTGGAAAGGCCTTGAGTGGATCAGCGGTTCTATCGGCAGCACCTTCAACAGCAGCGATGTCTATGTCTCTGGCTCCGCTCTGCGTTATGTCACGATTACCGGCGCTGGGGCTTTGAGTTCCCAATGGCTGCGTACCGAAAACGCCAGCTTGTATCTGGAAGGAGCGACTCTCGGGGGATGCTCTTCCTGTGTGACAATTGTACAGTCTGGAACACTCCAGCCAGTCGTATTCAAAAACGGATCGTGGAGCAACATCAGCGGGATAGCGGTCACCGGCTCCAAACTGGTCCTCGATGGTGTGAATTTTAATACAGTCACCTTGGCACATTCCGGCGGAACACTGCCTGGAACGGTTAAAAACAGTCAGTTAACCAGCAGCACGATCACAACTTCCGGAACAGGATGGCGGTATCCTTCAGAATAATGTGGTCAGTGGTGGAAGCCTGACGCTCAGTTTCGCGGTTACCTCCCTGAACAATCTGTGGACCAATGGTTCACTGAGTCTGGCAGCCCATAGCGCCTCCACCTCTGATACATTCACTGGCACTTCTGTCACTTTAGGTGATGGGGGAATCATGGATGGTGGAACCTTCTCCAATGTCTCCCTGGCGGGAGGAGCAGGAAGAACCATTCAGAACTCTACCTTCAGCGGAGGCAGTATTTCTGGAAACACAGTTTGGTTGTTTAATATTACGCTGAATGGCACCTCTGTATCGGTAAGTCATATTTTGCTGCTAGACAGCACGGTGCAGGGCGGTGGAATCAGTACCAGCGGAATGGGACATATTGAAAACAACACAGTGACTAATGCCAGCGTTTCGATAGGAGCTGGTGTGATCAAAAATAATACCGTAATTGGCGGCAGTTTGACGGTCAGTAACAGTTCAGTTGGATTTAACGCAGAGGTCTCAGGAAATACGGTTTCCGGGGCAACAAATACAGGAATTACGATCAATTCATCGAATATTTTTTTGGCTAAGAACCAGGTCAGTTCCAGTGATATCGGTATCAAACTGAGCCAGAGTGCTCTTCAGAGTGTGCGATCCTATGGAAACGTATTGACCAATAATCGGATTGGCGTGCAGTGGTTGGCCGGGTGCAGTGGAGCTTGCAACATTACCGCCAGTCATTTTAAAATCACAGGCAGCACTCAGCAACCGTTCTATGGTCAGTATATCAGTGGCGGTTTAGTGGAACTTTCTTTGTTGAACTCCTGGTGGGATAGTGTGGACTCTGTGGTGCTCAAGTTCCGCAACTTCGATCGCTTTGACAGTTCCACGGGTGCCAGCGAAAAAGTGGGACTGTATTTTTCACCGTGGGCTTCTGGACCCTTGGCTACGGCCGATGCTGATAACGACGGTATTGTGGATGCCTTTGATGGGGATGACGACAATGACGGTGTCTGCGACCTGCAGGAAGCCCGAGCCAGTAGGCTGGATCTCAATCCTCCCCTCTTCTTCAATCCAATAGACGCTTCTTCCAAACCTTCTGGAACACCGGATTGTGACAACGACGGCATTGATGATAACACGGATATCGACGATGACAATGATGGTCTGATTGACACTGTGGAAGCGACCTTGGACACCAACCCCTTTGATGCCGATACTGATGGGGATGGCGTTAGTGATCTTGCAGAGTACAATGCCAGTAGTGATCCACTGGATAATAATTCCATCCCGTCTATTGTTCCGGTTCCGGTTCCGGTTCCGGACACGGGTCAGACAACGTCCTATACGAATACGTTTGGGGAAGATGCGGATTATAGTGAAAATCCCATGTCCTTCACGGACAATGGTAACGGCACCATCACCGATAATGTCACCGGACTGCTGTGGCAAAAACAGGATGATGGTGTTGGAAGAGACTGGGATACCGCGAATACTTATTGTGAAGAACTGCCCCTAGCGGGCTATACCGACTGGAAACTTCCCGCCGTTAGTGAGTTGACGAGTATTGTGAACTATGGTCGTTCCAGTCCCGCCATTAACACGACTTATTTCCCTAGTACTTCGTCCGACTATTGGTCGTCCGCGGTCTACGCTAACGGTACCAGCTATGCGTAGGGCGTGGACTTCCACAACGGTAACGTGTACGACTACAATCGGAGCAGTACGTACTATGTCCGTTGTGTCCGTCATGGATTGTGAGTGGGTTATTTGGGAATTTGAGTTTTTGGTTATTTTTTTTGGAGTGCCAAAGCTTGCTTTGGCTTTTTGGAGTAATTGGAGTGCCGAAGCTCTTGGAGTACCAAAGCAAGCTTTGGTACTCCAGGAGCTTTGGTACTCCAAAAGCCAAAGCAAGCTTTGGTACTCCAGGGGTTTTGGTACTCCAAAAGCCAAAGCAAGCTTTGGTACTCCAGGAGCTTGGGTACTCCAGGAGCTTTGGTACTCCAGGGGGTTTGGTACTCCAGGGGGTGGGATTGAATTGAGGATCATGATTATGGCTAAGACTCGAAAGCATTATCCGACTCATTGGTTCGCGGACCAGAGGCCTTACTTTATCTCAGGGGCGATTTATCACAAACGCTATTTACTGAAGGACACTTCTTTGAAAACGATGTTGTTGTCCCAGATTCGCCACTATTTCACGGAATATGGCTGGAGTTTGGAGCATTGGGTTGTTTTGGACAATCACTATCACCTGATGGCAAGGAGTGATCACGGTCAGGATTTACCGGGCTTGGTCGTAAGTTCGGCCACCCTGTCTAAAAATTAGTAGAAATTTCAACTCAATCAGGAGTAGGGTATTAACAATTTTTAAAAAATCATGTTAACCCTCTCACCCGAATGAACCATGCAATCAGACTCTAATCTAGGTCGTCCAAAACATGCCTTTTTGACGTGATTTTTTTGCCCACTTTTTGGCACTCTGAATGGAGGTAACCCACAGAAAATAAGGGTTCGTGAGCCATTCTTGCAGGTCCATTTTTTAAGCAAGCTATTTGGGACGATTTAGACGACCTAACTCTAATCCTTTAGAAGAATCAACATCAAAACGATTTTGGTCACGCTCAGAAATCGTAGCCAACGTGATCGATTTTGAACAACGCACCAGAGAATTGAGCCAACGTCAATGGTGCCAAGAAAATGA
>JBBCAX010000061.1:0-1156 GCA_051382335.1 Deltaproteobacteria bacterium TL4
AAATATTACGAAAGTTGATTTTAAAACAAAGAAAAAACAAAAAAATATGAAAGAACTGTTTTTTGAGCAAGTTATTAATTTCATTAATAAAATTGCAGCGTAAAAACATTCATGCACGGGTATTGGGGTTCAGCCCTTCACCGTGTCCTGCCCATTACGGCAGGCGTTTGGCACCTACGGCTTCTGCTGACTTCTGTCCAGTCACCTCGTGAGTTGCCCCATGAGGCGCTGAGTGATTTCAAAACAAGGGGAGTGCTCCGTTTCCGGTCTTCCAGTCTTCTTTGAAGAACCAGACCGCTCGCTGGACAGATCTCCCCAGATAAGAACGTGATCTTTCATGACACTGCCGCCGCGTTTACCCTATCCCCCAGCTACAGGATTTCATTATGTTGTGCTAACTCATCCCAGGGAAGTGAGCCTTCTATGCGATTTCTGTCCGTCGGCTCGTCAGTTTGCTCCAAGCTCTCCTTCAGACGATCCCTCACGGTTTCGCCCTTGCCTTTCGCTAAGTGTTCATGGTACTCATTACCTTAGGAACACGGTTTGTTCGCTGTTTGCTGGCTGGTTTCCAGCCAGTGCCGCATGATCGGTTCCATAGCATTGAAAGCCAGTGGCTTTCCTATAGGGGACTTTCACCCCATCAGATCACGCCCATGCTGGGCGTACACAAACGCATTGACTGGACACCCAACAGCCGTTTTTGGCACACGAAGGCTGATCAATATGCGACGATCTCAAACGGGTGCCAGTCATGCTTACCGTTGGGCCCTTCGGCTCAGCACTTCAAACAACCTTTCACATGGGGGTACCATGTACACAAAAATCATCCTTCTGCTTTTAAGTCTCGTAGTCATTACCAGTCCATGTTTTGCAGGAGATGTCACCTTCGGCGAAGCCAAAACCGCCGTCAGCGGAGCCGATGCCCAACAACTTGAGGTCAACGATCTCGACGGAGACAGCAAACCTGATTTGATCTGGCGAGATAGTTCAGGGAATTTGAAGTACAGTTTACAAGCAGGAATCAATCTAGAAAATAGAGTGTGGACGCAAGTGACTGCTTCAGCTGGGTGGTGTGCTCGATTTGATCCTATCAGCGTTGTGTTTGATAACAAAATATGGGTGCTTGGAGGCATAACTGAAAATAGTGTTCACAAGA
>JBBCAX010000062.1:0-42375 GCA_051382335.1 Deltaproteobacteria bacterium TL4
GATTTGTTCATCTTTCCAACCTGGGCCTCCCTCTCCTATGTCCGATTGCAGAAGAATTTGAGCATGTAAACGTTTATGAGCCGATGCTTTACCCGTACTCACCAGGGATTGCAGCTCCGCTCGTTCCTCCAGCGATAATCGTACCCTATATTTCTTTGCCATCACAAACCTCGTTTCCATTGGATTTGATAAAAATTCAGAAAATGAAAACGAAGTTACCTCAATTACCCGAAAATTGAAAGCTGACTATCTATAGCACCACTAGTTACTATTTGGCTCAATTTTTCATTCCGGTTTTTTGAGTTCAAGGGTGACATCCACCAGTTTCGCAATTTCAGGGTCATGACTTACAAAAATCACGATTTTATCACGGTACGCATTTAAAATATTATGGATGACTTGGATTCGTGTTTGTAGATCCAGGGCATTCGTACTTTCATCCAGTATCAAAACATCCGGTTGCCGTAACAAAGCACGCGCAATGCCAATCCGTTGACATTGTCCTCCCGACAAATTGCTTCCCTGATAATTCAAGAGAGTGTCATAACCTGCGGGCATCTCTTGAATATCAGCATCAATGCATGCCAATAGACAGACGGAACGGAGCTCCTGTTCCGAAGCATCCCAACCATAGGTAATATTATTTGAAATGGAGTCGTTGAGAATGGTTGTCTTTTGCCCCAATATTAATATTTTTTTTCTTAGACTCCGGTCAGCAATTTGCTGAATAGGCACATCATTAACCTCAATTTTCCCAGTTTGTATCGGATACAATTTCAAAAGGACATCAAATAACGTGGATTTTCCGACGCCAGAGGTTCCTTGGATCAAGTAACTTTTTCCTTGTTCAAACGTTGCATGGAAATCTTTTAAGACCCAATCCTTATTATTATATGAAAAACCAAGGGCATGAATTTTAATGGAAGTGACAGGCTCAGGACAGGGTTCTTTTTCATTTTGTTCCACAGGCTGTTCTTTAAGACTTTGTGTTACATCAGTACCCGCTTTGGCTTCTGAAAAAAGATTCAAGCCCATTTGCGCACAATGCCCCAACGAGGGGAAAAAACGTTGGAGCAAGATCAGCATGGTTGTCAGCCAAACCAGATCAATGCTTCCGTTGTTCAGGCTTTGTTTTTCCCCCAAAACCAAAATAACTCCCAGGAAAATCAGCAATAAAGGGGGGATCATTTTGAGTAATATTTTAAAAAAATCAATCAGAAACAATACATAGGTATATTGATAAACACCCCGGGAATATTGCTCACTGATGTAGTCTTCCGCACAAAAGGCTTTTACTGACCGTAAACTGTTCAACGCATCCAGGAAAATGGAATTTATGGTATTTGAAAGCCTGATCTGTCGCTTTCCCAAGCGTTCTTCTTTAGCTCCCACGAGGTAAACAACAGGCAGCATGGCCCCTAAAAATAACGTAATCGCCATGCCCGACAGGGGCGAATACAGGAGGATGGCCGCATAATATGCCAGCGTTAGAAACAGCATCGTCACCATTTGAGTAAACTGAATCACCAACATGCTGGCACGAAACGTTTCGTCTCCTGCCAAGGTAATAAAATAGCCGATACTTTTCTTTTCTATTTCAAGCATTGAATGCTGGCTTAGAATCAGGGAAAAGGCTTTTGAAGACATTTGTGCCATCACCCTTCGTCCCAGACGATCCGAGAGGCTATTATTCCAGGTGGTGATGATGATTCGTGTCGCCGAGAAAAAGAAAAACACCAGCATGAACAGCGAAACTTGGGGCGGCCACTCCAGCAGATCCATGATACGAAGGATCCAGTTATTGGGTTCTAACGCCTGTCCTGAAGTAAGCAACAGCAACGGATACAAGCTTGCGACAGCTAGCATTTCAACAAAAACAGTACCCGTGCTGAGGACAAGACTGACATAGAGTAAAGGATTTTTGCGGAAGGCGAATTGAACTAAATGGACTAAATAGATAAAAGGATTCATATCGTGAGTGGGTCCCTGTTTATTTCTTTTTTCTTCTGGGACCAATCTTCCACGTAACTGTTACTTTCGCAACCAGTTCTTGTGCCGGATTGAAAATATTTCCCACAATATCAACCTTTTTTTCTTCACTCCCGGTAAAAGGGATGAAACTGCATTCACAAATCAGATTGCCACGGGCTTTTTTGAAATATTCGACATCAATTTCAATGGGAATGCCACGTGCGTCTTGAGGCATGGTGTAGGTCATGGCAAGCCCCGTAGTCACTTCTCCAAAGTTGGTGATGGCAATAGCGTGAATACAATTCAAATGATTGCGAACCTTTCGCCGATCTCTTAATAGCCCCTTGGAGTAACCTTCTCTTAACTCAATGAATTCCGCACTAATGGTTCCGGTATAAGGAGCCGCGGCACCAACCATTTTGCTAAACAGTAATTTGCCGCCTGGGATTTTCTGGGCAAACGCCCACTGCTTCCTTATGAAACCTGCCGTATCGTGAAGCGTTTCCTGTAAATCCATCATGCCTCCCAATTGTCAGAAAAAATAGCCTCACTCCTCCTCACTGTCAGGCTCCATATCAGAAACACTATCTGAATTTTCGTCGTCAGAGCTTTCGTCGTCAGAGCTTTCGTCGTCAGAGCTTTCGTCGTCAGAGCTTTCGTCATCAGAGCTTTCGTCATCAGACATCTCATCATCAGACATCTCGTCTGAGCTTTCATCAACAGAACCGTCTGATTCGACAGTAACCGCTTCGCCAGGAACACCAGTGTTTCCAGCGATGCCTTCTTCGCTATCTTCTTCAAGTACAGGCGAAAACGCAATCACACGTTCGTCTTCATCCAGGCGGATAAGCCGGTTACCTTGGGTAACTCTTCCAATAATGGAAATATTATGAATTGGAATTCGAATCAGTTTTCCAGTTTGCGTAATAATAAACAATTGATAGCCGTCTTCAACTTCCAAAGAGCCGACAACCAGACCCGTTTTTTTGGTGGTATTGATATTTTTGACACCATAATTTCCACGATGTTTAGCGAGGGGATAATCCTTTATTTCTGTTCTCTTTCCATACCCATTCTCAGTAACCGTCAATAAACTGCCAATTTTCCTAATGACGACAGCCGAGACCACCTTATCATCTCCTTTAAGACGAATGCCCTTAACGCCACGGGCGGTGCGGCCCATTGTTCGGACAACCGATTCGTGAATATGAAGATTCAAGCCTTTACGCGTCGCAAAAATGATCTCATTATCGCCACTGGTGATCTGTGCGGAAATCAAAGAATCACCTTCATCCAGCGTAATCCCGCGTATCCCGTTGGCACGAATATGGGCACAATCCAACTGATCGATTTTTTTACAAATACCATTGGCGGTACACATAAAGATCAGTTGATTTTGAACATCCTGGGGAATGGTGAGATAGGTTCGTACTTTTTCATCAGGGCGTAAAGGTAATAAATTGATAATCGCCTTTCCCCGGGTATTGGGACCGGCTAATGGAAGCTGGTAAACTTTCTTGCAAAAAATCTGTCCCAGGTTGGTGAAGAAAAGCATGTAATCATGGGTTGAGGAGACAAACATTTCTTCTACAAAGTCTTCATCTTTGGTAGACATTCCCATCTTCCCTCTGCCCCCGCGGCGCTGTGTTCGATATTCAGTGACGGGACTTCGCTTGATGTATCCCGTATGTGATACCGTAATCACCATATCCTCTTCTTTAATCAATTCTTCCACAGAAATGGAACTGTCTCCCTCAATAATTTCGGTCCTCCGTCCATCCGAATATTGATCCAGAATCAGTTGAGACTCCTCACGAATAATACCCAAAACCAACTCTTCGTTTTCCAAAATTTCGTGATATCTCGCAATTGCTTTCAAGATCTGGTCATAATCCGTTTTGATTTTGTCTTGTTCCAACCCTGTCAAGCGTTGAAGTTTCATATCCAAAATGGCTTGGGCTTGTAATTTGGAAAGCACATACTGATCCATTAAGTGCTGTTGAGCCTCATTTCCATTTTCCGCTTCCCGAATCAACGTAATCACAGCATCCAGGTTGTCCAAAGCGATAGCCAGTCCTTCCAAAATATGGGCCTTGGCCTGGGCCTGACTTAACTCGAAGCGCGTTCTACGGGTGATGACTTCAATGCGGTGTTTCAGAAATAATTCTAAAACATTCCTGAGCGGGAGGATCTTCGGTTGATTATCCACAATCGCCAGCATGATGATCCCGAAGGACGATTGCATGGCCGTATGTTTATAAAGATTACTCAAGACCACTGAAGGATTCTCATTCTTTTTAACCTGAATATAAATCCGCATCCCTTTTCGATCTGATTCATCACGAAGTTCCGATATTCCCTCGATGTTTTTCTCACGAACCAAACCTGCGATTTTCTCAATAAGCATGGCCTTGTTGACCATATAAGGCAATTCAGTGACAATGATACATTCTCGATCATTTTTTTCTTTTTCAACGTGAGTTTTCGCTCGAACCTTTATGATCCCTCTGCCTGTGCTGTAGGCGCTATAGATCCCATAGTGACCTACAATCGTCCCTCCGGTCGGAAAGTCCGGACCAGGAATGAATTCCATCAGTTCCGGCAAGGTAACGTCATGACGGTGATCGATAAAATAAAGAAAGGCTTCCATCACCTCCTTCAAATTGTGGGGAGGAATATTACTGGACATTCCCACAGCAATTCCGGTGGAACCATTCACCAACAAATTAGGGATCCGTGTTGGCAGAACCGTGGGTTCCTCAACAGAATCATCATAGTTGGGGATAAAATCAACGGTGTCCTTATCCAAGTCAACCAATATTTCACGGGTCACCTTTTGCATGCGGACTTCCGTATACCGCATGGCCGCAGGCGAATCTCCATCCACAGAACCAAAGTTTCCCTGACCATCGATCAGGGGGTAACGCATCGAAAAATCCTGCGTTAACCGGACCATGGTATCATAAACCGCGACATCACCATGAGGGTGATACTTACCAATCACGTCTCCAACAACTCTTGCGGATTTGCGATAGGGCTTATTGTATTCAATATTTTGCTCATGCATTGCATACAAAACTCGCCGATGGACTGGTTTCAGTCCATCCCTGACATCAGGTAATGCGCGTCCTACAATAACACTCATAGCGTATTCCATATAGGAATCTCGCATCTCATCAACAATATCGATATCAATAATGGTTTCTGTCATGGGAACCTTGGATTAGTGAAAAAGAAAAAATCAGGAGCAATGACTCCTCTACCCTGTCTTAATGTTATAGCTTCTTAACGGCATACTCATGATCACGTTTGCTGATGACCGTGATTTTCTCGATCTCATCACCTTTCTCAATTTTATTGACAACAGTCATACCTTCGGTCACCTTTCCAAATACGGTATGTTTCCCATTTAAATGTGGTGTCGCCGTATGCGTGATAAAAAACTGACTTCCATTGGTATTCTGACCTGAATTGGCCATAGAAAGGGTTCCCGCTGAATCGTGTTTCCGTTTATCGGAGCATTCGTCGGCAAACCGATAGCCTGGTCCGCCTGTCCCTGTCCCTTCAGGACATCCGCCCTGTATCATGAAATCTTTAATGACTCGATGGAAATTCAAACCATCATAAAATTTCTGTTCTATCAAACTGATGAAATTAGCCACGGTATTCGGAGCTTCGTCTTCAAATAATTCCAAGGTGATGGCTCCCTTGTTTGTTTCAATTTGTACCACGGGAAGCGCTTTTTCAGTTTCATCCTCTTCTACGTCTTCAAAGTCTCCATCTTCAACATCCGCATCGTCAGCGTTCGGCATGGAAAATGTTGAAGGATCAATACCCAGTGATGAAAGATCAAAATTTGACGGAAAGCTTCCTGAGCTTTGAGAGTCACCCCACTTCCCATGCTCAAAAAGCAATAATTTGGCGACACCGCGAAATGGAGAAAAGATTTTGAAATAGGAATCCTCATCTTCACCTTCAATAGTAATTTCAGTTTCAGTTTCCTTAACAATCTTCGCTGAATACTTAACATCTAACCCTTTGGGAAAGGTAATGCTTTTATCCTCAATTTTCATAATACCTTTATCTCAGTTTTAAATTTTCATGATAAAAAAACGCTTATGCTTGTAACACACGGAAAATCAAGAAGTTCCTCCATACGCATTGAAAACGCAACCATCCGTTTTCAAATCCTATGGATACGAGGATTTCGTGCTGTTTTTGAAGGAATGAAAGGCGTGTTTTTGGACACCATGAGAAAAACAACCGGACTCCGCTCAAAATCCCAGCGCATGAGGGGAGTCCGTTATTTTTTGAACGTCTTCAGTTTGGATAAGCAAGCTGCTTGGCTATCTTAACGTAAGGCGTCATTAAGTGATGCTGTTTGTGACTGTTCGAGTCTTGTAGTTCACCAATTCGCTGGTTTACTTCATCCCAGAATATTTTGTAAGCATTTTTACGTGCGGCATAAGGCAGTTGAGTACAAATCAACCCTCCTTTTTCAATAAAATACTCATCGCGTGTATGAAAATAAGCACGAACCGCATGCAGCGCTACAGAATGTTCTAACTGATCAATACAAAATTCCAAAAACTGTTCAAACCATTTTAAAAACGCCCCATGTTTATCGGGTAAACCATTACGACTCAAGTCAAATAAACCTAAACTGAGATCTATCAAGGAACGCAAGCACGCCGGATGAGGACGTTTTTCAGGGAGGGTGGCGACTTCAAAGATTTCCTTCATCAGTTCAGTAGGTTCAGGTTTGAAGGCCATAATCGTCATCACACAGTTATGAAAAACATTATACTTCACCCCTTCATTGTCCTCAATTTTCTTTCGATCTCGAACCATAAAGTTGTGATACTTTTCATCCACAAGGGCACTCGGCTCAAACTTTGCCATGAATTGAAGCAATAATTGAGTGATGGTTTTACGTTCAGACCAGTATAAATTAGGGTTGATGTGGCGGATCTTCTTGGCTAAATCACGCTCAGAGATAAAACGTTGGGATTCGTTTGAAGTTCTTTGAATCCAGCGGGATTGTGCGTCAATAACCGTTTTTACAATTTGAATACGTGAGTCAGGAAGTTGTTCTATCGCATCAATAAAAGAAGCAACAAGTTTCTTCTCCGTTTTTAATAAGCCCAAATGCCGTCCTGATTGAACCGTCACTCCAATAGCTGTCGACAAACCGTTTTTAAGAATAAAGTTTTTGATATGCTTTGAGTTTTCATCCGTATGATCCGGTTTTTCGGGATCACTGTCCAAACGGAGTTTACATAAATGAGGCCACTTATTCCAAAAACGGTAAAAGGACCTTGAGGGCGAAAGAATATCATCGACAGCCTGGATTGCAAGCACAGGCGTCGCCGGAGAAATCCGGTAAATGTTTTCGGTATAATTGATCCCTACACTCCCCTTCAACAAGGGTTTATTAGGATCGGTATCACTATCAAAAATATCATAAGGCATTAAGGCATATTCGTCATAATTGTAAGAGGTTACCCCCTCTACAGGCCCTTTGACAAATTTGATGAAATGGTGCGCAACCATTCTCGGTGGATTGGTGACCGCTCTTTCGGCAAGTGCTTTCAGAAACTTGGGATCGGTGGTGATAGGGTTGATCTTAAAATCAAGCAGCCATTGCAAAAGTCTATTGTATTCCAAAACAGGAAGTTTTTGCAAATTCTTCAATATTTTCGTATTCATGTCATGGCAAATCAGGTATTCAATCATCGGGATGGAAAATATCATTTTTAGCGGGCCGGAGGCCATCACATTCCCTTGATACCCGAACACATCAAGTCCCATTTCAAAGGCTTTACAAAACCACTGCGGAACCCAATAATCCGAATCAAAATTGACAGGCGAAGCCAAAATCATCAGGGCTTTGATTGAGTTCATAAACTTGGGACGTCGAACAGAATCCAAAATGGTTTTGAAAATCGCGATCATCCCCCCCATGCTATGTCCACCAAGAATCACTCTGGAAAGCCCTGTCCGCTCCACCACAAAATCAACCATGGTAGTGATCAGGTACTCTGTATAAACATCAATGTTTGCGTCACGGTCCTTTTTGTCATGGTCCAGAACAAACAAACGACTCCCTTCTCGAACCAAGTAATAGTCGATGCTTTCATTGCCTTCACTATGAAAAGAGTAGTAATTGGAAACAAATCCCGGCACCAGGCAAACAGGCGTAGGTTTGGTGACTTTAAGTGGAACAAATTCCCAGATTTTGACACAACTTCCATGAAATTTGAAAATTTTATGAATATAAATATGCTTGATGAAAAAGGGAATCGGATTGCCGTCGGGGTGCACCCTATGGATTTCCGTCGTTTCAATGACATCAAAATGATAGGGGGTGGGTGTGTAACGATCCTCATAAAGAATTCGTGAACGTGGAACATCCTTCAGCATTGTCTCAAAAACACGACGATTGATTCTTTTTCTCAGGTGAGGCGCAACGTCATGATACGTTGAGGCCAGTCCCAAGAGTTTGAAAATGTCCATCAAGTCACTTAGAGATCGTAAATAGAAACAATCTTTCTCTTGAATCAAATAAACTCGTTTGCGGGGATTTTTCTCACGATCTTGAAGCGAGTTAAAATAGCGGGTGTGGAGTTCCTTGTAGATTTTATCGAAAATGTACTGCGCGTGTCGATCTTCGGCTTCAGCAATAATTTGCGCAATGTTTTCACCGCCTTGGGAGGTAGCCCTTCTCAAAAGCTGATAGATCCGATTGCATAACGTACGGATCATCATCCCCCGAGACCGTACCAAGGCACTTGAAGTTGAAGTATCCACGAGTTCTTTGGGCTCGGGTTCAACCTCCAATTGTTTCACCAAAACAGACATATAGCCTCCTTTCGTATGCTCTCAAATTTCACTTCATGAAGAACCTGAACTCAATAACACAGCAATCATCAACAGGACACGCCGTAATCAATACGCCTTAGCGTTCCTATGCTTGAATATGCAAACAATCAACCAATGAAGAACATCGAAATAAAACAAACAAGAATCTCAGGTGCCTCAGGGATCGTTCTTTGCCTCAAAACACCAGCTTTTTTCTCAAACCTGGAGGAGACGACCGCAACAAGGAAGAGCTTTTGCTCAGTCTTCCTGAACATTCCCGTGAGTACGTCTGGAATCGCTGATTTGAGGGCTTTCTGATCAGGAATTGCATCAGTCGCTATCTTCAATAATTCATCGCATTCTGTCAATACGTTATTCTACGTAAGCTGGGAAGGGGGTGAAAGAACCAGGAAACACGCTGTGCGAGGCAAAAACATAAGACACCACCTCGCCCAAAATCATTCGGAAATTACTGCCAATTGGACTGAAGCTCCCCTTCTTGTTCCGGGGGTTCAAACATAAATGAAGTCTTGCAACCACAAGAACCTTTTGCGGAGGGATTGTTAAAGCGTAGTCCTCGATCAACCAAACCATAACTCCAATCGATCTCTGTTCCCTTAACGTAAAGATGACTTTTCTTATCCACAACGAGCTTCAGCCCTTGAGATTCAAACTCCAAGTCAAATTTCCCCTTTTTGGAATCAAAGTCAAAGGTATACGTAAATCCAGCACACCCGCCACCTTTGACGCCAACACGAACCATGGTCTCTGCTGGAAGGTTCTGTTCTTCCATAATTTTCCTGATTTCTTTGGCCGCATTTTCTGTCAGCGTAACCATACTCTACTCCTTATTTGATTAAGTTCACTCTTTTTTGGAGATCCCACTATACCAGAAACCATTTGCATTGTCCATGATAAGGAAACATATCAAGTTTCGCACAGAAATGCCGATAAGGAGGTTGGAGATCTGTTAAAATCTAATTAAATATCGCTGATAAATGTTATGAAATTATCCCTAAAAGCCATGCGTTATACGCTCATCGTTGCTCTTTCGCTGCTAGGTCCTGCGATGTCTTTCGGACAAACTTCCGCGACAACAATGAGCCTCAGTTACTCCAAAAGCAGTGATAGCAGCGATGCCATAGTCCCAGGGACGTACTCTACCCAAAGTACGGGGCAAGCCGAAGGGAATTCCGCCTCACTGGAATATGTCTATGATTTTTTTGAATTTTCCGGTAGCCGTTCTGAGTCTAATAATATCAGTTACAGTAAAACCCTGGACATTAGCACAACGCCGTCAAGTGACTATTCCATCTCTTCAAACAAGGAAGTTTACTTTTCCTATGATATGACCAGTACCTTGATTCTATCTTTTTTGGTTGTAGAACTTGCGCTGGAATTCAACAAGGAAGAAAGTCAGTCCGATACCACCTTACCTCTCTATCGAGAAACGATTACCTCAAAAGAAACGATTGATATCCCCATGCGAAAAGGATTGGGACTGATCTGGAAACCCCTGAAAATGATTGTGAGAGAAGGGACGCAAATTCGCTCGTTTCGCTATGTTCAAGATGGGATCAGCCTGGGGGATGAGCAATATGAATTCCTTTTCAAAAGCTACTATTTCGCTCTTGAACCTGAAGAAGTCGGGTTTTTCCTCAAGCTGAGCTTTGAACGGGAGACTTATCCCGAAGTCAAAGGGGAACAGATTACCTTGGCAGCACAATCCAATGACCGTCTTAGCGCAGAAATGGGGTATGCTTCTGATATCAAAGTGGCTCTGGGAACGTCAATTGATCAAACACGTGTTGAATATAAAACCTTAATCACCGTGGAAACCTCATCTCAGGCACGATCCTTCACCTTTGGTTATCATGAATGGACGTTTGGCTTGTCAGAAATCATTTACAAAAAGACCAAAGACGTCTACCAATTGCACTCTGTGACTGAATCTACGGCCTACCAAGTCTCTCTCTCCTACACGAAAGTTGAGTAATTCACACGGCGGTGGCTTTCTCCAAAGTCTGTTAAACGCGAAATCTAAACTTTAAATAGATTCTGAAAAAGCTTGTAATACTTGTTTGAAGGGGGTAATCACATGTGTTTTACTTACTTCACCAAGGAAAGACTGGTCTTCTGAGAGAGTAAAAGGACATTTACGGTTATTCATCCGTAGTACCAGCTGGAATTACAGGGAATATCAAGGACAAGGCAATTATGAAAACACGATCAATTCACAAAGAAGACATTGAAAATGGCAAATA
Organism: Deltaproteobacteria bacterium TL4; assembly: GCA_051382335.1. Classification (GTDB taxonomy): domain Bacteria; phylum SAR324; class SAR324; order SAR324; family NAC60-12; genus JBBCAX01. Next base: position 11,097 of record JBBCAX010000062.1, read on the forward strand.
TCCAAGGCAGTGGTGGATTGTCGATGCAGATGGAATGACTTTGGGACGTTTATCCACTCGAATCGCAACGGTATTGCGAGGGAAACATAAGCCGATTTATACGCCTCATGTGGACACAGGAGACTTTGTTATTGTCGTTAATGCCGACAAGATCACAATGACGGGTAATAAAGCTCAAGGAAAACTCTATTTTCATCACACCGGCTATCCTGGTGGAATTAAACAAGCCAGAGCCTCAGAACTTTTACAGAAAAACCCGACAATGGTGGTTTACAAAGCAGTAAAAGGAATGATGGCCAAAAACGCTTTGAATCGCAATGCGTTACGTAGACTCAAACTGTATGCAGGAGGAGATCATCCTCATGTAGCCCAGCAACCTCAACCTTTAGCAGTATAGACTTGAACGCCTATGTCGACTTTAGCATATGGAACCGGGCGAAGAAAAACTTCGGTAGCTCGCGTGTATTTACGTCAAGGAGACGGAAAAATCACAGTAAACAAAAAAGATTTGGACGAATATTTTGTGCGTGGAACCCTGAGGATGTTGGTACGTCAACCTTTGGAACTTACAAACACTCTTTCCTCCTTTGATATCGTTATCAATGTGCAGGGGGGGGGGTTGTCAGGACAGGCTGGAGCCATTCGTCATGGTATTTCAAGAGCATTATCTGGGTATGAAAGCGAAATGCGCCCTACCTTGAAGAAAAAAGGATTGCTCACACGAGATGCAAGAGAAGTGGAACGTAAGAAATACGGACAGGCCGGCGCAAGGAAGCGATTCCAGTATTCCAAACGATAGGATGTCAGCCCTTACTCTGGTTACAGGGGCGACTGGATTTATTGGATCTCAGGTTGTCCTCCAGCTACTGAAGTCAGGCGCCTCGGTGCGGGTTCTCGTCAGAACCCCTGAAAAACTCGCCGATTTTGGTTTACAAAGTCATCCTGAACTCAATGTATGCCGGGGTGATTTGTTAGACCCTAAAACCATTGCGTCCGCTTTGGAAGGGGTTGAGACGATTTACCATATCGCTGGTTTCATCTCAACCTTACATCGTGATCAAGAGAAAATTCATCAGTTGAATTATGACATCACGAAGAATTTGTTTGATGCTTGTAAGCAGCATTCGATTTCAAAAATTGTCTACCTCGCCAGTATTTTTGGTTTAGGTGGGGGAACACAAGCTCCTGTTAATGAAGAAACTCCTTTCAACCTCAATTATTTTCCAGTCGACTACGTTCAGAGCAAGCGAAAAATTGAAATCTATGCGCGTCAATGCGCCAAAGAGGGGTTGCCTTTGGTCTTCATGTATCCCGGGTTTTGTTATGGGCCTGGCGATGTCTATATCTCCAGTTCCCGTATGATTGAATTATTTCTTCAACGCAAACTTCCCGCTTATATTCCAGGGGGGCAAAATGCGATGGATGTCCGAGATGCCGCACAAGGGCTGATTCTGGGCATGAAAAAAGGGCAAATAGGGGAGCGCTACATTATCGGAGGTGACAACAAAACCTACCAGGAATTGTTTAAAATTCTTTCTCAACTGACACACCTTTCGGCGCCACGGATTAAACTGCCCCCCAAAGTCGGTCAGATCGTGGGCGGATTGATGGAGTTGATTCGCAAAGACCCCTTAATCGATTTTCAATCCGCAACAATGATGGGACAGTTCTGGTATTATGATTCATCGAAAGCCACTCGGGAACTAGGCTACCAAACGCGACCTCTTCAAGAAACCTTCCGCGATGCTATCATTTGGTTTTGTGAAAATGGCAGAGCCCCATGGCCTTCAAAGTCACCCCTTCTTGAACAATATCTTAGCCAATCTTGAAGCACCCCCCCTTTTACAAGTTTCTGACAGGGTTTTCCCTGATTCCATCGAATTGAGTGGTGCTTCCGAAATTTTGTGGTTCGTTCGAGGGATCACTGAAAATGCGTGGACTTTATAGACACGAACTGATATTTTTTCGCATGAGTGGTTAAAGCATTAATTCAGGAAAAAGGAAGGCGGAATGGAAGATAAATTATCACAATTTTAAAAAATGACTGTTGTTGTCGCAGATACGGGTGATATTGAATCAATCAAACACTACAAACCTCAAGATGCGACGACGAATCCATCGTTGATCTATAAAGCCTCACAAATGGAGAAATATGCGAACCTGTTGGATGAGGCGCGAGTTTGGGCAACGAAAGAAGGCGGAACACCTCAAGTTCGACTGGAGAATGCGGCTGATAAACTGTTTGTGAATTTTGGCATTGAGTTATTAAAAATCATTCCAGGTAGAGTTTCCACAGACGGGGATGTACGGTTACCCTTTGATACAGAGGGAACGATCCAAAGAACCCGGAAGTTGATAAGCGTTACCGAAAGTTGAAATGGACGAAAAAAATTCAGATGGCTGCTGAACGAAGACGCCATGGTAACAGAAAAACTTGCGGCAGGAATTCGGAATTTTAGCACAGACTTGGAAAAATTAGAAACACTCATTCAAAGATAAAACGAGGTACTATGGAAAAAACACTGATTGTTTCAAATGTGAGTGATGCTTCATTTGCAATGGATGTCGCTTATGCTCATGGGCAAAAACTCGATATTTCAGATTTGATTGCGCTGAAATCCTTTGCCAATAGTGAATTTTGTCCCAGATTTCTGTTAGAGGATGTGACCGAAGAAAATTTAGGAAAAGGCTTGGAGGGAAAATCCGTTTATATCATTTCAACAGCGTCTCCTCATTATACCCGGAATGAATTGGCGATGCGCAATTTTCTGATCGCCCGAGCTGCGAAGGAAAACGGCGCGGAATTTGTCGCGTTGGTGGAACCTGATTTGTTTTATTCGGCACAGGATCGGGGCCCTCGTACTTTGACGCATCCTCAAGTCACGGATTTTAAGTCCAGAGAAAAGTTTGTAGGGCAACCTTGTACAGCGGAACTGTACGCCAGATTACTCAAGGATGCTGGTGTTGATTTGGTGATGACCGTTCATAATCATAAACCCAAAGTCTTGAAAACCCTTTATGAAAAAATATTTCAAGAGGCCCCGGGTCAAGATCATCCCCGTTTTATTAATTTGGACATCTCTCCGCTTGTCGCTAATTATATTCTCCGTTCAGGATTGGCACGCTTGAGCAATTATGGCGAAAATGTAGGGTTTATTGCCCCGGATGATGGCGCTGTCGAATTTGTTCAGCATGTGAGAATGCTGACTGGACTTAAAAATTCGATTCTGGTGAATATGAAAAAAACCAGGCATAGCCAACGTGAGGTGGAAATCGATATTGCTGAAGAGGTGAGTCTCCTCAAAAATAAGGATGTGTTTATTTTGGATGATATGGTTCGCACAGGAGGAACTATTGCCGCGAATGTCAAATTACTTTCAGAAGATGAACACTCACGCCCCGCTAATATTTTCTTTTATTGTACGCATACCTATATTTCTCCTGAAGGACGAGAAAATCTCTATGCTCCTGAATTAACACAGTTCATCACAACGAATACCATTCCCAATATCCTCAATCGAGACGATCAAGGCCGCCTCCGTAAAAAAACGATTGTCATCAAAATCGAAAAATGGATTGCGAATGCCATCCTCTGTTTTATTGAGCAGCGTCATGGAACTAATCTCGTTGAAGATCCCAGTGATATCCTGTTGGCGGACAGATATTATGACGTTGACTTTTCTTACAAGAATAAGCTGTTGAACAAGGCGAGATCCTATTATGACAAATCCCGTGATTTCTAAAGCGTGTGGGCGCGTTAGTGGCCAAGATAAGTTTCGTCCTAGAGACTGAATTTTGCTCCGGGGCCGCGAATTTATTTTAGCGACTCTTCATTGCAGTTTGAGGATGGTAAAATTTTCAAAACACGGGGAATCAGTTTGGCTTCATTCGCAAATTTCCGATCAAAAACCACGATGAACGAAAAGGCCACCATAAAGCCCACAAAGGAGCCAATCAAGGTTGAGATATCTTGTGATAGCGAAAAGTACTGATGAACGTTTGCTCCTGAAAACGCACCCATCAACAGACCTATCAAGGGGACGACCCAAATCAGGAAAGATACTTTCAATTCTGTATGTCCGGTCAGATCAAACTCGACAAGATCCCCCTTCTTCGCGCCAATGGGGTTATCGACGATAATCAATTCAGCGACACTTTCTTCAAACGCGCTATCAAAAGAACAACCGGATTTTTCGGCACATTCTCCACAGACCCCTCTTCTCGAAGTTGAGACTTGGGTCACTCCATTTTTGATCGCGACGACAATGCCTTTTCGTGACATGAATAAACTCCCTGATTCAAATTTGTGCTCAACCGATAATAAATTTACAATTACCTTAAATAACTAGGTTTCTTTGAGAACCAACCCATTTTTTGAAGTTTTTTGACAGTCCCTCTTGCTCCATTTTTACCTTGTAAATGCTGTTCATTTGAATATTATGCACACCTTATTGGATTTACAACAGTAAATTAAGTTACACTTTTTCTCAATGATGAAGAAACAGCTCCCCGTTCTCTTTCCTCACCATGATATTTTGCTCCTGTTGATCTAAAAAAAACAGCCAAAAAGATTCTTAACATTGAGAAGTGGTTTGTTCCGGATTTATTTTGAATTTAAATGCCGCATTAAATAGTTGTTTATGAAAATACCTGATCCATTAGGCTGTCGCGAAACACGTTTTAGAATTCATACCCAAAACACACCGATCATCGATCTTAAGATTCCCTCGACGTTGAATTTTACTCTGAGTAATTTGAAGGGGACCACCTATTCCTCTCTGGTTAAAAGTGGCGATGACATCAAATCGGGTCAACCCCTGTGGGCCATTGATTCAAAACCTCAATTTCCAAGTCCCGTCAATGGCAAAGTAACCCAAATTGTAAACGTTCCTGATATAAGAGGAAACAAGTTTCTCCCGGCCGTTAGTGTTAAGCCGTCCTCTGATACTTCTTCAAAAATTTTTTCTCCTTTGAATCCACTGAAAGACTCCGCTTCTGTTTTAAAGGAACGCATTGAACAGGCCGGGATTCAGATTGATTCGAACGGTATCGTTCCCTTGGTTGAACTGTTGTTTCCGAAGGCGGAACTGTCGATTGACGCGATCATCATCTCAGCGGTTGATCGGGAACCGGGCGTCACCTCGACCATTCAGCAGTTTCGTGAACGCAGCAAAGATGCGATAACCGCCACGAACTTGATCGCGAAAACAACCGGTGTTAAAAAAATGTTCATCGCGGTTCCTGATACCCTTGAAAATGATCTGTCCGCGGTTTCTCAGCCTAACCAGATTGAGATCTTGACGATCCCCGCGAAATATCCTGAAAGTTTCGATGCGGCTTTAATCAAAAGGACAGGAGTTCAGGGGCCTGTCGTTGTCATTAATGTAGAGGCGGCATTAGCGGTTCTGGATGCGGTTCAGCTTGGGAAAATTCAAGACACCAAGGTCATCTCAGTGATCGGGGTTAACAACACCCTGGTGGGTAATTATCGGGTTTCACTGGGTGCTCGTTTTGAGGATATTTTTTCAGAATTAGGAATCAAACTCACCCACTGCGATAAAGTGGTCGCTGGAGGCCCTATGCGGGGTTATGCTCAGTATGCTCTTGCCGGTTCTGTAGACACAGGGATCAACGCGCTGATGATGATTCCAGCGGATTCCATAACCGAATGGACAGGAGAGCCTTGTATCTATTGCGGAAATTGTGTTGACGTGTGTCCGGTGAATCTTCAACCACAACTCCTTGGAAACTACAGTGAGTTTTGTCTGTTTGAAAAAACCAGGGAATTTGAGATTGAGCAGTGTCTCGAGTGTGGTCTCTGCGCTTCGGTTTGCCCTTCGAAAAGGTCGTTGGTTCAGATGATTGTTTTGGCAAAAAAAGAAATTCAAAAGGCGGAAGAGGCGCAATCCGGTGATAATAATGAGCAGCAGTCAAAACACCCCTTAATCCCTAAATTGGCGACCAATGATCCAGCCCTTGTTTTGTTTTCGACAGCGCCTAAATTAACAGTGGGCTACGCACCTCATTGGCGTTCAAAAATCAGTCTTGCCAAAATTAACTTTGCCTTCATATTTGCTCTGATTCCAGCCATTTTTACAGGAGCGGTTGTTCAATTCTACAGTGCGAGGACCGCCGAATTAAATGCCACCTTGGGTCCTATCAACCGTGTGCTCAAATCTTTTGTTCTGGAAATGGGACTCAACGCAAATTTTCTATGGTTTTCCGGTATTTTCGGAACGGTGGCCCTTGGGATTGGGGCTGGAATTTTATCTGAGTATTTGTGCCAGGTCTCCATGAGGCAACCCTATCATGTGACCAATGGGCATGGAGCGCTTATGGGGCTGATACTCACCCTGATGATGCCGCCTTCTGTTCCCGCGTGGGTATTGGTCGTGGGAATCTTTCTCTCCATCTTCATTGGCAAACAGCTTTTCGGCGGGATCGGAAGTTATCCGATGCATCCGGTGATGGTAGGTTGGTTGCTTGTGCTTTTATCATGGCCTCAATATGTTTATCCCATCGGCATGACCAGTATCGCCTCAGCTCATTCCTCCGTAATTGTTGCTACCGCGGTTGGGGGCGTGGTTCTTTGTCTTTTGGGAACCATTCGCTATGAAATTCCTGTCGCGGTGATCCTCAGCGTGGTCCTGTTTTCATTAGTTTTTCAAAGCAAAATTGGTGGAGTCGCGGACCAACTGTTAGCGGGACATGTGGTGCTTGCCGCGTTTTTTATTGCCACCGACTCGACGTGTTCCCCCGCAAACAAAATAGCCAGGTGGGTTTACGGATTTGGGGTCGGGTTTCTAATCATGTTGATTCGTGCTTATGGAATATGGCCTGATTCGGTTCCTTTTGCCATATTACTGATGAATATTCTCAATCCACTAATAGATCGGCTCAGGCCTAAAGTAATAAAAGGATGAAATATAAATGGGAAAGTCTGTCTATATGATCATAGTGTTATCCGTAATAACCCTGTTCAGTGGTTTGGCCTTGGGTGGCTTGAATGAATTGACTCAGGAAATTATTGAAAACAACGTCTTGAAGTTTAAAAAGATTCCAGCGGTTGCCAATATCTACGAAACCCTTGAGGGCAAACTGACTCCAGAAAATCGATTGGCTGTTGAAACGGCGCTTTTATCGGGAAGACAGTCTGTGGATCTTGGTGGAAAAGTGCCTCTCCTTCTTTTTGTCATAAAAAAAGAAGATAAACCTTATGCGGTGGCTTTTGAAGACTTTGGTCAGGGCTTTGGTGGAAATTTAGGGGTCATGGTCGGTTACAACCTTGAAACTGGTGACCTTGTTGGCATTGGAATTACGACTTTATCCGAAACCCCGGGTGTTGGGACACGAGTGAAGGAAATTGAATTTACCAAACAGTTCAACGGCATGAGCAAAGATAAAGTGTTCAAAGTTAGAAAAGATGGCGGTGATATTGACGCGGTGACTGGTGCGACAGTCTCCAGTAGAGCGGTTGCCTTTGCTATTAACAGAACGCTGTCCGTTTATAAGAATCATAAAGATTCCATGATTAAAGTGATCCATCAATAAATTCGGAGAGACCTCAATGGGAACAGTTGTAAAAGAATTTACAAAGGGACTCTGGAAAGAAATTCCACCGTTCAGATTAGTGCTGGGTATATGTGCGACCTTAGCGGTAACCACATCCCTGGAAAACGGAATGGGACTGGGAATTTCAACAACCTTTGTGCTGGTATGCTCGAATGTCATGATTTCCGCGCTGAGAAAAGTCATTCCAAATGAAGTCCGAGTCGCTTGTTATGTTGTGATCATCGCAACCTTTGTGGTTTGTGTGGAAATGGTTACCAAAGCCTATTTTTTCAAGTTATCAGAAAGTCTCGGTTTGTTTATTCCCTTGATCGTGGTCAATTGTATCATTCTTGGCCGTGCGGAAGCCTTTGCCAGAAAAAATGGAGTATTGGAATCGTTTGCGGATGGGCTTGGAATGGGCTTGGGATATACGACAGCGCTCGCCGTTGTTGGCGCAATTCGGGAATTTTTTGGCGCTGGAAAATTGGAATTGTTATTTGGAAATGTGGTTTTTATTCAAGAACCTTTTAATTTTCTTCAACGGGCTCCGGGCGCGTTTGTCGTTTTGGGACTCATGCTTGGCTTGATGAACCTTCTGGGTCGATCAAGCAATTAAGAGAGAGTTAGAGAATGGATCATTATTTTGCGCTAATTATCGGGGCGATCTTCATCAACAACATTTTGTTGGCTCAGTTTTTAGGAAACTGCCCTTTTTTGGGAGTGTCCAAAAAAATGGATACCGCGATAGGGATGTCCGCGTCAGTGGTGTTTGTCCTTACCCTTTCAGGCATAATAACCTGGGTTGTTGACCGCTTTCTGCTCATTCCCAATGATATCGGTTACATTCAAACCATGGCCTTTATTTTGGTGATTGCGGCCTTGGTTCAGTTCCTTGAACTTTTTCTAAAGAAAAGCCTCCCGGCTCTGTATAAATCTTTGGGAATTTTTTTGCCTTTGATCACCACAAACTGCGCTGTTCTGGGTGTCGCGATTATTAATGTTCAGGAAGGTTACACTCTTTTGGAAACCATTCTTTTTTCCTGTTCGTCCGCGATTGGTTTTGGTTTGGCCCTCGTCCTGTTTGCGGGAATTCGGGAACGCTTTGAAATCGCCAGGATTCCCAAATCTCTTGAAGGAACAGGTATCGGCCTTGTGACTGCCGGATTGATGGCTTTGTCTTTCTTTGCTTTCAAAGGCATGGTTTAATTTTTATGGGAAATAAACGTGTAGGTTCAGTTGGTTCGTGGATTGAACCGATACAAATAAAGGCTACTCACTTAAGGCGGGGCATTGGTAGGCGGGGATTACATGCCCCGCTTTTCTGATCATTTCTGATCGTTGAGGTTGCCGGACACGTAGTTCCGGCCTACCATCAAGGTGTCCCGGGTTAAGTGGGTAGCCTATCAAACTAGCACCATTGGTTGGTATAGTGCTCAAGGAAAGTTTTGTCCTGGGAGCGAGGGCATCTTGCCCTCACCGGAGGGCTAGACGCCCTCCCCCCGAGACAAAACTTTTCTGGACATCTATAGCCCCAAATAAACATCGTTTACAGAGGTTAAAATGTTAGTACCAGCAATTGTCATGTTATGTGTTGGTATCTGTTCTTCAGCCATTTTAGCGTTAGCCGCGAAAATGTTTCATGTTGAAGTCGATCCCAGAATCACAGAACTGGAAGAGGCCTTGCCTGGAGCCAATTGCGGAGGCTGTGGCTTCACCGGTTGTTCCGCTTGCGCCGAAGCGATTGTGTTAGGGAAAGCGCTTTCAAATGCGTGTATTGCGGGTGGGGAAAGTGTCACCGCGAAAGTCGCTCAAATAATGGGCGGTGGCGTCGGATTTTCAGAGCCCAAATTGGCGTTACATTACTGTAATGGCGGAACTCGGGCTGTACCCAAATACCATTATGAAGGGGTTCAGGACTGTCGGGCGATGTACACTCTGCACGGTGGAGACTTGATTTGTAAAGATGGTTGTTTGGGCTTGGGTACTTGTGTTAGAGCCTGTCCGTTTGACGCTCTGAAAATGGGGCATGATGGTCTGCCGGAGGTGATTCCTGATAAATGCGTAGGCTGCGGCAATTGTGAGAAAGTATGTCCCACCCAAGTGATTAAAGTTTACAGCAAAACCGAACGATATTTTCGGTTTAATAATGAAAATGAATGCCTTCCCCCTTGTACTCAATTGTGTCCGGCACAAATAGATATTCCCGGCTATATTGATCTGGCTTCCAAAGGAAAATACGAAGAGGCTATCGATTTAATCAAAGAAAAAAACCCTTTGCCCTTGATTTGCGGAAGAGTTTGTCCGGCCCCTTGTGAGGCGGGATGCCGAAGGGCCATGATTGCCGATGAACCCGTACACCATAATTATGTGAAACGGTTTGTGGCTGATTGGGAAATGAGCCAACCGGAATTGAAAAAACCAGTCATGCTTCCTGAAAAAGGGAAAAAAGTGGCTATTATCGGCGGAGGTCCTTGTGGTCTCAGTGCCGCTTATTATTTAAGAATTCTGGGATACGGCGTAACTATTTTTGACTCCAAGCCTGTACTTGGGGGAATGCTGCGTTATGGAATTCCAGAATACCGCTTGCCCAAAAAGACGCTTGATTTTGAAATAAAACAAATTGTGAATCTGGGAGTTGAGGTAATTTGCAATTCGTTTTTGGGAAAAGATCTAACGCTAGCTCAACTGGATCAAGATTTTGACGCGGTTTTGATGGCTATGGGGGCTTGGGATAACACCTCCCTTGATGTTGAAGGTGAGAATCTTGAAGGGGTTTGGAAAGGTACCGAATTTCTGGAAAAAAGAGAGTTGGGAATCAACATCAGCATGCAAGATAAAAAAGTGGTGGTTGTCGGCGGGGGCAACACGGCCATGGACGCGTGCCGAACCGCTATCAGACAAGGTGCGAGTGAAGTCATTCTGCTTTATCGCCGTACCAGAAAAGAAATGCCCGCAAATGCGGTGGAGATCGTTGCCGCTGAACATGAAGGCGTTAAATATCATTTTCTCGCGGCGCCTACACGTTTGATTGGCGACGACAAGGGAAAACTCAAGCAGATTGAGTTTTTAAAAATGGAACTTGGTGAACCCGATGCGTCAGGGCGACGAAGACCGGTACCCATAAAAGATTCAGAAACCGTGATGGATATTGATGTTGTTATTTCCGCTATCGGACAAAAGCCATTGACCGACTGGTACACGGATGATTTGAAAAAACGTGGACTCAGGCTCACCCGATGGAACACCATCGAAGCTAATGATGAGACGTTGCAATCCGATATTCCGACTATTTTTACCGGAGGGGATCTTTGGACAGGTCCGGCCCTGCTCGTAGATGCGGTGGGCTCCGGAAGAAGAGCGGCAAGGTCCATTGATCATTTCTTATCAGGGAAAGATATGTCATTCCCGCGAGGAACTTTCAAGAGACCTAAAAAAGTTCCAGCTTCCAAAGAAGTGCCGGTAAAGGGCGTTGTGATGAAGGCCAAAGTTCCTCAGCCAGAGTTACCTGTTAGCGAGAGAATTAAAACTTTTGAGGAGGTGGACTTGGGGCTTTCACCGGAGCTAATGCAGGTTGAGGCCGACCGGTGCATGCGGTGTGGAACGCTTTGCTATTTTACGGATCACCAAAAAAATATCAGGGAAAAGCCTAAAAGCTTTCGTGATAAACTTGAAGAATTATTGACAGTGTCCCCTGCTTAGGCTTTGGCTAAAAAGGTTTTCGAAGGATAAATCTTACTTTCTGTTTCGTTGCGCTTAGATAATTAATCAATTTCAAATAAAGGGAATGACAGTGAAAGGCAAAAAAATTAAAGTCGAAATACTGTTGGGCGTTGCTTTGCTGTTAATATTTGTCGGTTCGGGAGCTACGATGATGCGCCCTGAGATTGAACCGGATACAATATTAGCCTCACGGTTTGGTGAGGTTTCGTGGAACCATGAGCAACACGCTCGGATGAAGGATATCGCCAACTGTACGGTATGCCATCATACGGAAAAACAGGGTAATATGAACCCCAAACCGTGCAAACACTGCCACAAATTGTCAACGAATCAAGATTCGTTGATCGCTCCTGAATTGTTTATGAAGGTGGAGAAAAAGGAATACGGGGAGGAAAATGGCCCCCCTGTAATGACAGCGCTTCATGGACGATGTATGGGATGCCACAAAGTAATGAACAAAGGCCCCATGGGGTGTCGGGATTGTCACAAACAGTCCTTCTCAGGCTCTCAAGGGTTGGTTACGTGGGATCACTCGACTCATGCCAAAAAAATTGTCATGAATGCTGAGACGGGACTTGAGGGAAACTGTGTCCATTGCCATCATCAGGATAAAAAAGCGGTGACAGACGCCGATTACCGTTCCTGTCGGGATTGTCATAAACCGGCGGATGTGATGGGCTTGGAAGCCGCTACAGAAATTAAGTTTAGAGACAAATCAAAAATCGATCCCGCTAAGTTGACTGGCATAAAATTTCATGCCGAGGCGAAACATGGTGAATGTGAAACGTGTCATGTCGCGTTCAACTTTGAGGATGATTCGGTCCCTTGTCAGGAATGTCATAAAGGTTGGGTCGTGGATACCAAAGTCAAAAGACCCACTTTGGAACAAGCCATTCACCAACGCTGTTCTGAATGTCACAACAAAGAGTATCCGCAACTGGCAAACAGAAATTACCCTGGGTACGAAAATCTCATGCCGGTTTATTGTAAGGATTGTCACAAAGCGGATCCTTCCTGGATTTCAGTTTCCGCGAAAGTGAATATTTTATGGGATCATAAAAAACATGGTGAATTCGGTGACTCAAAAACAACCTGCACCACCTGTCACCATACGGACGTTAAAGACGCGCCGCATATGGCCTGTAAAAAGTGTCACGGAACCGGTCTTTTCGATAATCCCTCGGTTGCTGAGGCTTTGGACAAACGCTGTATGGGCTGCCATAAAGAGCAAAAATCCGGTTTGACTCAATTCGAAAGCGTGAAAACTGAAAAAGCCAGTTTAAGGATGTTAAAATTTGAAGCAGAGGAAGGAACACTTTGGTGGAACCATCAAGCTCATGCCATCGGATACTCCTTATCCTGCAGAAACTGCCACCATTCTACCATCAACAAAGAAGGGGTTTACCCCACGGCAGAAAAGGTGAAAGGGGTTTGGCCCGCTGAAGCAGGATATCTGCAAAGTTGTAGAAACTGTCATGGAGACGCAGGACCTGTGCTGAATAGTGCCGCTCAGGATACCAAAGCACCCATTTTGAGGGATGTTTTCAAAAAATTATGCATAACGTGCCATCAAAAGCTTGGTGGAGGTCCGCAAACCTGGAAAGATTATTTTACGATAGAACCGGTTGAAAACAGTAAACTCACTGTGATTAAGAGGTAAAAACAAGATGAGCAGTTCGCAAACCAGTGTTACTTCAAAAGCAAAAGGCATGCTCACTGATGTCACAAAATGTATTGGCTGTGAGAGATGTGTTGAAGCCTGTGTCAGAATAAATAAATTACCCCGTGATTTTTTGGGTTTCTTTAAGGCGAGTGATGGCTTGTCCGCAAACCGCTTAACCGCCATCGTAAAAACTCCCGGAACAAAAGCAGGCACTTGGAGGATGGTACGTCGGCATTGTATGCATTGTGTCGAGCCCTCTTGTGCTTCGGCATGTCTGGTCGGTGCTTTCAAGAAAACCGAGGATGGGGCTGTGGATTATGATACCTCCAAGTGTATCGGCTGTAGGTACTGCATGCTGGCCTGTCCCTTTACCATCCCCCGATATGCTTATGATAAGCCTCTGCCCTACATGCGGAAATGTAAAATGAACGCGGAATGCCGTGTTGAGGGAGGGATGCCCGCCTGTGTCTCCGCCTGTCCGACTGGAGCCACCGTGTTTGGTCCCAGAGATTTTCTCCTGAAGGAAGCAAAACGCAGAATCAAAGAAAATCCGGAAAGGTATATGGATCACATTTACGGAGAAACCGAATTTGGTGGAACCTCCATCATGTATATTTCGGATACTCCCTTGAATCAAGCGATCAAAATGCCCACTAAAGCGGAATTTAAAAGACTTCGTTTGCCTCAACTGGCTGAAAAGTCCATTCCCTCATTGCTTCATAATTGGGTTTTAGTCACTCCGATTCAGTTTTTTACAGTCATGGCCGGTTTATGTGGCATTTGGTTTTTTCGAAGGCGGTCCAAGCTGATGAGTGACGCATCAAAAAAGAAGCATGATCCTCAAACTCCTGACTCCAACAAAGACAAAGTTTCATCAACCCATCATAAAGCAGGAGGGCAAAAATGAGTAAAAATGAATTTGCCCTAAAAGGGATCAAAGATGGATTGTGGGTGTTGACTATCGCTTTTTTTGTGGTTGGTTTTGGAAGATTTGCCTTTGGCCTTGCGGCAGCAACCAATATGACGGATATGATGCCTTGGGGACTATGGAAAGTCTTCAATATGGTTGCGGGCGCCGCCCTGGCAACCAGCGGATTTGTTGTTGCCGCAATTATTTATATTTTCCAACTGGATAAATTTCGTTCTGTCGCGCGCTTTTCGATTCTGATCGGATTTTTGGGATATGGATCCAGTTTGACCGCTCTGTTGTTTGATATCGGAAGTCCTCACAAAGGCTGGCATCCTTTCTTTTTATGGAATGTCCACTCCTTTCTATTTGAAGTCTTCTGGTGTGTGTCGGTTTATTGGGCGATCACCGCGATTGAATTGCTGCCTATTGTCACCGAAAGACTTCCGTTCCCCAAATTTACGCATTTTCTGCATGAAAAGATCCTGCCTTTTGTGGTGTTGGGGGTGACCCTTTCAACCATGCATCATAGTTCGTTGGGGTCTTTATTTTTGGCAACGCCCACTCGGCTGCACCCCTTGTGGTACAGCTTATGGATGCCTCCAGAGTTTTTTATCTCCGCGATGGGTGCCGGCTTATCGGTCATTGTTCTGCTGTATATTATTGTGAGCTGGCTCTACAAACAGGAACGGGATCTTGAGGTTTTGGGCAGTTTAGCCAAAGGCTCGGTCTTCTTTCTGTCCTTGTACTTTGTTTTGAAAGTCCTTGATTTCACCAGTAATCAAAAATGGGATTTCGTGTTTGGTCCTGAGCTCACTTGGGAAAGCTATTTATTCCAAATCGAGATGCTGCTTCAAGTGATTATTCCCGTAATTGTGCTATCCATCCCTCTTTGCAGAAAAAGCATACCTGGGCTTTTAGTTGGAACGTCGAGCGCATTTTTTGGATTAGTTCTGCATCGGATAAACACCGGAATTGTCGGTTATTTCAGCAGTGCCGAATCAATCTATACACCGAATCTGAGCGAGTTCGTTTTGAGTTTCGGAATTCTGGCAGGTGCGGGATTGCTCTTTCTTCTTTTGGTGGAACGATTCCATATTTTCAAAGAACCGGAAACCAGTCATGACGGCCATAGCTCCGTTAGCTTGTGGACGAAAGAGGAGTTCAAAGCCGTGTTTGCCGGGGCTCAAGCCAAGAGAGTCACGAAAATCGGAATGGTTGTGGTTCCCTTGACCTGGTTTGTTTTTCAAGGCCAGTCCACGGGGCCGTTCAAACCAACACCTCAACCGGTGAATGCCGCTGTTATTGGTTCGGACCTCATGAGATCCGAGTTAAGGATTGACGCCAACAAAAATGGCGATTTTGTGGTCTTCCCTCATAAAAAACATCAGGAACTCTTCGTCAAAGAATATTCCCTGGAGCAGAAAGAAACGTGTGTGAAATGTCACCACCTGACGCTCCCGGAAGATAACAACTCCAACTGCCGGGTTTGTCACAAAGATATGGAATTAGATACGGCGTTTTTTAATTATGAAAATCATCGTCAACGCTTTGAGGCCAAAGAAGAGTATAAAAAATATCTCAATCTCGATTTAAGCAGCAAGAAGAACAACTATAAAGTCTGCATGGACTGCCATAAAGACAATATGAAGGGCCTTGAATCCTATGCGGCAAAAGGTTTCAATCCTACCTCCCCGGGTTTTAAATACGCGATGCATGGCTCTTGTCAAACCTGTCATCGACTGAGAGAAACCGAGCCCTCAAAACAGGATAGCACGGGCAACTGTCTGTTCTGTCACCCCATAGGGAAAAAATCACCCAACATGCTTGGTTTACCAGGAATAAAAGTTGAAACCCCTGAAAAAACAGCAGCGTCCTCAACTTCTGCTGAAACTATGGGTATCGATGAAGAATCCAGTAAAGGCAATGAATCTGAAGCTGATGCCAAAATATCGGGAGGAGAAGAACCGGTCAACTCTCCTGCCGATGAAATCAAGGTGGACCCGTCAATTAAGGAAGCCCAACATCCAACCAAGGATCCTTCCGACCAGTAGTTTCGTGTCGTGTCCCAAGGAGGACAACCTCAAGTTTGGTTGATGGGGCAGAAAATATTAGGTTAATCTTCTCTATAAGAGGCGATCCCCTGAGTCATCAGAATCGTCCCGGAGGATATTTTTCTTAAAGATTCGATAAAAAGTTGCCAATTGATGGGGAGGCGTCCTTTAGCTTTATTGCCTGATAATAAACCGATGACGGCTATAAACTCAGGCTAGGTGCTTAGTTGCAGCGCTTGTTCCACGAGTTTGGTGTAGTCCTCCTGTGAACTTTGGCTCACAACCCGTCTCATAAAATTCATTTTTTCAGCGTAGGACACAGATCCTTTTCAGTCTCCACTGAGGAAAACTGGAGTTCCAAGATTGAGGCCATCACCGCCATGTTATTTTTAACCCGATGGTGAATTTCTTTGAGCAGCAATTCTTTCTCTTTGAGAGTGGTCTTGACCTGATCTTCAGCCCGTTTGCGTTTGCTGATATTCGTCAGGGAGAGGCGGAGCTGTGGGGCCCCCTCTTCCGTCTCCTTGGCCGTCAGACCATTGATCTGGACATAGAAGAGTAGGCCATCTTTCTCTTGAGTTCCAATTCGCACGTTTGCTTTGAGTCGGTTTCAAAACAACGCTTGTGAAATGCATAATAGTCCTCCGTATATTTAGGGGAAATGAAGCGGGAGAATCCTCTTTTTAACAAGAACTTCCGTGCAATCCCCAACATCTCCGAGCAAGTCAGGTTGGTCTCAACGATCATTCCTTGTTGATCCAGGGTTAAATACCCCACCGGAGCCAGGTCATACAGATCCACATATTTATTTCGTGACGCTTCCAGTTCCGCCTGAACCTGACAAAGTTCTTCATTTTGCAATTCCAGTTCAATTTGATGAACCTGGAGTTCATGCAGCAACGCCCTGATCTTTGTGAGTTCCTGTTCAGGTTCGCCAATTGGAGTATCCAGAAGGTTCTCAGACCGTTGGTCGTAGAGCGCTTCCGCCTGTTTTCTCAGGTCACCCGTTTTTGCTTGAAAAGTTTGTTTTTTCAACATGGGGCTTCCTTTCAGTTAACGCTACTTTTTGGAATGGATACCACGTTCAGTGGTAGCAATGGCTATGGTTTTTCCCTGATCCTCCACCAAGGGGGTCGCGGTTAAATCTATCTCCACGATCTTGCCCTCTTTGGTCTGGCGCCTGGTCTTAAACGGTTTAAGCTCTTTTCCTTCCGTCACTTGTTTTATAAAGAACAAGGCTTCTTCAACGTCTTCCTTGGGAATCAGGTCACGAATATTCATTTTCAAGGCTTCCGTTTCACTGTAGCCGTAGATCCTCAGGGCTCCGTTGTTCCAAGCCGTGATATTCCCTTCCAAATCCAGCACGATGACCGCGTCATTGGAGTCCTTAAGCACGACGCCCAAAAGTCGGATATTCGCTTCAGAGGCCTTTATTTGGGAAATGTCATTAAAAGTAATCACCACCTCCTCAATGACATGCTCCAAAGTGCGGTAGGGAAAAATTCTCATAAAATACCACTGTCCCTCTTTAGTTTCGACTTCCGTTTCCTTAGGGATCAGGTTCGCGACGACTTGTTTCGCGTCTTCGGCCAGACGATCATATTTCAAATTAGAAACAACATGGTAGACAGGGCTTCCCACATCGCTCGGAATCAGGTTTATGAGCTTTATCGCCTGAGGGTATATATTGAGGCGATAGGTGTTATTTTCCCTGGTAAAAAAACGACTCAAGCGGTCTGGCTCCACATCTGTGGAAATACTGGCCGGATAGATCCCCTGACGGGCTGTTTCAATGGCTTCCTCATCAATATCAGTAGCAAAAATCTGAACATTGAGACGCTGACTTAATTCCTCCAGGCACTCTCGCAAGGTAATGGCAATACTGTACGCTTCTTCTCCGGTGGAACATCCCGCAATCCACATTCGTACCGTATCCCCCCTCGGGCTTGTCGGCCAACAGTTCAGGCAAAATCTTTTTGCTCAGAACCTTAAAAGCCTCAGGATCTCTAAAAAAGTTAGTCACTCCAATCAACAGTTCCTTGAAGAGCGTTCCCACCTCAGAAGGGTTCTGTTGAAGATAACGCACATAATGGGAAATATGATCGAGATGATGGATATCCATGCGTCGTTCAATACGCCGACAAAGGGTTGTGTCTTTGTACTGTGAAAAGTATGTCCCGTATGCGTTCTGATTAGAATAAAAATCTTCTGCAAGGCATCCGAAAATTTTTCATCAACAAGGGTAATTTTTGATGTTACCTTTTTAAGGGCATGTCGGGTATAGTTGACCAGCGTCTCTGGCATTTTCTCCACGGGCAGAATATAGTCCACCACATTCGTCCCTATCGCGCTTTTAGGCATCCCGTCAGACTTGGCCGTCCCGGGATCCTGAACCATCGCCATCCCCAATTCCCCCTTGATGGCTTTCAAGCCTAAAGTTCCGTCAGTTCCCATTCCCGAAAGGATGATAACAATGGCCCGCTCTCCCTGATCCTGAGCCAGAGAACGTAAAAAATAATCCGCCGACATCCTGATGCTTTCATCCTCTTTAGGGTGAATGAGCTGGAGGACCCCAGGCAAAATTCCAATGTAGTTGTTAGGAGGAATGACATAGACACAGTTGGGTTGAACCCTCAGGCTATCTTCAATTTGAAAAACCCGCATGGGGGTGAATTTTTGAATGAATGATACTGGTGTGGTTCGGATCCAGGTGGGAGACCACCACAAAGGCCATGCCGTTCTCAGGGGGCATGTGGGTAAAGAAGTTTTCAAAAGCCTCCAACCCCCCCGCGGAAGCCGCCAGGCCCACGACATAAAACATCTCTGCTTTTTTCTCGACAGAAGGCAGGATTCCTTCCATTGGTTTTGTTGGGACAGGCGCGTCCTTTTCAATTTCCTTTTGCGGTGCGTCTGTCCTCTTTTTCCTGGTTGCCATTCCCAACTTCTCTTTTTGCTGAGTATTTTCTTGAGTTTTCTAAAAATGATTCTTGATCCGGTCAAGCTCCAAAGGAGCAATCTTCGATAGCCCAGGGCAGCGCCCTGGGTTTTGAAAGGCACCTGTAATAACACGAAATAAAAAGGAACACAATACGCCAAAAAAAACAGTGCCTCCCTCATCGTGCCCGGATGAGAGACCATGGGACCATGGGACCATGGGACCATGGGTGTCAGCTCAGGCTTTTCAGATATGCCCGTAAAAAGCTAATTCAACCGAGGTATGCACGCTGGCGATAGTGAAGGTTTTCTGATATGCCGGAGGGGTTTATTGTAAGGTGGTGGCAGCTTTTTGAGCTGTGCAGGTGGTTTGAAAATTAATCACGAAAAACACGAAATAAATGATTTTTTAATAAATGAATTCCTCCGTGAAACCCTATTTTGCAGGTTTTCTTTCGTGTTTTTAGTATTTTTCGTGGTTTTAAAAAGGTACCTGCACAGCTCGGAAATTTTCAGGTCCAAAATCTGCTTTGCTATTTCCCTTTCAAGGTTAGCATGGGATTTTTTAATTTTTTCCTCTGCTTTCATTTTTTAAAATCGCAACATCAGATCCGGTAGAGTCTATGCGGCTTAAGCCTCCAACCTTTGTTCGGTGCTTGTGTTCTCGAGCAACATCGTCACAAAATTCAGATCATGAGCAACTAAGGTCCACGTCATTTTTGCAAGTCGCGTATAAAAATCGCGAAAAGAATGGAGTGACACCGCCTCAGCCATTACTTCAGTCCATGAGCAAAGGTGTTGTTTAAGAAACGCTCGCTGCTGATAGAGTGCGCCATAAAATAAATTCCATTCTTCATGTTCCCAACCCTTGATTTCCTGAAAACAGAGAATACACATATGATTTCCATTTCACTGGAAATATGATCAGGCGTGGTAATGGAATTTTTCGGGGTCCTCGAATTTTCCTTTTGCGGAATAAGCGGGTTGTATCGTCCTTTGAGAAAAGGGTTTTGACTAAAAGGATAGGGAGACATTCCAAGAACTTGCAGGTACTTCTTCCTCAAAAGGGTATACCGCTTTTCATGGTTAGAAGGAGCTGCCTCAGAGTAATCGGACTCATACAGAGAAACTTTGGACTGAGAAGGATTGCCCCCAAACAAGCGTTGATATTCCTGTTGAAAGGCTTCTAACCCACGGGGTTCAAGCTCTTCACAAACGTCCAAAAAAGCAGACCATTCCTTAAAAAAGTAAAAGTTGGACGCAGTTTCATCATAATGCTGTCTCAGAAATTGGACGGAATCCTGAATGATCTCAAAAAGAGTTTGACTGGGGTAGAGATACCAAACGGACAAAAAGCGATAAGCAACGTGGCGAAACAAGGCGATTTGCCCAGGAAGTATATGTTCATTAAAACCATGATAATATTGATTAAGGCTGTTATCCTTGTAAATAACTTGCAAATCCATAGTTCTCCTCCAGTAATTCATGATGAGTTAAGGGTTCTGGACTTTGAACCTTTGTGTTTTCAAAGGTTCAAAGTCCAGAAGGGGCAAATCGGAATGACCTCTGTGAGGATAAACTTGCATCAATCGAATAAATTAAGCAACAAAGTAAAACGGAAAAAAACGGAAAAATCGAAGGGGAGGAATTGCTGAGAAAAAGAAACAATAAAATCAAAAGCCTTTGAGCGTTTTCGTTTTTACCTGGAAAAAACGGGAAATTTTCAGGGGTAGTTCATTTTTTGCGGATAGTTCACAAGTCAGGTTTCAGACTGTAGAATTCGGCTATCTTAGAGCTTATGCGGTTGTCTGAGAATAGACGAGGAGCCTGGGTAGGGTGCCGCTTAAGCGAAGCGAGCGTCCCAAAAATAAGGGGACAGCGAGTTTTCTGGTGCGCTCGCTTCGCTAAAGCACACCCTACTTCACATTCTTGGACAGCCCCACGATTTGCACACTTTGGTTGAAAAACGCGGAACCCGTGACCTATCTAAAAAATCATTAATACCGTTATTTGGACTTACCCGGTTTTTTGGGTTCGTTTTTATCTGCCTGGAGACAATCCTCTCTCCAAAGACATTGATTCTGCTCACAGATGTCAGAATTATTTGTAGCAAAACAGGCCTTGTTTCCTTCTTGCGTCTGCATTGCTTGGATCATTCCCTTTTTTGTTTTAGGAACTACAGACAATCCTCTTTTCGTCGCAATTTCACGAACTTTATTGATCAGCATAATGAATCTCCTTAAGGTTATCGAACTTTATGGGTAACTTGTCACTACCGCAAAACAGCTACCCGCTTTTTAAAACCCTGCGTTATCAGTCTATTTATCAAACTATAGCTGTTCATTTAAATAGTTTCAGAAAACTCATCCTGTTGCGAGATCCGTTGAAACAACGCTGTTTCAGGAGTGCCAAAGCTTGCTTTGGCCAGAAAGGCGATTGCCCTTCTTTGGCTTTGGCCAAAACACGCTTTGGCACTCCACAGTCCAGGTTAGACTCTAATGAATTTATTTAAATGAACAGCTATAAAACCTGAGTGCCAAACGCTAATACCTATTTCACATAGCGAATAACTACTTCTATTTTTTGAAAATTTCAATGGTATTCAATCCGAAGGCAAAAAAAAATGGACAGAAACAAGAGCAATTCAAAGGAGTGACCCCCTTCCCCCTATTCCGAAGAGCGTCGTCTAACGCTATGGCTCCGGTGCAGATAAACGCCTATAATTTATAAAATACTTGAAAAATGGCTGGATTTCATTTCCGCTCAAACATCCTGCTGAGTTACTGAGTCAACAGCATATCTTCTTATTCCAGCGATTTTTAGTGCGGTTCATCAATATTTTTTATCTGCGTTTATCTGCGAAAATCAACGTCATACGCTTTATTTAATTATACGATAAACGTTTTGAAATTTCAAAGTAAGAAGAAAGCGGACGTTTGCTGCTAAATTTTCTTCCATTCCACTTGGCATAACTTTCAACAAATTTGCGTAACCAACTATCACTGTTATCTTGCGGCAAAATCCAATCCACCTCTCGTAAGGCGATATATTTCTCAAGATCACCAACCAAATCATCGAATTCCCCATCATCCAGATTTTGACAGTTGACGGTCCAGTATTTAATTTCGCTAGGCTGTTCCATAGTTCCCTCTCTGTTAGTTAGTTTTGATTTCTTTTTTAATTTCACTCTTCAAGGATGCCTCTCTCCCCTTTCCCCTTTTCTATTCACATTTCATCTCCTTTTATTGCTTTTATCATTTTTTGAAATGTGTCAATTTTTTTTTATCTCAATCACTCCCTCTTGCTATATCATGATAACAACGCACATTGCAATGTAACTTAACGGAAAAAAACGGAAAAATAGCAACTGTCCTCTGAGCGGGTAAAACAACACCTGCTCTCAGGTGGAAACAAGCTCACTCAATTCCGCAGCTATTTTTTCAGGTATAGATTAAATTTTGGATATAACCTTTCCGCGCATTCGGGACAAATCCCGTGACTGAATTCAGCCTCAGTTCTGTCACGGATATACACTTCCATTTGATTCCAGTCACCTTTGTCATCCCTGATTTTTTTGCAAGAAGCACATATCTGCAGTATTCCCTCAAGGTATTTCATTTTTTGAAACAGCCTCCACGTAACGGAAACGATAAAAGCCCCTAAAACGGATATGATGACGCTTTCAAACAGGGATTCTCTCCAGTTTATGGGAGTTGGTGGAGCACCCAAAAGGAGATAGGGCAGATCTATTAACTCATCGAGCCAAATTACTAATATTATAAATAAAAACGCAATCACTTCATAAACAACGACTCGCTTTGAAACAAAATGCTTCCCTGGAGATTCCATAAGAGTTGCCTCAACAATCAAGCACAACGTTCAAATTAAAGATTTTCAAGGACACTAAGCCGCATCCGCCTGAAGCATAGCGGCTATGATATTTAACAATTTCGGGAGCGGAAAAGGTTTTTCGCAAACATGATCTGCGCCACACTGCTTGGCGATACTCAACGCATAATCCGCATCCCAATGAAGCCCTCCACCGGACATGGCGATAATTTTTTGCTCAGGCTTAGTTTTCTTGAATTCTAGAATGCTCTCCAGACCATCTTTTTCTGGCATGTAAATATCGGTGATGACCAGATCACAAGGGTGTTGATGATAGAGTGCCGCCCCCTGTAAACCTTCGGCAGCAGCAATCACCTCATAACCTTCATCCTCAAGCGCCATCTTTAGCAATTTTCGCAGCGAGTCATCATCATCTATCAGTAAAATGCGCTTCATGATCTGGCTCACTCCGAGTATCGATGTCATTACGATCATAGTGCCTGTTAATAAAGAGTTGTAAAATCAGCGGGAACGGAATTCTGCACTCCCGTTTGTTGGCTTTCATTGGCTGAAGTTGAACTCAGGCCTCAGCGTCAGAACTCATGAACATGGCTCCATGTTGACTCAAAAGAGCGCAGATCACAAGGAAACTTAACGGAAAAAAACGGAAAAATAGGAGAGTAGTGACTTTCAGGGGATTGTTAGAATTTCTTCACAAACTGGCGGCGCAGGCTCTCAGGACTGCTTCAAAGCGTTCGCAATACTTCTTGCCTGGTTTTTAAGATCTCCCACAGCTTACGAAATGTTTTTGAACAGGGTGATGAAGGTCATCATGGTGGAGATCTCACTCACCATCAGTTTGCCTGCCATAAAAGCAAATTCAGGCTGCACCTTTCCCAGGGCCATATCCACGTAAGTTTCCGCGTCTGTTTCAACAACGCACTGAGGTTCGCCATGAAGTTCTGACAGAGGTTGACACTGGTTTTGATCAATAATGACGGTATAATTGCCTCCACCTTGTCCGGAGATCTTGAAATGAACAATGATGGAAACACCGTTCGCCTTGTCGGCTAAAAAACGAGCCGGGAGCGTATGGAGGATGGCTTCAACGGTTTGAGGCCCCGTGAGGGTTTCGGCTTTCTCAACAGGGATTTCGATGGTTGGTTGAGTTTTTTGCGGTTCTGGAGCATCCGGTCTTTCGTTAGGAAAGGCCGACAGATTTTGATGTTCAACAGGGGGATAGATGGGAGAATACAGAGATTCGGCACCATCAACTTTCAGGGTTTCCCCGGTGATGAATGAAGAGGCTGGTGAAAGTAAAAATATAATAGCGGCTGCCACTTCGGCTTCAGTTCCCAGGCGGTTGGTCTGGTTGTTTTTCCCTGCGGAGAGCACATAAGGTTTAAATTCAGGCCCATAATTGTCCAAACCGCTGGAATGAATCACTCCGGGAGCCACCGCGTTGACACGAACTCCAAAACGTCCCCACTCTACTGAAAGGCTTTTGGTGAGATTATCCACGCCGGCCCGGGCTGCGCCGGTGTGAGACATCATGGGAAAGCCATTCCACATATTGGCGATCACATTGACAATCGCTCCGCCTTTTGCTTTGAATTGTTGTTTGAACACTTCCTGAGACATAAAAAAGGTACCGGTCAAATTGGTTTCTATCACCGCGTGCCAGCCTTTTCGGTTGATGAATTCGGCTGGAGAGGGAAATTGTCCGCCAGCGTTATTGACGAGGTAGTCAATTTTCCCTGCCAGTTTGACGGTTTCTTGAACACACTGCGCCACACTGTCTTCCTCTCGGATATTGCAAAGCAGGGTATGAGCCTTTGCGCCATCGGCTTTAAGCTGTTCCAGGGCTGTATCGAGTTTGGACTGTTTTCGGCTGGCAATAACCACGGTTGCTCCAAGCTGAGCCAGTTCTCTGGCAGTTCGAAGACCGATGCCTGTTCCTCCGCCTGTGATCAACGCGACTTTGTCTTTAAATAAGTCTTTACGAAAAATACTGTTCAGCATGTTGTTAAGCTCCTCAATTATTCCATATCTGTGATTTTGCAGATGATCTCATTCATGATTTCATTGGTCCCCCCCCCAATTCCCAGAATGCGGCTGTCTCGATATAAACGTTCCACCACCGTTTCCCGCATATAGCCCATGCCTCCATGAATCTGAACCGCTTCATCCACAACAAAGTCACACGCTTCCACGGCAAAATTTTTGGCAATGGAAACTTCCTTGATGCAGCTTTGGCCGGAATTCATTTTATCCGCCACACTGTAAGTATATTCTTTGGCGACATCCACTTTTGTCAGCATTTTTGCGAGTTTATGCCGGATGACCTGATTTGCGATTAAAGGTTGCCCAAAAGCCGTACGCTGTTTGGCATATTTGAGGGATTCTTCCAACGCGATTTCAGCGGTAGTGTACGCCATCACCGCGATGGCCAAACGTTCCGCCTCAAAATTTTGCATGATGATGTGAAAACCACTCCCCTCCTCCCCAATCAAGTTACGGACAGGAACCCGGCAATCCTGAAATGACAACTCCGCGGTATCGGAACAGCGCCAGCCCATTTTTTTTAATCTTCGGGACACGTGAAAACCCGGGCTATTTGCTTCAATCACCAGCATTGAAATGCCACCGTAACCGGAACTTCCGGTGCGAACCGCAGCCGTAATGATATCGGCCCGGCTGCCACTGGTGATGAACATTTTCGCGCCATTGACGATGTAATGCTCCCCATCACGAACGGCCTTGGTCTGAAGGCCCGCGACATCCGAACCCGTATTGGGTTCCGTAATGGCAAGTGCCGCGATTTTATCGCCTTTCAATACCGGTGGAATAAACTTTTGTTTTTGTTCTTCCGTTCCCATTCTGTGAATGGGAGGGAGTCCGATACAGTGGGAGCCCAAACCGGCGGCAATGCCACCGGAGGTACTCCGGATTAATTCCTCTGTGACCACAACAGAATGCAAAAGGTCTGATTCAACGCCACCATACTTTTCATCAAAACCAACCGAAAGAATTCCACATTCAGCGGCTTTATGATAAAGCTCCCGGGGAAACAATTCCGCTTCTTCCCATTCCTGAAGATGGGGCAGAATTTCACGTTTCACAAACTCCCGAACGGTTTGACGCAAAAGATGATGACTTTCATTAAATAAATTTTTTGCGGGCATGAGGTTCTCCATCCTTAGGCGAGGCCATAGATTGCTCGGGTTTCAGCGGGGGTCGCGATTTCGCGCCCGGTTTCTCTAACAATTTTGACCAAGGCTTCAACCAGGGCTCCATTAGAGTTCGTTTTTTCTCCATCGGGAAGATAAAAGGTATCTTCAACCCCTGTTCTTACGTTGCCGCCCAATTCTGCGCATTTACGATGCAAATCCCATATTTCCTGCCGTCCAATGGCGATGACTTGCCAAGGGGTCCCGGGATTCAGTTCCTCCACCAGTAAAGGCAACCATGGGGCCTTGGCAGGCATCCCACTGGCAACGCCCATCACGAAAGAAACGGAGAAAGGCGATTTGAGGATTCCATTGGCTTCAAACATGGGAACGCTTCGAACAATGCCTGTATCAAACGATTCACATTCCGGCATGACGTTCAGTCGATTCATAGCTGCCAAATATTTCTCAATTTTGCCAACAGCGTTATCGAAAACAATAGGAGGCCAAGCCCAGGTTCCATCTTGTTTGATTTTAAGATAATTCAAGGAGCCTGAATTCATAGCCGCCATTTCAGGTTTAACCCGTTCCAAACAAGCCAGCGGTCCAGAGATATCGTCGCCCATAATGCCCGTCGACATATTGATGATGATTTGAGGCACACGAGCTCTAATGGCGTCGCAAATGTTTTCCACCACCTCAACATCCCAGGTTGGATATCGTCCCATCCCGGGCATTTGATTACGAAAATGACAGTGAACAATACTGGCCCCAGCATTATAGGCCTCTTCTGCCGCATCCGCCATTTCTTCAGGGGTGACAGGAACCTTGTAGGCTTTAGGATCGGTCAATACACCCGTTAAGGCGCAGGTTACGACGGCTTTGTTACTTGCACTCATAGTCTCTCCATTCAATAATTCGGTTGCCTTCATTTATGTAGTGTGCCTTTGTGAGCTCTTTATGTTTAAAATTAGGGGCGTCCCTCTGCGTTCCTCCGCGGCCAAGTCAGGCTTTAGTGTCCAAGAATTCGACTTGTACCAGGAGTTGTCTGGCATCGACCTGCTGACCTTGTCGGACCAGAACTTCCTTAACCACGCCATCAACGTCAGACTTTATCTGATGTTCCATTTTCATGGCTTCAAGCACCACCAGGGTTTTCCCGACCTCAACCGGGTCACCGGGTTTGACATTTACGGCAACGATCCGTCCATTCATCACAGCGATCAATTGCCCCTTGCCACCGACACCCTCGGCATCGCCTTGAGCGAGTCTGATATTTTCAACACCGTATTGACGCCCCTCTACTTCAAGGTAAAGTTTTTTTCTGTCCCAGGCATAGGCCGCGTTTTCCTGAAGGCCATCACAAACAAAACGGATGTGATATTCGGACACCTTCAGCAACGCAAGCTCGTGTCTTTGTGTTTCAGTTTTAACGTTGAATTTTCCAGGCTTGGGAGTGGTCAACGAGAAGGTCGTTTCCAGCGGTTCTTCCCAAACTTTGAATTTGTATTGCTGCACAGGAGGGTTCGCGTTTTGCCAATTCCGCAAAAAAGGAGTTTCCCGCGAAGTTTGGGCGTCTTTTTCGTGAAACAAAACGGTTGCTAACGCTAAGGCCTTTTGTGACAGAGGTTCCTTTTTCAGGACGTCAGCGGAAAAAAACTCAGGAATGAATCCGGTGGAGGCTTTTCCCTCGGCAAACACCTCATGATCCAGGATTTGTGTCAGAAAGTGTTTGTTGTTTTTAACGCCTAACAGCACACAATCCGCTACCGCATGTCTCAACCGTCTGCGGGCTTCGTCCCGATCTTTGCCATGCGCGATCACCTTGGCCAACATCGGATCATAATGAGAACTGACCGCTCCTCCCTGGCGTAAGCCATGATCGGTACGGATCCCTTCACGAACCGTAGGAGACCAGGCCAGGATCGGTCCTGTTTGCGGCAGAAAACCCGCGTTGGGATCTTCCGCGTATAAGCGAACCTCGATGGCGTGTCCCCGCAATTGAACTTGCTCCTGCGTAAGATTTAACGGTTTTCCCGCGGCAACATCCAATTGCATGGCGACTAAATCCAGTCCCGTGATCATTTCGGTGACAGGATGTTCCACCTGAAGGCGAGTATTCATTTCCAAAAAGAAAAAGGCTTTGGTCTCATCTACCAGAAATTCGACGGTTCCCGCGCCCACGTAATTCACAGCTTTTGCGGCGGCAACCGCGGCTTCTCCCATCTGTTGACGCAAAGAGGCGTCAATAATCGGAGAAGGAGCTTCCTCCACCACTTTTTGATGTCGGCGCTGAACGGAACAATCTCTTTCTCCCAAATAGAGCGTATTGCCGAACGTATCCGCAAATACCTGGATTTCGACATGATGGGGATTGATGATCGCTTTTTCTAAAATCAGCTCATCACTTCCAAAAGCGTTCAAGGATTCAGAACGGGCGGATTTCAAGAGGATTTCCAAATCCTTGTCCTCATGGACCAGACGCATTCCTCGACCACCACCACCCGCCGCGGCTTTAATCATGACCGGAAAACCAATTTTTTTTATTCTCCGAATCAAGTTACTGTCGCTTTGATCGGGGCCTTGATATCCTGGCACGCAGGGAACCTTGGATTTAAGCATCCGCTCCTTGGCAGCGCGTTTATTGCCCATCAGCAAGATGGCTTCACCACTGGGACCAATAAAGGTAAGGCCTCCATCCGTACACGCTCTCGCGAAGAAGGCATTTTCCGAAAGGAATCCATAACCCGGATGAATTGCGTCCGCGCCTGTTTTTTCAGCAGCCTCCAAGATTCGATCTATCCTCAAGTAGGAGTCGCTCACGGCGGCAGGTCCAACACACACCGCCTGATCGGCGATTTGCACATGCAACGCTTCCGCATCGGCTTCACTGTAGATTGCTACCGTTCTATAGCCCATTGCTTTCGCGGAACGCGCAATTCGAACAGCAATTTCACCTCGGTTCGCAATCAGGATCTTTGAAAATTTGCCCATCGTTTCCTCTCTATTTGTTTTGCCAAAGAGACTTGGAATTACAGCGCATCCGCTGGTAAAATATCCATGATTTTACTAATGATCAACAACATGACTTCGTCAGCACCGCCTCCGATGGAAATTAAACGCATATCCCTGTAAGTACGGGCAACCTCGCTATCCCACATGAAGCCTTGCCCGCCCCAATATTGGAGACACGCGTCACTCACTTCACGCCCCAAACGCCCGGCTTTGAGTTTTGCCATTGAAGCCAACAAGGTCACATCCTTTCCACTGATGTATTCCTCACAGGCTCGATAGATCAAAGCGCGCAGAGCTTCCACTTCCGTTTGCAATTCCGCAAGTCTGAAGTGAATGACCTGGTTATTGATCAAAGGCTTGCCAAAGGCGTAGCGCTCACGGGTGTAATCAATAGTGGCGTTTATCACCGCTTCCATACCTTTAAGAACACAACCCGCGGCAAACATCCGTTCTTCCTGAAACTGAATCATTTGATAGATAAAGCCTTTTCCTTCATCTCCAATCAAATTTCGACAAGGTACGCGCACATCGTCAAAAAAGATTTGCGCTGTATCGGAGGAGCGTAAACCCAATTTATTTAACTTGGGAGAAATCGTAATCCCTTTGGTTTTCAAAGGAACCGCAATCATGGATTTACTCATGTAACCCGTACCTTCTCCCGTGTTGACCAGCAGGCAGACCCAATCTCCCTGCGTTGCGTTAGTGATCCACATTTTGGTGCCATTGATGATATAATCCCCTCCGTCTTTAACCGCACGCGTGGTGGTGTTTGCCACATCAGAACCCGCTTGAGGCTCACTCACCCCAATACAGGCGACATAGTCTCCGGCAATTGAGGGCGCCAGGAATTCTTTTTTGACTTCATCACTGCCAAAGCGGGCAAGTGCTGGCGTGGCCATATCTGTTTGAACCCCGATGGCCGTAGGAACTCCCGCACATTTGACCCGCCCAAGCTCTTCGGCCAACACTAAACCATAACTGTAATCAAGCCCCATTCCGCCATACTCAACTGGTTTGGTAATCCCCAACAGATCCAGTTTTGCCATTTTTTTAAAAAGTTCATGCGCTGGGAAAGGTGAATTTTCTTCCCATTCTTCCACATAAGGGTTGATTTCCTTGTCTATGAATTGGCGACAGGTTTCGCGTAGTTTCTCGTGGTCTTCTGTGAATAACATGATCACTCTCCTCAATTGAGATTAGCATTGGGCTTAAAAGTTCTGTGTTTTCCACAGCGGACCTTCAAGCAGAACATAAGAGATCTAAAGTGAAAAAAATCACATTCGGGCAATTCCGAAGGTATTCGTTTGGAGTTTACGGACTTGAGCTTCCCTACAGGTCGCCAGTACGAACGCCAAGACTTTTCGTGAATCTCTGGGATCAATAATTCCATCATCCCATAAGCGCGCCGTTCCATACAAAACGGTGGATTCATCGTCCATACGAGCGATGATTTGATCTTCCATGGCTTTCAAGCCCACTTCGTCAACCGCTTGTTCTCGTTTTTTCATTTTTTCAATGGTAATGATGGACATCACTTTGGCAGCCTGCTCTCCTCCCATTACCCCAATTTTCGCGTTGGGCCATGAGAAAATAAACTGGGGCCCCAAACCCCGTCCGCACATGCCATAGTTCCCCGCGCCAAAAGAGGCTCCGATTTGCAGGGTGACTTTGGGAACTGAGGCATTCGCGACAGCCTGAAGCATCTTGGCGCCATGCTTCACAATGCCATTTTGTTCCGCGTCGGTTCCCACCATATAGCCTGTGGTATTTTGGAGAAAAATCAGGGGCGTATTACTTTGACAGCAGAGTTGAATGAACTGACCCGCTTTAACGGAACCCTTCGTGGTGATAGGACCATTATTTCCAAGAATGCCACAGGTCATGCCCTCAATTTTGGCGTGTCCGCAAATGGTGAAACTATCATAAGGGGCTTTGAATTCCAAAAACTCTGAACCATCCACAATTCGGGCAATCACTTCCCGGCAATCATAAAATTTCTTAAAGTCCACGGGAACAGCCCCTACCAATTCTTCAATGTTATGAAGTGGTTCCTGATAATCTTTAGGGACCAGGACAGGGTTGTTTTCGTTCCATCCCAGTGAGGTTACGATTTCTCGGGCGTAACGAATGGCGTCCTGATCATTTTCAGCTAGATACTCCGCGGTTCCTGATTGAAGCGCATGCATCTCAGCACCCCCCAATTCTTCGTCAGTCGCAATTTCTCCGGTTGCCGCTTTTAATAAAGGCGGACCCGCTAAAAAAACCTTCGCGTTCTTTTTAACCATGACCACATAATCGGACATCCCCGGTAAATAAGCGCCTCCCGCGGTGGAACTTCCGTGGACGACAGTAATTTGGGGAATTCCGGCAGCAGAGGCTCTGGCCTGATTGGCAAATATTTGACCGCCTAAAATAAAAATTTCAGACTGATACATTA
>JBBCAX010000063.1:0-22511 GCA_051382335.1 Deltaproteobacteria bacterium TL4
TAATTTTAATGCCTTTTCTGGAGATTGAGATTCTTCTGTCATAAGACTCCTTTAGGGTTGGGGTTGAAGTCCTATGATAACTTTCTATCCTTCTGAAACACAATCTTTTTTTTATGAGAAAGCCGTGGATGAACCCCCGCTGTTGATCGATACCGAAGGACTTGTGGGGGCCTGTGAATCTGTCGAAACCGGGGTTGAGGTATCCGAAGAATCTGTGGTACTTGGGGTTGAGGTATCCGAAGAATCTGTGGAAGCCGGGGTTGAGGTATCAGAAGAACCACTGTCACCGCTATCGCCTCCCTCGTCTTTTCCCTGCTCAGAGAGGACGCCCAGCACAACCACCGCGGCACCCACGGTTCCCGCAACGCCTCCGGGGCCTAATCCGCCTTCATTTTCTGTTTCGCATTCATCTTCTTCCTCGCAGGTCGTTTTGACGGGTTCACCGCAGGTCACCAAAAGGAAACTGAGGAGCAACAGCAGCGTCAAAGGTCTTTTCAAAAATGTTTTCATAAGGGTCTCCATGATATTTATGTTCATTGTAACTACTCAGGCAGAAGGCACAAAGGCACAAAGGCACAAAGGCACAAAGGCACAAAGGCACAAAGGCACAAAGTTGTTGGCGGGAAAATACAACATGTTGAACCGTTTCAGCAAAACAGGACGCACAAAACGATGGATGATTGCAAAAAACTTCTGCCTTTGTGCCTTCTGCCTCTGTGCCTGAGTATCATTAAAAGGCTTCCAAGACACCGAGTAAGATGTGTTAGCGAGCCTGCGAGCGTAACGCATCATGCCGATGCTGGCTGATTGCGGATTAATGATGCTGATTGACGCGTTACGCCTGGCGGCTAACGCATCCTACTCATTTTTGTTTGCTCAGCCAGGCCAGGACTTCTTTGGCGTCCTTGTTTCCTCGGGACGCGGCTTGTTGGTAGAGTTGCTGGGCCTTGCCCAGATCCTGGGAGACTCCATACCCTTTGCGGTACATGGAGGCCAGATTGAATTGTGCCACGGCAAGGCCCTGAGTCGCTGCCTTTTGGTACCAGGCGGCAGCTTGTCGATCATCCTCTTTCACGCCCAAGCCGTGGTCAAACATGAATCCGAGACGGTTTTGAGCCTTCTCGTTTCCTTGTTCCGCGGATCTTTGCCACCAAAACACGGCTTGAGCGTCATTACGGTCAAGGCCGTAGCCTTTGCGGTAGATCATTCCCAGATTGTACGTTCCTTGAGGGGACAGCCGTATTTCGTCCTGCATGCTTTTGAGGGAATTTCCCGTCAGGTATTGAGTTACCTGTTGACCGGCAGCGGCAGACGATCCCGAATGGTTTTCCACCGCGTCCGCCACTTCCTTCAGGATAATCCTGGCTTCCTGTTTGAGCGTGACCTTTTGGGGCGGCAATTGACTTTGACTGACGCTGATATCAAACTCATGGGGGAGATAATTGTTTAACCGCAGAACCAGATGATGAGGACCAAAGGGCAGTTTCAAACGAGCTGGAGTCAGAAGCTCCGTGCCTTCGGTATCGCGTTGAGGTTGATCATCGACGCTGATGGCCGCTCCCGGAGGCGTTGTGAGAATTTCCAAATCACCGACTGTGGGCGCAGCGACAGGAGGAGGCGGAGTCGATACCCCAAGCAATTGGTCCGCCAATTGAGCGATCCGGCGATTCAGTTCTCCGATATTGCAGCCTTCGCACAGGTCGGTTTTGACCTGTGTGTCCTCCAGGGTAACCAAAGTCAGACTCAGTTGAGTGAAGCCTTCCTCTTCGATTACCTGCAGGACAAAGAGGCGTTCCACCTGCAACAATTCCTGTATTTTGCGGATGCAGTGCTCATCAGTACAAGTCGCCATATCCAATGTTTTGAACGCTTCTTCCTGGGCTTGTTCAAATTTTTGTTGTGAAATCAGGTTATAGCGCTGGGTCAGTTTTTCCTGAAACTTATTGAAAATAATCCCAATCTTCGCTTGAGAAACGTTTCCCAAAAACGCGATGGGAGCCACAGCCGCCTCGGGTTTTTCTTCCTGGGACAGTGCTCCACCTGTCATCCACCAGCCTGCCAGCAACAGGATTATCCAAAATTTTCGCATACTATCTCCTTTGGTTTTTATGATTTTATGATTGCCTGAGAACGTTATGACGTGTCCCCTTATTTTGCGGATGTTGGTCGTTGTCACTTTTTAACAGCGACTTCATAAGGATGTCCTTACCAGGAAAAATATCAAAAAGACAGCCGATAAGCAATGGCCTGTAAATAACTTGTCGGCTATAGTCAGCATTTCGCCAGCGTCCCTTCGACTTCGCTCAGGGAACGGTCTCGGAGGCTGAGCGGAGTCGAAATAACTTGTCGGCTATAGTCAGCATTTCGCCAGCGTCCCTTCGACTTCGCTCAGGGAACGGTCTCGGAGGCTGAGCGGAGTCGAAGCCAGATTTCAAAGATTCTTGTCCTTGTTGTTCGTTCACTCGTTTGGTGATTCTTTCGCTAAAGTGGTCACAGTTAAAGAAGCCTTACTGGCGGGAGTGCCGCGTTGAAATAATTGCTGGATCAATTGCGGTGTGGTCAATTGAAACTCATTAAATCCGGATTCCCCCTGCTGACTTTCTATTTTAGGGAAGGGAGTGCGACTGGCAAAAGCCATGATCAGTTCGTGACCAAACGGAGCTTCCACCGTGAATTCCCAGTCAACTCCCAGAGGCGGAAATTCCTGGGTCAGATTGGCGCTCACCCAACCGTCTTTGTCGGGACCATCAGGGAACAGATCCATCCAAAGCCCTTTCGCGTTGAGATAATACACCCGCACGTAGCTATCATGATTGACTGAATAAAACAAGTGTAGTTTTTCTCCTTCTTTCAAGGTGATGTCTTGTCCTCGATCCGTCCAGATCTGAACGTCCAGAGAACCACTTCTGGCGGAATCAGGCACCGCGGAGGCAGAGGAAAGGGCAAAGGTCCGCAAGGCTTCCTTCACCGGCGCGGACTTCTTGACTTCGGGAGCCAGACGGTAATTCGGTAACTGAGACTTGGGAAGAATCACATTCTGTTGATCAAGCAACCGGTGTTCGCTGGAGTGAAATAGAGATAGTTTGAGTTCCAACATCTTACCCGTATCCCAGATGGTCCCGCTCAGTACCACTTCTGCACCCATTGATTGTCCCAGTACAGCAGGACCTAGATCCGGACGGGTATCGGTGGTTGTGCTGCGCCGACCACCCCGGGTTCTGCTTTGACTGGTGATTTGTTCGGGCAGGATTAGCTCAAAGTTATGACGGATGGCTTGGGTTCGGATGTGTTCGGAAAGATAAGCTGTCATCGGGCTTCCCAGACGAGAATCCTGGTAGGTCAGGTTTTCGAACAGGGTCTTGATCTTTTGCCCTGAAAAATAGCCCTGACTGTTTCGCAATTCACAAAACAGCGTATCCAGCTTGCCGTTCATATCCACGATCAGCCATTCCCGTGGAATGTTTTCCCGGGGCAGAGTTACTTCAACGGAAGCCAGCGTGCCCCGAATGATTCGGGTGGTGGGATCCATCTCCAGCAGAGAGGCCTGAATTCTCAAGGTATCGTTGGTGAGTTGCAACGAACCGTTCAACAAGGCTTTGGGATTCTGAGGAACAATGGAAAAAGCACGGGACTGCTGCAATGGCGTGAGCAGGGACCGTTTCCATTCCTGTTCCAATTGACGGGAATCACACGGTTTGCCAAAATTTCCCAGTTCAACCGGCAACGATTGACTGGCCGGAAGGCTCTTTTCCAGATGCCAGATCAGCACCGTCGCAGCCTCAGCCAATGTTTCCGGAGCATCCGGTTCGTCCGATCCCCAACTGAAAAAGGAAGCGCCAGGTTTGGCTTCGGAAACCACAGGAGCAGGAGACGCCACGGGATCCTTAACGGGTTCCGGTTTGGAGGGAGACGCAGTTTGTGAGGTTTCTGCCTCTGAAGTTTCCGCACGAGGCGGTATCGATTCCCATAGTCCACAGGAACCCAACAACATCATCACGATCCCGAGGAGAGTGTGACCTAACCAGAACCGTCCTTTGATAAAAAATTCCATTTCCCTTCTCCTTCAATAGGCATCCTGCGTGGCGGCCAACCCCCCACAATTCAAAATGGTTTTCGATTCTCAGACAGCTACCTGGACGAGTTAATTGAAAACCTCTTCGATTTTGGTCGCGGTTATAATACGTTCCAACAAGGGCTATCCACTTAAGCCGATACACTTTGTAAATTCAAAGGGTTAGAAAAAACTCTTTTTTGAGATTTCCGTGGTAAAGGCAAATCCCCCATCTGTTCAACCAACGGCTATAGTCATCGTTTCGCCAAAAGGCAGTAATCTTTTGAATCCGGCTTCGACTCCGCTCAGCCTCCGAAACCGTTCCCTGAGCGGAGTCGAAGGGAACCTGGCGAAACGATGATTGTGGCCCAACCAACCAGGTAAACAAATCAGGAAAGGATCTTCCGAATAATCTTTCGGCAGCAGCAGTTCCATCGTCTCGTCTGGAATCAAAATTGGAAATAACCGTTAAGGCTTTCAGACGAGTCGAGGAAAGTCCTCTGCGGCATGTTTTGAACGACCTAGTATAGCTATCAAATATCTTGACCACTGCCTGCAAAATCAGGCAGATTGTTTCAGTTCTTCAGCTTTCAGCTCATCCAAAGCTCTCCGGTATTCAACAGGGATCACCTTCACAAAATGTTTTAAAGTACGATCCCAGTCATTAAGAAGTGCATGTGCTTTGCTACTTCCTGTGAGAAACTGATGCTTACTGAGCAGCTCTTTTAACCATTGTATTTCTGTAGCGTCCGTTAAGGCTTCAAACTCAACCAACCCCTTATTGCATAATCGTTCAAAAGTACCCGCTTCATTATAAACATAGGCATAGCCGCCACTCATTCCAGCGGCAAAATTACGACCTGTAGGGCCCAAGACGACAATGCGCCCCCCTGTCATATATTCGCATCCATGATCGCCTATTCCTTCCACAACCGCAACAGCGCCACTGTTCCGAACAGCAAAACGTTCCCCGGCAAGCCCGTAAAAGAAAGCTTCGCCCCCTGTCGCGCCGTAGAGCACCGTGTTTCCTATGAGCACATTTTCCTCGGCTTTGAAACTTGACGACTTCGGCGGATAAATGACCAACCGTCCCCCACTCAAACCTTTACCTACGTAATCGTTGGCCTCTCCTTCCAGAGTCAAGGTAACCCCCGCAGCAAGGAAAGCGCCAAAGCTTTGTCCCGCAGACCCTTTGAATTTACATTGGATGGTATTTTCGGGCAATCCCTCATTTCCATATTTCAACGCAATCCGTCCACTCAGCATGGTTCCTACAGTGCGGTTAGTATTTGAGATGGGAAGTTCTATCGAAACAGGTGTTTTATTTTCAAGGGCCGCTTGGGATTGCGCTATTAACTGGTGATCCAATTGTGCCTCCAAACCGTGATTTTGCGGTCTTACATTATGACGTGGGACACTCTTTGAAACCTCAGGTTCATGCAACAGTTTCGATAAATCGAGGTGCTGCGATTTCCAATGCAGATTTTCGGTGCGTTGCTTCAACATATCGACACGACCCACCATTTCTTCAAACTTGCGAAACCCTAAACTCGCCATGATTTCCCGGACTTCTTCGGCGACAAAGGAAAAATAATTAATCACATACTCCGGCTTGCCTATGAATTTTTTACGCAGTTCAGGGTTTTGCGTGGCAATTCCCACAGGACAGGTATTGAGGTGGCATTTCCGCATCATGATACATCCCATAGAAATCAAGGGAACCGTTGCAAAACCACATTCTTCCGCTCCCAACATTGCGGCAATCACCACATCTCGTCCTGTTTTGATCTGCCCATCTGTCTGTATTTTAACAACACCCCGGAGTCCATTTATCAGCAGGGTTTGGTGGGTTTCCGCCAAGCCCAGTTCCCAAGGCCCCCCCGCGTGTTTTATGGAAGTCAAAGGTGCGGCTCCGGTACCCCCTTCGCAACCTGAAATGACAATCAAATCCGCGTGTGCTTTTGCGACACCTGCAGCAATGGTCCCAACGCCTGCTTCCGCGACAAGTTTCACCGTAATCCGTGCCTGGGGATTTGCGTTTTTAAGGTCAAAGATCAATTGTGCCAAATCTTCAATCGAATAAATATCATGATGAGGTGGCGGAGAAATAAGCTGTACGCCTGGTGTGGCATAACGAACCTTTGCGATATCCTTGCTCACTTTCAAACCTGGAAGTTGTCCTCCTTCTCCGGGTTTTGCGCCTTGTGCGATCTTGATTTGAATATCGGCACAGTGGGTCAAATAGTTGATGGTGACGCCAAAACGTGCTGAGGCCACTTGCTTGATGGCGCTACTGGCAGAATCGCCATTAGGTCGGGGAACAAAACGGTCCGTGTTTTCTCCACCTTCGCCACTGTTGCTTTTTCCTCCAATGCGATTCATCGCAATGGCCAGGGTTTCATGAGCTTCCAAACTGATAGAACCAAAGGACATGGCCCCCGTGACAAAACGTTTTACAATTTCCGAGGCCGGTTCAACCTCTTCCAACGGAATAGGTTGCCCCGTTTTGAACTGTAATAAACTTCGAATATTTCCTTGATTTCGATCGTGGTTATTAAGTCGGTCCGCAAATTCCTTGTAGGCTTCTTTACTATTCTTCTGAGTCGCTGTTTGCAGGGCTTGAATCATCCCCGGGTTGATTTGATGAAACTCACCTCGACGTCGCCAATAATACAGTCCTCCCAAGTCAAGGCTGTTTTCAACATCAGGCGATTGATTCATCGCGTTTTGATGACGTAATAACGACTCTTTAGCAATTTCCCTGATCCCAATACCACCAATCTTCGTAGGTGTTCCTGTAAAATGCTGCTGCACTAAGTCATCACTCAAACCTATGACTTCAAACACCTGAGCCCCACGGTAACTTTGAATGGTGGAAATTCCCATTTTTGAAAAAATCTTGAACAACCCCTTTTTAATGGCTTTTAAATAGTGTTCAATGGCGATTTCTTTGGTGATTTCAGCAGGAAAGATCCCTTCCATACGCATCTGTTCAATCGATTCCATGGCCAGGTAGGGGTTGATCGCCCCTGCGCCATAACCAATCAAAACCGCAAAATGCGCGATTTCTCGGGGTTCCCCTGTTTCCAGGATCAGACTGGTCAAGGTCCTTATGCCTTTTTGAACTAAATGGTTATGTAAGGCCCCAATCACCAACAACGCAGGAATAGGAACCCATTTTTCATTCACACCACGGTCACTCAAAATTAAAAAAGTATGCCCCTCTTTGGCCGCTATTTCCGCATTGAGGCATAACAATTCCAACGCTTTTTCCATTTCATTCTCTTCAGCGGATTTCCTGAAGAGAATGGGAAGGGTCTTACTTTTGAAATCTTCACGATCCAATTGGCGAATTTTTTCCAACTGTTCATTGGTAATCACAGGATGTCCCAACTGAAGTAATTTTGCGTGTTCAGGCGTTTGTTCCAGGATATTCCGCTCTTTTCCCAAGTGACTGAGCAAGGACATCACCAGTTCTTCTCGAATGGGATCAATCGCGGGATTGGTGACCTGAGCAAAAACCTGTCGAAAATAGTTATACAGAACATGAGGCTGCCGGGATAAAATGGCAAGGGGCGTATCGTTCCCCATGGAACCGATGGCTTCCTGAGCATTCAAAACCATAGGTTGAATAATCAAGTTTAGATCTTCATAGGTGTAGCCAAATATCTTTTGCCGCATGACAAGGGTCTCCAAATTGACACCATGGGCTTGCTCAGGTTCAGGTAATTCATCAAGATGAACCATGTTCTGACTCAACCATTCCTGGTAAGGTCGGCTCTTGCAAATTTCTGCTTTTAACGTTTCATCGTTAATGACTTGGCCCAGGTTGGTATCAATCAAAAACATTTTTCCAGGTTGTAAACGCCCCTTTTTCAAAATATTTTCAGGCTTTATTTCAAGAGCTCCTACTTCTGAAGCCATAATGACACAATCATCTTTGGTCACAACGTATCTTGCAGGGCGTAACCCATTCCGGTCGAGAGTCGCGCCTATCTGGACTCCATCCGTATACGCCATGGCCGCAGGTCCATCCCAAGGTTCCATGAATTGTTCCTGATATTCGTAAAAGGCACGTTTTTCCGGAGAAATCAAAGGATCATTCTGCCAGGCTTCAGGAATCAGCATCATGATGGCATGTGCTAGAGAATATCCAGAAAGCACCAAGAATTCCAGAGCGTTATCCGCACAGGCAGAGTCACTGCCATGAGGCATAATCAAGGGGTACAACTTGCTTATGTCATCGTACAAAGGGGATTTGATGGTAAGTTTACGGGCGTTCATCCAGTTGACATTGCCCCGCAAGGTGTTGATCTCGCCATTATGCGCAAGGAATCGAAAAGGCTGTGCCAAATTCCAGGAAGGAAACGTGTTGGTACTGAACCTTGAATGAACAATGGCCAGGGCTGAGGTAACTTTGGGATGTTTCAAATCCGGATAAAAATGTTGTAACTGGGGAGCATGGAGCATTCCTTTGTAAACAATAGTTCGGCAAGACATGCTGGAAACAGAAAACGATTTGCCCTGTAGGGACGCGTAAATTAATTTTCGTACCACATAAAGTTTACGTTCAAAATCATCTTGAGACATTTCAGGCTTTGGCTTTTTAATAAAAACCTGACGAATCGCCGGTAGTTTGGCCTTGGCTTCTTTTCCCGCATGATTGAGATCTATGGGCACATCCCGCCACCCCGCAATCTGCAAACCCTCTTCCCCACAGCTTAACTCAATGATGGATCCACAACGTTGCCGCTCCTGTTTATCTTGTGGTAAAAAAGTGACGCCCACACCATAATTTCCTGGAGAAGGTAACGAAAAACCTATCTTTAAGGCTTCCTCCACAAAAAAATCATGAGGGATTTGCATCAGAATGCCAGCGCCGTCGCCTGTACTGGGATCTGCTCCCAACGCACCACGATGCTTCAAGTTAGCAAGCAGTTGCAACGATTGCGCTACAATCTCATGAGACTTCTGACCTTTGACATTAACTATAAATCCCACACCGCAACTGTCGTGTTCAAACGCAGGATCATATAAACCTTGTTTAGGAGGATACATTCTTTGCATGGTATTCCCTTACAACTTTAATTTTAAAATGGGGTTATTGTAAATAATCTGAGCTATCTTGCGTTGAATCACCCCTATTGGATTACGATTCAATAAGAGTCATGCCCTTTACAACTCGGCCCAGGCATTGCTTCACTGAGGCAATTCATAATGGTCCGAATTGATCCTGTAAACAGCATATCAGCGGAAGTGAATGGCCACCGGAAAAACCGCAGCCTTTAAGATTTTGAATAAACCGTTGGGCGGACACCGCTATGAGTTATTTTTCTCAAAAAGCTGAACTTTCCTGGACAAACTGATTTCCAGGCTGGGTTTTATAGCATTGAAAGCTGTCAAATGCAAATTTTTAACAATATAGTGCTCAAGATAAATTTTGTCCTGGGAGCGAGGGCGTCCCGCCCTCCGGTGAGGGCAAGATGCCCTCACTCCCAGGGAAAAAACTTTCCTGGACAGCTACCTCACCTGCACAGGTGGAATAATTTTTTGATGAATTTCTAGCACCTTTCCAAAACCAGTTTACAGTTTAGAAAAAAATCCTGCACGAGGATATGATCATTGTTCAAAACACCTTATCACTCATCAACGATAGACTTTCAGATAAGTCTTTCCTGTGAATGCGGGTATCCTGCCCGCAAAAGCAGGCGGGACACCTGCGCTCCCAGCCCAAAATACTTTTCTGAAACACTAGGCACATGGTGAAGAACCCGATGAATTGGTGCGAATCACACCATCACACATTACCTGTGAAGAAGAATAGCGAAATTCTGGACCTGGGGCAAAATCGAGGAGGCTCCTTGGTGACGACTATTGGGCGAGGTTTGAAACAAGGCTGCGTTCCCACGCAAAGCATGGGAACGATTTATTCTAAGGGGGGGAGGAACGTTTTTATGTTCCTGCCAAAGTGATCTGCCTTCAAGTTATCTGGGAGGATCTACATACCATTGATTTCCTACTTTGCTTAACCTGAGTTCTCCGAGCAGAACATAGGTTTTCTTTTTATTCCAGATGGGCTTC
Organism: Deltaproteobacteria bacterium TL4; assembly: GCA_051382335.1. Taxonomy (GTDB): domain Bacteria; phylum SAR324; class SAR324; order SAR324; family NAC60-12; genus JBBCAX01. The sequence continues at coordinate 10,133 of JBBCAX010000063.1, forward strand.
TTCGTAAGCGCATCCTTTAATGTTGCGACCATCTCAGGCACATTTGAATTTTGACGGTTATCTTTTTTTGCAGCCTCTTGCTTTGGATCTGTTTTCCCCGAAACTTCTCCTTTTGGGGAAGTTTGTAGTTGCTCTAAGTCTCCGGAAGCTTTGAGCTGCGCAAAGAAACTGGGATTATACACTCTTTGGTAAAATTTAACACTGAACCCTTCGGTTTCCAAAAGGTGAATATAGTCCTTGATTGTACTCCGTACCTGCTCCTCTTCAGGCGTACTCACTCCTTGTCCTGAAGAGATAGCTACAAACGAAAAGCCCAAGATTATCATGATTAAAAAGGATTTTATTTTCATCATCGTCCCTCTAAAATGGTGTTGCTGTTATTTTTATATGGGTAATAGCGTCATTCATGGTTCTTGTTGAGCAAAACCACCATGGGTTTTTGTCTCCGGCGTAATTGCCCAGGTTATTTATAGTTTGAGCTGACCAGGTGTAATGTGTTTCACAGGCGTTTCCATCCGAGACCCATAAGGTATAGCCGGTTGGGATTACAATGGAGCTGATCCTGTCATTCCATCCACCAGGAGATACTGAATTCCCCTGGGTCGACCAATATTTCAGTTGAGCGCCGCCCTGATTCGCATCCGCATAAAGAACAACCGGATCAAAGGTCTGTACGGCCCTACAGTGTTTGGTTTGAGGTTCCGCCAGGACTAGCGGGTTGGCTGTGGCTTTTCCCGCATGAATGCAAACTTTATACTTCCCGGCAGACCCGATGTCTCTAAGTCCATTGGGAGAATACCATGCGGGACTGGTGGTGAAAGTAAAAGCGTCACTGGATTCAGCCCCCGTACATGGAGCAGACTCACTCAGTACATTGGTTTGACAATAAGTGACCACATGCGCGACCCCCCGGGTTTCACTTTGTTGAAGACTGACTTTAAATCCGGCCGTATTGACAAAATTGCCATCCGTATAACTGGCATAAAATCGGGTGTCCAGGACACGAGGCGCTCTTATATTTTCTATTGGGAAACTCCAGCCAATACATTTATGCCCCTCCGGTTGATTATTCCATGAAGTTTCATCCCAATGCTCTCCGACAAGATCTTCATGAACTGGCTCAATTAAGGTACTTTCATTTTGTCCATCCTGTATCGGACAATCCACAGGGGGCGGATCTCCAGGTTTGCTGGGGATTAAGGTTAATTCAATAGGCTCTACTTTCGGTCCGATTCCAAGGAGTCCCACTGTGGGCCATTCATACGCCCCTCCGCGATAGGGCATAACGCCCAAGTTGCTGCCAAGAACCAGTTTTTCGCCACTACTTTCCGGAATTAAATCATTGGCTGGGAGACTGACCCAAAATCCCAATATTTTGAACCCAAAAAGATCACTGTCCAAGTTGATATATATTTTATCCTCACTGCCTGGCGCTGTTCTTAGATGCTGCCCGGCGGTTAGCAAAATCTTGAAATTGGCTTCCGTTGCTCTGATTGAAGGCAAAGTATATCTTCCTATTTCAGCACCACCAAAATCAGTCACACGAATAGTTCCACGAATACGCCGTTCCCACGAGGCTCCGGTCAAAACCAGGGTAACTTTGGGAATTTGGATGCGTACCAGAATATTTTTCTGAGCAGCCGCGTCGGGATCGGGTTCAGGGAGAGGACGATACTGAGCAATGGTTCTGGGGTCACCAGGCATAGGGGATCTCGCTTCCAAGCGAATATTATAAGCCAGGTCATGCTGCAAACCTGTAAACGTATAATTTTTGTTGCTCAAATCCGCAGCGCTTAAGGGGGTGTAATGATAGAAAGAATCAGGACAAAGATCCGCTCTTAGCGTGTTTAATTTATCACACCGAATAAACAAATAAAGTTCCCCATTATTCGGAGGTTCCCAGGCAATTTTAATGCTGGTTCCATCTACAGAACGTTTCATGAACGCTATGCTTGATTTATCCCAATAGGGACGAAAGTGATCCAATGAGAATCTGAAAGTATGAAGGAGCGTTGTGTTGTTTTCAATGTTGTCACTAATCGCTGCTGTCGTTTGCTCGATTGGCGGTGTGAGTACGGTACCGTTATCGGCTAAATATTTATTTTTCCTGTCAATCGGCACGTCCACTTCATCTTGAAAAAACTCATAGCGGTCTCCAAATTGTCTTCGACACTCCTTGGCACCCTCTAAACATTTTTTACATCTATCCGTTCCCATCAGATCCTTAAATGTAGCTTTGCTATGTTGTTCACAAAAAAAGCCACTCAAATCCTCCTTCCGGTAAGCTTTATGCAGAGTTCCTTTAGTTTGCGTAACGGAAAATTCCTGCCAAACGGTCAAACGGTAATTGATGACTTCATTATCCACCGCTTGCCCATTCTCCAGATGCGTTCCATATTTGAAGACTCCTGCACGGACTTCATATTCTCCAGCGCCGGGGATGACAGGGCCATCATCCGTCGTTTCATAATCCAGGTAAATATTTTCTTCATACCAATTATTTTCATTCAGGGGGGCCACATGATCTTCGGCTACATCGCCTGTCTTATTAACTTCCATATCTTTATGCCAACCCACTGCGGGATCTCCTGAAAACTTTCCTGGCTTATTTGAAAGAGAGGCCGGTTGTCGAAATAATCCCGGATAAGTCGTATTCCCCCAATAGACATATTGACTGTCGGGATGATCGGGCCTTCCTGTAATAACCTGCATGTCTGCTGGCAAGATATCATACCAAACTTGCTCCGTATAAGGGACTTTCAAATATAAATCCAGGATTGGCGGCGTTCTTTTATCCCATTGTTGAGCTTGCCACTCCAAACTGATGCGAACTTTTTCCACGGAATTCGCCGCGATATCATCACCTCGACCGCCATCATCTATCCGGTCAGGACCGATGCTATAGAAAAATCGCTCTTCATCATTCCATAAAAAATAATTCCCCAAGGCATCTTTGACACTTCCACGACTCATATTCCTGGAAGACTCGTTGTAGACGCGCTGAGCCGCATACTTTTTACGATTGCTTGAACTTAAAAACACGGGATCCCGTAATCTGGCAATCGTCAGATCTATCTTGCTGGTGGCAAACATCAGTTCTTTCAACCTACTTTTTGTGTCATAGACAAAGTCTCTCCAGTTCGGAATAACAGGGATCACCAGATGACCCGAACCTAAGGTATCGTCGTAAGACCCGGCGTTCGAACACGGTTTTTGAGTATCAGTCCATATCACAACTTTGGGGATCTGTGCCGTCTTCCCTGGTCTGCTGGGAACTGCTGTAAAATGCTCCTCTTTGAACTTGAATCCAACCTCCATGTTCTCCCCTTTATTTTGGTAGCAAATCGGATATCCATTCGCGTCCTTTAAATACTGCTTGAGAAGATAAGGCCCTTTCCAGGAAATCTGAGTCTTTTGCGCGTCAAAACCATACTCTGTTTTAAACTCCATCATCTGTCTTATAAGGTTAGGATCAAAAGTGGGTTTTTTAAGCAGTGCGTTTAATCCGCCCTCCGCTACAGTCGGGAAGTGTCCCACATCCCAGTAGTAGGTCAACAAAGACTGTTTTACCTCTTTGATCATATCAATGGTCTGTTTTTTTTCCTGCCCCGTATCCCGTGACATGGTATAGTAAAGAAGGCTTGCGGAGATGGTTGCCGCTGCCAAAAAGGTCATCATTAAAATGACCCCATACCCTTCAGGCTTACAAGCGTGAACATGCGATGAATTATTATAGATTTTCATTGGAGTTCTCCTTTTATATCTTTTGAACTGATTTCCGAGGCCTCACAAGTATCATTGTTTCGATCGGGGCCTGCGCTATAAAATTGTTGAGACTGATCATGCCACATCATATAATTCTCCCATTGATCTGTAGCGGAATAAGTATCAACAACCGTGGGCGCATTTTTCAATGCGACAATTTCCAGACCAGCGCCGGGATCTTCACAGTTGTTAGGCAACTCTACCGTCGCATCATCCATTAGCCCATAGAGGCCTTGATTGATCAAAGACGCTTCAAACGCAATACCTCGAAGCAGACTAATCCGCTTGATGGTATCCTGTTGAAAATCTCTTTTTTCATTAAGTGAAGAAGCCCTGCTGATAAGATCATCCCCACAAGGTGTAGCTATCGCCTCACAATCTGAGGTCCCCTCATCCGTACGGTTAATACCAAAAGAGTGTATGATCGTTACCTGTGTTTTACTCAGGTCATAAGCATTATCTTTTGTAACAATAGAACAGGAACCGCACTGTGTTGCTGGTGCACATTGGACACTACACTCGGCAAACGCACCATATCGATATTCCGTTCCCCAAGGATCTTTTTCGATGTCTTTTACCGAACCCGAAACATAGGGACCTTTCCAATTTGAGGGTACCGGCGCAATGGCCGATTTGATGATCAGAGCGTCCAGACCTTGAGCCGTAATCGGAAACGTTCCATTGTCACGGAAATAATAGAGCAAGCCTTTTTCAATTTTTCCTGTTTCAGCAACCGCATTTCTCAAATCGACAGCTTGTTGTGTTTTTGAGGCCAAAGGAGCGACGGTTCCCAGTAAAATTGAAAGTACCCCCAGACTTATCGTAATTTCCATTAAAGAAAATCCTTTTTTCAAACCTGCCATCTCTTCCTCCCGGAAATATGAATTTGCGCCATTGGTCTAGCCTTATAATAATTACTGAACATGTAATATATCACTAACAGATTCCTAATCATAAAATCAACTAAAAATTTCAACCAAATGTTAACAAACTGATATAATCAAAAATCATATTTTATTTTAACTCAAACATTATTTTTCTGATGATCAAAAAATCGCTTCAACTGGAGCCTTTCCCGATGGGGACGTCTCTAAAGAGCCTGGTTCAAAAACGCCCCTGATCAGGTAACAGAACAGCTTGTCCTATTTTTGCTCATACGTTAAGTGAGTAACCCCTTTTTCTCATCTTGTGTTTTAAAATAAGATAGCGCATTCTCCCCGATCTCAAATGCTGGAGATTTGTGAATGAGTAACGGATCTCCCAATGTTAATCCTTTGTCAAAAACAGCTCATGCGAATCATTGATCTTTATCGGAAGCAACCTCTGGTTTTTTCAATCGAAATTTTTCCTCCCAAAACACCAGAAGGCATGAGTAAACTGAAAGAACGACTGCAACAGTTTGTCCCCTTTAGACCTGATTATATTTCTGTAACGTATGGAGCCGGAGGCAGCACACAGAATAACACTCATGAGATGGCCTCCTATATCAAAAATGAAATGAACATTGAGGCGATGGCTCATTTAACCTGTGTTTCTCATACCAGGACAGAAATTAACGCTGTGGTTGAAGCACTCAGCAAAGCGAATATTACCAATATCATGGCGCTGCGGGGAGATCCTCCCCAAGGGATGAAAACCTTTAGAGTCTCAGAAGGTGGTTTTAAGTACGCCAAGGAACTCATTCAAACTTTAGCGGTACGGCCTCAGTTTGGCATTGCTGCTGCGGGCTACCCTGAAGGCCATATTGAATCAGAGAGTCTTGAGAAAGACAGGGAATACCTGATGGGTAAAATTGAGGCAGGTGCGGAGTTCATCATCACTCAGTTTTTCCTGGACAATGACCTGTTTCTCCAGTGGCGCGAACAGTTGCGCAAAAAAAAGGTGAAGGTTCCTTTGGTGCCTGGAATTTTACCTGCCCTTTCGGCCGAACAAATCACACGTTTTGCGTCAATGAATGGTTGTCATGTCCCGTCAACACTAATTGAAACCTTACAAAAACATGAAAATGATTCCGACGCTATGCGTGATATTGGCTTAGAATTTGCGCAAAAACAGATTGAAGGCTTACGCAAAGAAGGCGTTGAGGGGATTCACCTTTATGCCTTAAACCGCTTGGAAAACGTACAGCGTCTGGCACCCATCATCACAGGATAACCAGTCGGTGTCGCCAAATAGGATTAGCAGGGTAGGTATGAGCTCTTTTAAAACCCTGTGATGTCAGTCTGTTTGTCTCACTAACACCTAACTGCTAAAGGCTAAAAGCCAATTAAGCGACAACGACTCACTCGAAGAAGAAACTTATGCAGCACATGACCAGCGAAGCAAAAAAAGACCTACTGATTGAGGCACTTTCCTACATCCAGAAATTCCGTAACCAGATTATGGTGATTAAATACGGGGGTGCCGCCATGATTGAAGAAAGTTTGAAAACCAACTTTGCCCAGGATATTGTCCTTTTACAATCACTCGGATTGCTCCCTGTGATTGTGCATGGTGGCGGGCCTGAAGTCAGTCTGGCCATGGAAAGGCTGGGCGAAAAGGTCTCTTTTATTAACGGACTGCGCGTCACCAGTGCTGAAAATCTTAAAGTCGCTGAAATGGTTTTGTCAGGCACGGTCAACAAAGAAATCATTTCGCACCTGAATCGCTTTGGGGGAAAAGCCGTAGGTGTTAGTGGAAAAGATGGACACCTGATTGAAGCTCGTAAAAAGGAACATAAGGACGGCATCGACTTGGGGTATGTGGGAGAAATCAAACAAACGAACCCCGAACTGATCCGTGTTCTGCTCGACGCAGGCTTCTTACCGGTTATTTCTCCAATTGGAATGGGAGAGAATGGAAATACCTATAATGTCAATGCGGATACTGTGGCGGCTTATATCGCCGCAGCCTTGAATGCCAGGAAAATCATTTTTATGACCGATGTGAATGGAATTTTGGCTGACGGGAAGTTACAATCACAGTTAAACGCGAGTGAAGTTGAAACGATGATTGAAAACGGGGTCATCACCGGAGGAATGCTCCCCAAGGCACAAGCCTTATTGCACGCAATCCGCAATGGTGTCAAATCGGCGCATATCATCAATGGCACAGATCCACACTCCGTCATTGCGGAACTCTTTACCGACAAGGGCACGGGAACCAAGGTCATGCTGTGACCTTCTTACAAGGGATTGTCGCTTTGATTTTTATAAGCAATCTGCAATGAAGGTTTGGAGGGCAAGGGCATAATTTTTTCCCAACGTTCGCTTATGATTTTATAACCTTGCTCTTCTTTGACCACGTACAGATGCTTCTTTCCTGTGTCATTGATTCGGGATGAATGGAAATTTTGCTCGAATTGCACATGATAGAGATCTCCGGATTTCAGAACAGAAAAATATTTCAAAACGATTTGGCGGTTATTGTTCAGTTGATTCACTTGATGCTTATACGCAACCCACCCCCTGTAACGAAATTTGGGAGTTTTAAAACGCTTTGAATAATACGACAGATAGTGCTCAACATCATCCGATTCCCATGCAGCACGCCAGGTTTGAATCATCGTTAAAATGTTTTGCGCGACTTCTGAAACTTCGGCCTCAGACTGATAGTGGATTTTTTCTTGTACGATGATCGGTGTTTTCCCAATTTCAATATATTGAGAGATACGTAACAGATCCTGATTGCTGGTTGAAATGCATCCCCGAGTCGGGATAGGTTGCGCTTTATCCGTTCCATGCAGCCAAATACCATAGCCTTTCTTTTTGTAAAAAAAGCTGTCCACATAATTCGGATAGTTCAGTTCAAAGGCGCCAATCCCATAGATTTCCGCACTCTTTCCATACTGCTCAAGAAGGGATTTGCTCGTCCAGACATTGGAAAACCAGTACACCCCTTGTGGCGTTCTTTCATCGCCTTCATAAATTTTATCCCCTTCTTTCTTTCCACGAGTACAGGCGAATTGATCAATCTTGTGCCACTGCTGATCAAAACGATAAACATTCAAACTACATTCCGATTTATCTACGATCAGCACCGTAGTATTCGGCTCATCATAGTAAATCAATGATTCGGGTCGTTGAGTTTCAGACCAAAGAATTGAAGGTGCGACGACCAATAAACTTATGAGCAAAAAAAGCATCCGGATACTCATAGATTCAAACAAACTCCTCATTTTCATAAAATTCTAGTCCATGATTGAAGATTACAAGCCAGAATCAACTCCGATCATTAAAATCATTATCCATACTCCAAACACATTCCCCTTTAGGTATATAATCTCAATGCTGTCAAAACATGAAGCATCCTGCCACCCATCCTGATAAGAAGCCAAAGAACGACACTCAGTCAGATCCATAATAAATATATCATGATAAGTCAAAATTACTAAGAATTTTGTCTCTGTTCTCAACACTAATAGCAAATACTTGCAGAAATCAAGCCTAGAATATCAACGCTATGAACTTTCTGGTTTGAGTCCTGTCCAACATGGATTGAGGCCTTAACTTACAGGTTTCGCAGAGCAGGATAATTGATTATGAAAAATAATCGACTTTTCAGTTAATTTTGCGTGGGGTACGCTTTGCGGAAGGTAATTCCCCTTTGCTGAATTTCTCATCAACGCCAGAGGCTTGGTAGTCATGTCTTTACTGAATTTGAATAAATTATCGAACAAATGGATTCTGGCGCTGGGAATGTTGTGCATTCCTGTCATCTTCCTGATGGTTGCAGGCTTCTTTTGGCTCTATGAACAGAGTGTCCTCTCGGGATGGTTTATTCTTTCCGCTTTGATTGCGGCGGTCGTGTTGCCCTATATCAAAACACTTCAATCCAACCGAATCTCACAACTTTCCACAGAAGTCATCCCTGATAAAACATGGACCGAAACAGGTGCCCGAGCGTGGAGAGAGGTTCAGAGACTTTCAGCAAAAGTTAAAAATGAGGAAGTCCACCTTGAAAGCCTTGAAAATATGTGGAAACTCCTTAAAGTCATTATGGAGCGAGTGGCTCAGGTTTTTCATCCAAAATCGGACAACTCCATTATGGAAGTCCCCATCCCCTACCTCCTCAAAGTCGTGGAATTAGTGGCCATCGACCTAAGGGACGCTTTTTCACGGAATTTACCTGGAAGTCATATCCTTACCATCAATGATATCCTTCTGGGGAAACGGTTAGCGGCCTTGGGAAAAGAGCTTTATGACCTCTATCGAGTCCTTTCGTTTGGGATCAATCCGCCTTCTGCCCTGGCACGGGAATTTCGAGACTTTATCACAGGAAAAGTGATGAACACTTCCTCACATGAATTGAAAGCGTGGCTGATTCAATCCTATGTGGAAAAAATCGGATATTACGCCGTCGAGCTTTACAGTGGGCGTCTCGTTTTGGACGAAGTGGACTTCCAAAGGGTCACGAAGCAGACCACGGAAACTAAAATTCAAAAAGCCCAAAAACGTGATGAATTTATTAAAGAAGAGCCCCTTCATATGCTCATCCTGGGGCAGGTTAACTCGGGAAAATCAAGTTTGATTAATGCCTTATTTGGAGAAATGAAAGCGCTCGTCGATGTGGTTCCACAAACCACAGGCATTGAAGCCTACCTTTTGGAACGGGAAGGCCTGGAACGAGCCTTGGTTTTTGATACGGCAGGCTATCAAAGCGCGGAAACCCCGTTTGAACCGTTAGCCCTGGCAGAAAAGGAATTGCTCCACACGGATTTAATCATCATAACGTGCGCCGCAAACTCCGCGGCAAGGAACGCTGATTTTCAAATGATTGAAGGCCTTAAAGGGTTCTACAAAAAGCATCAACGTCCCGCCCCTCCCCTGCTTGTTGCTTTAACTCACATTGATGCCTTACGTCCTTTAAAAGAATGGCAACCGCCTTACAATGTAGCGTCACCGGAACGCCCTAAAGAAAAAATGATTCGAAACGCCATGGAAGCTGTCGCCTCTGATCTTAAACTCAAGATCACTCAGATCATTCCCATAAGCCTGCGGCCAAAGCAGGAATACAACATCAATGAGGGCCTGATTTCCTCAATTTTGAGTGTTTTTGATGAAACACAGCGTTTGAAGTATTTGCGATGCTTGACCAGTTACAAAGATAATCGATACTGGAAAAATCTTTGGGAACAGAATGTAAACGTGGGAAAACTTGTCATTCAGGGAAGTTTACACGTGGCCAGTAAATTGGGCGAAAAACTGGATGAGCTAACCCAAAGAATCAACGACAATCGTGAGCTAAAGAAAAAGGATGAGGAATCATGAAAAAGAAAATTCGAAATATCGCTTATGGCGTTTCTGATTTTCAAAAGATTTCACCTGCACAGAAGGAAAACACATTACAAATCGTAAATCCGTTTTCAGCAAAGCGATGAATATTCAAGTAATAACACACTTGGGTCGATAAGACGCTAACCTATTTGAGTTACTGAAAAATTATGTCCTGGGATTGCCGATATAAGGCTGAAGAAGATCAATGCAGACGACGTAGAACCAAGTGTTATCCTGGTGGTAAATTATGCGTCTTAAAAGGTAAATTCCAATTCCCCCTGCGTGAAGAACCTGATGAACTGGAGTTAAACGTCGTACCCAAAAGCACCTGTGAAACTGAATAGCAGAATTTTAAATTAAACTTATAACCTAGGTTTTTGTTTTAACGTTCCTGACACCAATACCCCTGAGTAAAATCATGTTTGTATGTATGTTAAGTGGGTAGCTTAGACTTTTCTGAGATAGGACGCTTTACCCATTAAAATAACAAAATAAGATGTGTCCAAAGTTAAGCTCCTGGGAAGGGATTCGATTGAAGTTCATTAATAATTGCAAGCAGTACGTTATCAAAACTATCGGAGAGGCCGATTTCCGCCAAGTCAAAACGATTTAAATTCGCGACAAAGCACTCTGTGGTGGAGGAGAGGCCCAGCAATTTGCTAAGGTCACAGGATAAACGGAGAAGTGTCGCGGGTAATAAGCTTTCTTTGTTCTGAGAATACGGAGACTTCAATGAGTGGGCCAAAGCCGCGATCATGGATTCGGGAAATTGCCAATGAGAGAGAATCAACTGTTCCAATCCCTCAACCTCATTAGTTGCCATCACGAGTGGAGAGGCCCCGGGTGAATTCGCCTGAGCTTCAGTCCGTTCAAGAACCGTTTTTGGAGGAAGGAGCGCCTGAGCGATCTTGGCAACATCATGCAGCATCGCCGCGGTAAACAGCTCCTGGTCGAATTCATAATGGATACGACGCGCCAGATATTGGGCAATGACAGCACAGGTCCAACCATGTCGGTTGAGCCTCGAGGTCACAATTCCAAAATCATCCAGTTTTTTTTCAGTCTGTCGCCGAACACCGGCTATAACACAGATTCGCCTCAACTGCTTTGCGCCCAATAGTTCCAGGGCCGATGGAAGCGAACTGATTTCATGAGGACGTCCGTATTGCTTCGAATTACATAACCGGAGGACCTGCATGGTCAAAATCACGTCCTGAACGATAATTCCGAACACTTCATTCCAGGCGATCGATTTTCTATGTACCGCTTCCAGGAGCGTTCCCGCGACTTGAGGGTCGGGTTGTAATTCGCTCATGTTCCGCAATAACGTTGCCTGAGAGCTTCTGGTTTCAATGCCGGAGTGATTATTCGTCTTGGGACGTTTCTCTGATATTTGAGAAATGGTGACCTTTCCATTTTTGACATTCAGTTCAATGCTGCGATTCTTTTTCCCTCTGACCTCTTTTTTATAAACAGGAATATTGGCTTGTGCCAGAAGTTTCGTGATTTCGTCCACATTTTGACTCCCAATATCGTCGTTCACTCCGTCTTTACTGTCAATGGATCTTGAGCCACCCACGAGCGTCGCCCGCAAGCTTTCCTTTCTGGCACCGGCCTTTAACATGGATTCCAATAACAAAGGAACCCCGGTATCCGCATAGTAGGATTGGGGATTATTATGACGGGGAGAATTTCGGCGGCCAGGCAGCACGACATGCAAAAGTCCAGCAATACGCGTTTGGGGATCATAAAACGCCACCGCGACACAAGAAGCCGTACAGGTTGCCAGGATCTCATCCGGATTACTGGAGACATACAAGCCGCCCACCGGGATGATCACAGAGTGTTGCGAGTCCATCTCAGACAGCCCACTTCTTGAGAACCTTGATTAACTTCATGGGATCAATAGGTTTGGACAGGTAATCACTACACCCGATCTCAATACATTTTTCACGATCCCCGGCCATAGCTTTAGCGGTTAAGGCGACAATGGGAATAGGCTGAAGTTTAGGGTCCGCTTTAAACCTTTGGGTGAGTTCATATCCGCTTATGCCAGGAAGCTGAATATCCATGAGCATCAGCTTAAAACTCATTTCTTTCGCCATTTGTAAGGCCTGTTCTCCATTATCCGCAATGAAGCATTGATACCCTGTCTCGTCGAGAATCGCTTTGATGGTATATTGATTGTCGAGATTATCTTCCACAAGTAAAATGGGGCACGTCATTGCTGAGGCAGGGCTGTTCACTTCTAATTGGCGTAATTTATGCCGATACCTTTATAATTTAAGATTCTTTCCATATCCAGCGCATTTTCAAATAGTTCTTTGCTAATATTTTTTACGTTATTCGCCCTCATAATA
>JBBCAX010000064.1:0-3311 GCA_051382335.1 Deltaproteobacteria bacterium TL4
TGCTTACGCCTGTGATCTTTTACCTGAAATAGAAAGCTTGCTAACATAGAAAATCCCTTTAGATGGAACGTTAAAATGCCTTAAAAACGCCATGTATAGCAAGTTTTTTTAGAAATGAACAGCCCTGCGGGATGATCCTGGGGGAATCCGGTTCATTGGTATAAATCGTGATGGTTTTCTCAATCCGCCCGATTTTTCCCAGGGTGTCCACCTCAAACCGGATCAGCGCGGATTCTCCCACCGCGATCATCCGTGTTTCCATCTGGATGGTGGTACAACCGCAGGAAGTATCCACACCCAGGATTTTCAACGGTTCATCCCCCATATTGTGAACTTGAAGCGTTCCCTGAAGCGGGGTTCCCGAAACCACCATGACCTGATCCAGCCTGACTTCCGTTTCCAACCGGGGCGATGCCTGAACCAACCAGGCCCACAGCCCCAGCATCACGACGAACCATGGTTTCATTGCTGTTTCTGCAGATTCATCGCTTTCTGGATTTGCTCATCCATCGCGTTGAGGGCCTGCTGATGCGCTTGGCTTTCTCCCTGCAATTGCTGGCGCATGGCGGCCTGAATCCGGGGGACCAGACTGTTTTCATCAATCACCACCCACACATAAAGTTCGTTGCTCACCGGATCAATCCATTGCTTGATGGGCATAGAGCCGGTGAGTGTCTGATTCACCACCTGCCGCATGGTCACTTCCGTGAAAGAGGAGGCGATCACCTCTGCGGCTTTCGGCGAGGATTCTATCAACTGCTTCTGGGATTGGGTGGAAGCGTTCTGCACCACCGTTTGAAGCTGGCCCGCCAGTTGATTTCGTGCCACCATGATGGCCTCATTGCGTTGAGCCTGGGTTCCCAATGGCGAACGCGGCGCGCTCCCGATGGAGCCGATCCCTTTGGGGTACATCCCCATATTCTGCACCCACTCTGGTTGTTCCTGAACTTTGGTTCCCTCAGGAACCACGTTGGCAGAAGAACAGGCCATGAACAATGACATAACAACAACGAACAAACCGAAATATTTCATAGGTCTCCTTGATGAAAAATGGGTGAGGGTGGACAACAGGTCCGGGTAAAACGAGAGAATACGTTCGACACAGGGCTACTCTCTCGAAAGGAACAGGGATTACCGAGATGGAGCGCAGACGAAAAGAGAAAGGACTTGATAGCGAAATGACTGGAAGAATGGAAAAAAGACTTGATCAGAACAAAAACAGGCCGCACCTTGCTTGCTTGCGAAACCCACGCTGTGTTGTCTGGTGACGTAAGATGGATCATGAAACATCCCCCTGTGGTATTTAGACGATCTCCCGTAAAGAAAATAGAACTTATTGTTTTTTTTAACAAAAATAATTTTGGAAGTCAAATAGAAATTTAGGCATAGTGTCCACAGACCATCCGAGTTAACTACTGCTAATATTTACCCAAAGGGTTAACTACCTCGAAGGAGACAATTCCTTTCCATGGAATATTGAGGATTTCGCTTAAAAGCTTCTTTTCAGGGGACAAAAGAGGACTCTAAGCTCAATAAAGCATTGTTCACTAATTTTTTGTTTTTTATCATCAACGGGTTACCACGATTTTACTTGGTCCGACCCCAGTTTACCGAATTGCCTTGCTTTGAATTTGACCAAAGCAAGCTTTGGCACTCCACAGTCTATAGATGTTCATTTAATAAATTCAGAAAACTCATCCTGTTGCGAGTAAAGGTCAAGAAAAAATGGAACCTTTTTTCTCACTCTTATGATTTTATTAATTCGGAGTCCAAAACCGCATGGGTTCTCCCTGGAAAATGGGTTTGGGGTTCTAATTTTTTTCAGTCTCTCCGCTTGTTTTTCGGCTGCGGGGAGACTATGCTTGTCTTATAATAGGCTTTTTGCGGTAAAAACAAGTAGAGAAAGGAGCAAAGATGACACGCAAACGCAAACTTCCGATCGGGTTATCAGATTTCAAGAAACTCCGTGAAGAGCAGCACTATTACGTGGACAAGAGTTTATTCATTCAGGAAATTCTCGAATCTGGTAATGAGGTGCTGCTCCTGCCCCGTCCAAGACGCTTTGGGAAAACCTTGAATCTTTCCATGCTGCGGTACTTCTTTGAAAAAACGGAACCTGCCAACACCGCGCTGTTTGCAGGGTTGGCGATTGAGCGGCATCCGGAACTCATGGCCCGGCAGGGGCAGTATCCGGTGATTTATCTCACCTTCAAGGATGTGAAGGAAAAAACCTGGGAAGGCTGTTACCAGGAGATGAGCTTGTTGTTAGCGGAGGAAGTCGAACGTCATTACTCCGTTTTGGAGCACAATCGTTTGACAGCAAGAGAAGATCAGGAACTCCAGGAGATCTCGCAAAAAAAAGCATCCGCTCCCTTGCTCGGAAATGCCCTGCGTTTATTGATGAAACTCCTGCACAAAACGCATCAGCAAAAAGTCATTCTGCTGATGGATGAATATGACACGCCGATACACGCGGGGTGGCAATATGGCTACTATGAAGACGTGGTTTTGTTCATGCGCAACCTGCTCAGCGGCGCGATGAAAGACAACCTGGATCTGGAAAAAAGCGTCATGACCGGGATTTTGCGGGTGGCCAGGGAATCGATCTTTTCCGGACTCAACAATCTTGGGGTGTATTCGCTGGTGTCGCCCCAATTTTCGAACTGGTTTGGCTTCACGGAAGCCGAGGTGGATCAAATGCTGGAGGATTTCCAACAGACTCACCGCCGTCAGGAAGTGCAGGATTGGTATAACGGGTATCGGTTTGGCAACCAGGTGATCTTCAATCCCTGGTCTGTGTTGAATTTTGTTTCCAGACAACCGGTCATTCCCATCCCCTATTGGGTCAATACCAGCAGCAACGATTTGATTCGGGAACTGATCCTTGAAGGGCCTTCCTACCTGAAAGAGAGTGTGGAAAGTTTACTGACCGGAGAGTGTGTGACCGTTCCCCTGAAAGAAAATATCTCCTTGCGTGAATTAAAACAAAGTGACCAGGCCTTGTGGAGCCTGCTCACCTTTAGCGGTTATCTCAAACCTCTGCGTTTTTATCAGCGGGACGATGAGATATTCTATGAACTGGCCATCCCGAATAAGGAAGTTCACGCTTTTTTTCGGGAAACGGTCCAGTCTTGGCTGAACCAGCAAATTGGGAGTCATCCATTACAGCAACTTCTGAAAGCTCTGCTTCAGGGGGATCTCAAAACGTTTGGACACTATCTTCAGGAATTGGTGATGGGTGTATTGAGTTATCACGACATGGCCGGAGAGGCTCCAGAGCGGGTGTATCACGCCTTTGTGTTGGGGTTGCT
>JBBCAX010000065.1:0-1286 GCA_051382335.1 Deltaproteobacteria bacterium TL4
TGGCAGATAGAGAGTATCAGGTTTCTAAACGAGCGACTGGGCGATCTTTCGCCCTTTGGGAAAGTTCTAACCTTCGGGCCCTATTACATGTATTCCACCTGTCTTCGGGGGACACGGGATGCATGCCTTGACATCAAGATGCATCCTGATCTTGCCGTCGAGGCATTATATAAACTTTGCGACTTTATTATTGACCTCAGGAAATATGCACAGGAACAGACGAATATATCTGAATGGATGCTGATTGACAGCTTCGTTGCCCCACCATTCACTTCTCCGGAATGGTTTAAAAGGTATTGCGCTCCCCAGACTAAGAGAATCGTAGAGGGACTGTCTCCATCTCCGGGTATGATTAGCGGTGCTGCCGATTTCACCACATTACTGGAGACATATGCCGAAATGGGCTTCAAAACCTTCTCGTTTTCAGGGCCAACAGATTTGGAGAAAATGAGGCAAGTCAGTGACAAATATGGCATTTTAATCGAACACTGGGCCGTTCCGGCATCGATCTTGTGCGAGGGAAGTCCCGAGGAAATCGAGGATTTTGTGAAGAAATGTATCAAGATCGCCGGACCTGGAAAAAGGTACGCATTATCCACGGAGTCGCCGGACGATGACACGCCAGTAGAGAATTTTCTAGCGGTCAGAGAAGCCTGTTTGAAATACGGGAAATATCCAATAACCTTTAGTGATTAGACATCTTTACCTGATTGGCATATTTCCGTGGACTAGCCCGTGGAAATATGCACTGCGGCAGGAGGAGCTATAACTTTTTCCATATCTCCGACGAGCAGATCGGTAAACTGATAGAGGCCATTGAACTCAGCCCTATGTGGCTGGAAGAGGTACTGGCCATTATTTCGGTCAAGGACGAAGTGGAGAAGGTCAAAAAGCGGCGACAGGAAGTCATGGAAAAGCAGAGGAGAATGGCTAAGGCCTATATAGATGGCCTGTTCCCGGAAGAAGAGTACCGGCGGCAGAAGAGACTCCTTGAAATGGAGCTTGAGTCCCTTGTGGTGCCTAAGGCAAATGCCGCTGAGGAAGCGGGAAAGTTAATAATGAATCTTCCAAAGCTTTGGACCGAATCCAACCTGGATGAGCGTCGGAGACTTCTGCTTTCGATGCTGGATGCGGTCTATGTAGATGCTAAAGAGGAAAAACGGATCGTTGCGATCAAACCCAAGCCTCCCTTCAGGCCAGTTTTCCAGGTAGCAGCTACAAAAGAAGGGTCGGAAGTCATTCTAATAAACGAGCCCCTGGAAATCAATCCAGAGGCTCCGTTGTGT
>JBBCAX010000066.1:0-1083 GCA_051382335.1 Deltaproteobacteria bacterium TL4
ATGATCCTGAGGCGTTCCAGGTGACCCTTAAAACACTCCAGACTCAATTACCGGATGTGTATCAAAAATTTGAGGATGAAGCCCAAAAGCAGGCCAACGCGTTAAAAGCGGGAGTCGGGGATCAAGTGGTAACCATGATGCGGGAAGTTCGGGATCATGAGATTAACAACTGGGACGCTTTTTTCTTGAAACACTCACGGATTTTTCTAAACGATCAAATTCCTGGTTTGGATGTGGAATCCGTGAAAAAAGCCTTGGCCTTTCCCCTACTGATGTCGGAAATGCTCCATAATCCTGAAGAAGCGGGTCGTGAAATATTAGCCCAGGTCTTAAAGCAAAAATTTGAGATAGAAGGAGAGATTACCGCCAACACCTTCAAAGACGCGACAAAAACTCGTGCGGTTGTCATGAAGATGATGTTAGTTCAAATGCAAACAACTCAAAATAAACTCAATTATCTCAAACAGGAACATCTTGATACACTGAATGAAATGATTCAGTTTATTGAGGATGGAAAAACAATCGAAGCCAAAGAAAGCATAAAAAATCTTTTCGGAGGAGAGGTCAAAGATATCGCGCTCAATAAAGGTCTCAAGGAAGCTGTCAAATTTGTACCAGGGTTAGCTCCTTTTGTTCCGTTTTTAGAGTCGGTTCAAGAAGGAGCGCAACCTGAAGCGGTAATAACAGGAGTTCTGAATACGATGGTTATTATGGCTTTCAATCCCACCGCAGCGTTATTGTTGGCTCCCGCGATTGGGATTGCCGCTAATGAAGTTGGAGAATGGTTCAGAGTGATGGCTCATAAGCTGAGTGACGAAAAAGAACTATTACACGCATTAATCCCAAAACAAGAGGTGGAAGCCATCAAAGCCGCTTCTGATGAAGATATTCAAGTAAAGGATATCAACCTTCCAACCACAGACAATGACGTCATCCAGGCTGAATTTACAGGGGAAGTACGAAAAATCACGGTCCGAAATCCTGTCAATGGACGAGTAGTCCTGGTGGATGAAAAGACCCAATCCATTCACATTGAAAGTGTGATTGATGGAACAGTTCATCAACTTTCAGGCTTGGACCCTG
>JBBCAX010000067.1:0-1556 GCA_051382335.1 Deltaproteobacteria bacterium TL4
CCTCTCCTCAGTCCATTCCTGCGAAGGTTTTAACCCCGTTGAAGAACGGGGCCGGGGTATCCATTCCCTCTCTGTCATCCCGATGAAAATCGGGATCCAGGTGCTTCCTGCCGGGGGTCTGGGGGTGTCCCCCAGATCATCCTATATTCCCCCTTCCTGGCTAGGAAGGGGGACAGGGGGATAGTCGAAAGGATGGAGATGAAGGAATCGAATCCCTTAAACCAAACCGATTCGAATAATCGTTTCTTTAACATAATACCGGGTTTTAGCTTTGTAAAATGCCTAAAAGACCGGATTCGTTTCTTAAAAAAACATTTTTGTAGTTATTGTAGCTAAATTCCAAAAAAACGAATTATTTCAAAGCTATTTCTGAAGGAAAACGAATCACTGTTTCAAAAATGTAAAGTTAACAAGAAAGGAGAAATGCCCCTTTGAATTATGACACACTCTCTTGTTTCAGCATCTAAATCTAAAAATAAAGCAGGAAAAATGTGAAATGTGAATTTAGTCGATATTCAGTTAACTCTGATTCATGACATAACCCTGATTACATATCTTCATTGGTATCCGGGATTGTTGTCTGATTGGGATTGGATATTGTTACACTTCTCTTTTTGGGTTTCCTGGTGACTGGTGGTAAGTCCTTGATTACCCGTGAAAGATTATCCAGATTCTGCCTGTTTTCTTCTTTGGCTTCAACGATGATGCCATTTACCCCGGCTTCCCACAGGCTCTTTATATCCTGCTTTGCCAGCTCTTGCTGAGTGGCTACCAGAATTGGTTTGCCGGTTAAACCGGCAAGCCGGTGGCAATTCATTAACTGAAGAATATTAAGGCTTCCCTTATTCTCCCTGAAATCGATGAGGACGGCATCTATGGGTAACTGATCGATAGTTGTAATCAGGTTGTTATCGTTGGTGAGGTCTATTTTCATTACTTTGCCAATCTCTGTCTTCAGTAGTGCTGCCGGGGTCTGGGATGCCGGGAAAACGAGGAAGTCGATCCCTGTATCCTTCAGTTCCTCCGTATCTACTGCGGTCATGGATTCAAACCAGATTCCCAGCGGGGTATCTCCCAGTTTACCTGCCAAACGCTTGAGGTTTTTAATTTCATCCTTTAAGTTCTGGCTTTGTATCAGCATGGCGTCAACCTCAAACCCGGAGGGTTGGGTTGCTGACTTAGCCGTGATTTGAGCAACAGAAGTAATAATTAACATTTTCCGCACAGTTGAAGCTGTGGATAGTTTGAATCCCATGGGTGGTATGGCACTTTCTGAAACCTGTTGCAGCATTTTTATAAGTTTGCTCATATTTCCTCTCCGATGCCAGGGGTTAAATTTAAGACGACAACCTTGAATTGCAAATGTACGGTTTTATGGTATTACCTGCACCGGACATTCAATATTTTCAACCTCGATCAGAGGGCCGGCAGGCATGACAATATTGAGTTGCCAGGTGAGTGAGATTATAGGGAAAAGCCTGATGAAATACAAACGGAAATTTTTGAATTGACGATTATTGACCCGGACTGTTAATATTGTGAGTCTACTAAAAAGG
>JBBCAX010000068.1:0-5114 GCA_051382335.1 Deltaproteobacteria bacterium TL4
TTGCCAACCTGTATCTGGGACAGCTCGACCAGTATCTCAAAAGCCAGCTTTCAGTAAAAGCTTACGTGCGATACATGGACGACATGGTTTGTTTTGGCGAGAGCAAAGCGGAACTGGACGAACGGCAGGAACAGATCGAGTCCTTTCTGCGGGATCGACTGCGGCTGTCCCTCAAAGCTCAAGCCAGCCGGCTGGCCCCTGTGACCGAGGGCATTCCCTGGCTGGGCGTTCGTGTGTTTCCGGGAACCCTCCGCCTGCAACGGGAACGCTGGGTACGATTCCAGCGCAAATTCCGGAAGAGGGAACAGGCGTTTGCGCGGGGACAATTGCCGGAAAAACGGTTTCTGGATTCCATCAACGGACTGATGGAGCAAACCCGTTGGGCCAATACTCTGCGTTTGCGGCAGAACTTCCTGCAAAATCGTGTTGTCATCCCTCTGTAAGGCAATTGCCGGAAAAGAAAATACCGGAATTGTTGATGTGAAATCCCATTCCGAAGAGGGTAGCATCGGGTTACATCCCGATGAAATACCACGGTTCGTCTTTTTCCCTGGGACGTAACCCAGGGCTACCACACACTTTTTTCCATGATTTCTAAAAAACTCTCATTAACTTGGTTCGAATCAGGGTAACACCTTTTCGTATCCTGTCCAAATTTCAGGGTAAGCTGAGTGTGAAACGCTTACGAAAAGTGGTGGATTCTGGGAGCACCGCACCCCAGTGCGGGATTTATGAAAAGTGGTGGATTCTGGGAGCACCGCACCCCAGTGCGGGATTTATGGTAACACACGTAAAGAAAACCGCTCTGGGGAGCGGGGTTCCCAGGAAAACCGCTTTCATCGCATGATTACCCTGACTTTTGAAGAGGATACTTTTAAGGACCCTTTTGCTGTATGTTGGTGCGGCTTATGGTCTCTGTTTTTGAGAGTCCAATAACGCGTCATCTTAAGTCTTTTTTAGAATAACACTGCCAATAGAATAGCCGGCACCGAAGGCGCACAGCACTCCGATTTCACCCGTTTTGAAGTCATTTTTATAGTGGTGAAAGGCAATCACAGAACCTGCGGAACTGGTGTTGGCGTATTCAGTCAAGATGAATGGAGCTTCTGCACTTTGCGCGGAACGTCCCAAAATTTTTTTACAAATCAAATGATTAATGTGAGAGTTCGCCTGGTGTAGCCAAAAGCGTTTTACTTCGGATATCGCTATGTGGTGATCTCCAAGGTGGTTGAGAATATAACCGGAAGCGAGCGGGACAATATCTTTTAACAAGCGTTTTCCATTTTGTGTGAATAAGCGGATGGATTCATCAGCAGGTTTGACGGAACTTCGATTCAGGAAACCCTGTTTGTTGGAAACCACCTGAGAAAAATGAGTTTGTAAACGAGTATCTATGATTTGAAAGCCGTGGGCATTGGGCACTTTTGTGAGTTTTTCAACGATGATTGCGGAGGCGGCATCTCCAAAAATGAAGTGAGTTTCCCGGTTTTTAAAATCCACACGAGCCGTACAGATTTCAGGGCTAACGATCAATATGCGAGTTGCGTTTCCATGAGCCATGGAGTCACAGGCGTTTTGAATTCCAAAAGGCATGGAGGCACAGGCGGCCAACAAGTCATACCCGAAACCTTTAATTCCCAACGCCTCTTGAATTTCAATCGCAATTCCGGGATAAACCCGTTGTACTGCGGTGCAGGCCACAATCACCTGATCGATCTGCGCGGGGTTGACTTGTGCCTGAGTCATGGCCTCCTGAGCGGCCTGAATTCCCATTTCGCATTGGAGGGATCGGCCGACTTCGTTTTCTTCTGCAATTTGGGGGCACATTCGACTGGAGTCGAGGATTCCTGAGCGGTTGATGACATGTCGACTTTGAATTCCTGAGACTTTTTCAATAAACTCAGGATCGGAACTTTCCAGTGGAAGCCTTTGCCGCAGCGCAATCTGCTCCGCATGGGCTTCATTATGTTGTTTTACATAACGATTGTAGGAGTCCGCTAATTCCTGGTTGGAAATGGTTTCAGGAGGCGTATAGACTCCCGAACCACTAATCATAAATTCACTCACTTCAACTCTCTTTTTTCTAGTTTTATTTGATCTTCCGGTGCTTCCTAAAATTTTTTATGATCATGTCCCCTAAACTCAATCAAGGATGAGTAATAGTTTTTTTAACTCAACCACTTGATCTCGCAAAGCGGCGGCCCGCTCAAATTCCAGGGTTGCTGCGGCATCACGCATGTCTTTTTCCAGTTGACGTATTTCGTTTTGCAGTTGTCCCAAGGTTCGATAAACCGGTCCATTTTCAGCAACGGCTTCGTTCTGAGGTTCAACGACGGCTAACGACGGTGCAATTTTTTTATACACAGTTTTTGGGGTGATTTGATGGATCTTATTATATTCGATTTGTTTTTCCCGACGGTTTCGCATCGTTGAAATCGCCTTTTCCATAGAATCCGTGATCCTGTCCGCATACATGATGACTTGGCCATTTGCATTTCGGGAGGCTCGCCCGCAGGTTTGGATTAAAGAGCGGGTCGATCTTAAAAAGCCCTCTTTATCCGCGTCAAAAATACCCACCAGGGAAACTTCGGGTAAATCCAATCCCTCTCTCAGCAAATTGATCCCAACAAGGACATCATAGGCTCCCGATCTTAAATCATGCAGAAGCTGAGACCGTTCAATAGCATCAATATCAGAATGCATATAACGAACTTGAAGACCTAATTCCTTATAATACTCTGTCAAATCCTCAGACATCCGCTTGGTCAGTGTTGTGATCAATACTCGTTCCTTACGTTCCACACGGGTACGGATTTCATCCAGGATATCATCAACTTGGCCCATTACAGGACGGACTTCAATCAACGGATCCAATAAACCTGTGGGGCGGATGACTTGCTCCACAATAGCCTTATCGGATTTAGCGATCTCATAATCGCCCGGAGTTGCGGATACATAAATAATTTGTTGAGAAACCTGCTCGAATTCTGTAAATTTCAAAGGTCGATTATCCATTGCCGAAGGCAAACGGAAGCCATGTTCAACCAAAGACAACTTTCTGGAACGGTCTCCTTCGTACATCCCCCGAATTTGAGGGATCATGACATGGCTTTCGTCAATAAAAATCAGAGCATCTTCAGGTAGATAATTGATTAAGGTAATGGGCGGACTGCCCGGCAGACGACGCTGTAGAATTCTGCTGTAGTTTTCAATCCCTGAACAAAATCCGGTTTCCTTGATCATTTCGAGATCATATTCGGTTCGTTGCTTCAAACGTTGATGTTCAACAACCAGATCCTCCTTTAATAACTCCTGCAACCGGACACGAAGCTCATCTTTAATCATTTCAATGGTCTGTGGCAGAAAATCGGAAGGCGTGACATAGTGAGAAGAAGGATAAATCACAACACGCGTCAAAATGTCGATTTTTTTTCCGGTTAACGGATCAAACTCGACCAAGGCTTCAACTTCGTCTCCAAACAACTCAATACGAATCGCGGTTTCTGACTCAGCCATGAACACTTCAATGACATCCCCCCGTACACGGAGAGTCCCCCGATGGAAATCGAAGTCATTGCGCTCATATCGCAATTCAATCAGATGTTCCAAGATGGCCTCACGTGAAAGGGTTTCTCCAACTTTAAGGTCCAGTTTCATGGAACCATAATCTTCAGGAGACCCCAACCCATAAATACAGGAGACACTGCTGACAATGATCACATCTTGGCGTTCTAACAGCGATCGGGTTGCCGAAAGTCGAAGGCGATCCAGTTCATCGTTGACGGAAGTGTCTTTTTCAATGTAAAGATCTCTTTGCGCAATGTAAGCTTCAGGTTGATAATAATCATAATAACTCACAAAATACTCAACAGCGTTATGGGGGAAAAATTCTTTAAACTCGTTATAAAGCTGTGCCGCCAGGGTTTTGTTATGAGTCATGACTAATGTTGGCTTTTGATAATGTTGAATCACATTAGCCATGGTGAAGGTCTTTCCTGACCCTGTGATTCCCAGTAAAACCTGATTTTTTTTATGCGCCTCTAACCCCTGGCTCAAGGCTTCAATGGCTTCCGGTTGATCCCCGTTGGGGCTATAGTCGGATATTAATTCAAATTGAGGCATAGGGCATTGCAATCGTTGGGTTTTGAATTGAAGTTATTGAAATTGTAGGCATTTTTTGTTACAAACAACATCCTTTATTTGAGATGCTATAGACGGTCATTAAAGTAAACCCATTTTTTGATCAAGTGACGGTACCCTTGGATTCCCTTATTATTGAGGGAACGTCGGTATCAGGAATTGAGAAGATCTTTAGAAATTTTTATTGGAGAAAGCAGATCTGTAATTTTTCGAATCGCATCCACTAATTCGTCAATCGCCTCTTCCAATTCACGAATTCTAATTTTGATGTTTTCGTAAGCTCTGATGACTTTCGGTTTTTTCGCGGTGTGTCCCAGTTGTTTTTGCGCTTTGACCAAGGCTTCCCTCTGCTCATCCAAACGATCCAACCGCTTATATAGTTTCTCTACCATCTGATGAATCTGTTCTTCATCAGGTTTTTTAAGCGTCACCATCTCATACTCAGAAGGAGCTTCTTTCTGAGTCCTGGCATCGCTCAAGGGAGGTGAGTTCTGAACTTCTGTTTGAAATTGCGATTGATAGAGTTTTACTAATTTTTCCTCAATTGCTTTTGAGGCAAATATGTCATTATGCATCAACCGTGTAGATGCCGTGTAACCAATAGCTTCAGCAACTTTGGCACGAGATCCATAAGATGCAATTAAGGCTTTGAGCATTTTATCATTTGTTGCCATCAATCTCTTTCCTTTAATCGTTGGTCCCCACAAAATGAGGCAGGCTATATATCAATACCCGTGAATGAAATCATGTTCGTAGTTCCGCCTTTAGGCGGTAAGCCTTGCAGGAAAGCCGCCTAAAGGCGGAACTACGAACTTTTCACAATGACTTCATAAAAACTCGCTATAATTTAATAAGTGTCTGTAATTAACTGGACTTTGAACATTTGATTCATGGTTTTAGTTTTAATTATTCAATAATATCAGTGGTTTTATTTTATGAATGAATTAATGCAAGGTTATTATTTCCCGTTTTTC
>JBBCAX010000069.1:0-25492 GCA_051382335.1 Deltaproteobacteria bacterium TL4
AA
Organism: Deltaproteobacteria bacterium TL4; assembly: GCA_051382335.1. Lineage (GTDB taxonomy): Bacteria > SAR324 > SAR324 > SAR324 > NAC60-12 > JBBCAX01. The sequence continues at coordinate 3 of JBBCAX010000069.1, forward strand.
GGCGGATTAGGCCCCGGAGGCGTTGCGGGAACCGTGGGTGCCGCGGTGGTTGTGCTGGGCGTCCTCTCTGAGCAGGGAAAAGACGAGGGAGGCGATAGCGGTGACAGTGGTTCCTCTGCGTCCTCAACCCCTCCCACAGGAAGCGTCTTAGCCGCAGTGGATGCTGATGGCATGGTTCACCTTTCAGGGGGAACGTTTCAAATGGGAAGTACCACTGGAGACAGTGATGAAACCCCAGTACATAGCGTCACTTTGAGCAGTTTTTACATTTCAGAGGCAGAAGTAACCGCAGGGGAATACAAAGCATGTGTTGATGCGGGAGGGTGTACCGCCGCGGGTTCAGGAAGTTATGCTACCTACAAGGTCTCCGGCCAGGAAAATAATCCTATTAATTATGTGAGTTGGGATGACGCGCAAAGTTACATCACGTGGCTTAATCAAAGCTCAAGCAGGAGTTATCGTCTTTGTAGCGAAGCGGAGTGGGAGTATGCGGCAAGAGCTGGGACGACGACGGCTTGGTCCTGCGGAGATAGTGAGTCCTGTTTGAGTAATGTCGCTTGGTATAGCGCAAATAATTCGCCTGATGGGACGAAAGCCGTGAAAACCAAGACAGCAAATGCCTGGGGATTATATGACATGCATGGAAATGTTTGGGAATGGGTTAATGATTGGTATGGCTCTTATAGCAGCGGCAGTGTAACGAATCCTACTGGTCCTGCTTCTGGCTCCAACCGTGTGGGTCGTGGCGGCGGCTTCGGCGACGACGGCGGCTTGCGGTCGGCCGATCGCAACTACGATTCGCCGGGCGGTCGCTACAGCATCCTCGGTTTCCGCCTGTGTTCCAGTTTGTGACCCTTGGCGCTTTTACCCTTTTACCCTTGGAAAAACAGGGACTTGAAAAGGTTTTGATGAGCAGAACAGGTCAATAATAGGTCTGACGCAGTTCAGACCTAATTAGACCTGATTTTAGGTCTAATGGTAGTAGGAGTCAAGAAGTGACTGATTTAGGCCTGATTTAGGCCTGAAATTGTATAGAAATCAGGTCTATTTTCAGGCCTGATTTCAATACACGTGCATGAAATCAGGTTTGTAGTCCCGCCTTTAGGCGGAAAGGTGTGCCTGACATGGCACGAATCCAGGAGGTAGAAGTCCTCTCACCGCCCTGTTAGGAGGGAAGGTGTAGCCGAAACCAAGGGTGTCGGAAGAAACTCAACTATGGAATGAGAATTAAATAACTTTCCCATTTGCTCTGGCCCTTGATTTTACCGGGATTTCACGATGGAGTAGGAGTGCAAAAGCTTGCTTTTGCCCAACTCAGGTCCTTTCTGGCAAAAGCAAGCCCCAAAATCTATTATGAGGCTCTGGCAAAAGGCATCGAAAAAGGCCGAGAAGAAGGCATCGAAAAAGGCCGAGAAGAAGGCATTGAAAAAGGCATTGAAAAAGGCATTGAAAAAGGCATTGAAAAAGGCATTGAAAAAGGCATTGAAAAAGGCATTGAAAAAGGCATTGAAAAAGGAGAAATTATTTTATTGGGTCGGCTATTACGGAAAAAGTTTGGAGATCAAGCATATGATTTATATCAAAGTCAACTCAATCAGTGTCGTTTAGAAGAAATTGAACTCTTGTTGGAACGTATTATCACCGCGACAAAAATCGAAGAGGTTTTCAATTAACTCGTCCAGGTAGCTCTCCGAGAATATAGTGCTCAAGATAAGTTTTGTCCTGGGAGCGAGGGCGTCCCGCCCTCCGGTGAGGGCAAGATGCCCTCGCTCCCAGGGAAAAAACTTTCCTGGACAGCTATACATAAGTAGGGTGCCGCTCAAGCGAAGCGAGCGCGCCAGAAAGCAGCGGTCTCCTTGTTTGTGGTGCGCTCGCTTCGCTTAAGCGGCACCCTACAACCCCTTCTCGGACAGCCTCCTGGGAAAATAGCTCGAAAATGTTACCCTAGGTGGCTGTCCGAGAACTCGTAGGGTGGGTTAGACAGAATCAAAGCGAAGTCGTAACCCACCAATTTTAATACGAAACGCCTCATTTTGCTCCAGAATACCTGGTTTTTGGTGGGTTACGCCTTGCGGCTAACCCACCCTACGGATTCACATTCTATTCTCGGACAGCCTCCTGGTACGTTGTCTCGAACCGCTTCTAACGTCCCGTGTCGCAGTAGCGGACGAATAGTTTTTTTATTCACCACGGTTGGTACCTTAGGAACAAGAATTAAATAACTTCCTCTTTTAACGCAGAGGGCGCAGAGGACACAGAGAAACGTAGAGGGAATTTTATAATTTTATTTAAAGGAAGACTAACCACTCTCAGCAAGGAAGGATCATGTTAGAATCTGTAAAACCCAAAAAAGCGATTCGACAAATCAAAAAACGAGTTCATGTTTTTCGAAAAGGAGCGAAGAATACCTTGGAATTGCTCCGAGAAGGACGTTTAGGTGCGCCTTATAAAGCCGCCTTTGCTGTGCTTTATGAAGATCCTGTTTTTAAATTACGTCGTTATCTTCCAGGTGACGCGCCTTCACATGAACCAGGAAAAACCATTTTACTTGTCCCTCCATTGATGGTTGCCTCGGAAATATATGATATCTCTCCTGAGTTGAGTGCGGTCAGTTGGTTGGTGGCCCAAGGTGTGGATGTGTGGTTGGTTGATTTCGGCGAGCCGAAATCGGAAAAATATGGATTACAACGGACTTTGGATGATCATGTCGATGCGGTCAGTATCGCTGTTGATAAAGTGAGGGAACTCACAGGAGAAAAGGTCCACCTTGCCGGATATTCACAAGGCGGGATGTTTGCGTATCAATGTGCGGCTTACCGCGAAAGTGAAGGGTTGGCCTCTGTGATTACGTTTGGAAGTCCCGTCGACATTCATCGGAATATCCCTAACGTTAACGACGATATTGCCGGTCGAATTGTTCATACCGCGGGTCGAGCTTTGACCAAACCTCTGGAACACTTTGAAGGCTTGCCAGGTTCGCTGACCAGTAAAGGTTTTAAAATGCTCAGCGCCTCGAAAGAAGTGAAGCAAATGCTGGGAATTTTCAAAATCCTTCATGACCGGGAAGCGTTAGAACAGAGGGAACGGCGAAGGCGTTTTCTGGCAGGCGAAGGTTTTGTCTCCTGGCCAGGGCCAGCGTTACATGAGTTTGTTCGGGAAATGGTCATCAACAACCGTATGCTATCCGGTGGCATTGTGATTAAAGGGAAAACCATCTCACTTTCCGAGATCACCTGTCCTGTTCTTTACTTTGTCGGCAGCCGGGACGATTTTGGCCGTCCTCCTTCAGTCAGAGCCATTAGAAACGCCGCTGTCAATGCGGATATTCATGAAGTTGAATTACATGCGGGGCATTTTGGTTTAGTGGTGGGTTCTAAATCGTTAAGAATTACCTGGCCTTCGGTTGTCACATGGATGGGATGGGTTAGCGGAAAGGGGGAATTGCCCGATTCTGCTCCGGAAAAAAGAGAGGAAAGAGAGGCAGACTCTAAAGAGGATGGTAATTTAATAGCGCCTCTCTATGATTTTGCTACCGATATTCTGGATGGGTTATGGCACCGGTTAGGGGATGTCTCTCTCGAAGTTTCTGAAATGCTGGATATTGTCCGATGGCAATTACCCCGAATGGCACAAATTCGTCAGTTGGAAAACTACACCCGCGTGAGCATCGGACGTATTTTACAGGAGCAAGCGGAGTCCATTCCCAAGGCCACCTTCTTTTTATGGAAAGGCAGCGCTTTTACCTACGCACAAGCAAATCAACGAGTGAATCAAATCCTTTCGGGGATTATTGCGTCTGATCTCAAACCAGGGGAACACGTTGGCATTTTCATGAGTAATCATCCCGATTATCTGACAACCGTGGCGGCCTTAAATCGCTTAAACGCGATTGCCGTTCTTTTAAACGCAGAAGCCAGAGGCGAATCCTTAAAACACGCCATAGAAGCGGGGAAGGTCCAAAATATCATTATCGACCCTAATCATATCGCAGCGATGCAAGACCTTGCCTTTGCGGGAAAATGCTGGGTTCTGGGCAAAAGCAGTGAGCCCCTTCCTTCCTTCATGGAAAGTTTGGACGATTCTATGGACAGTGAGGATGAGGAACTTCTTAGTCGTTATCCCTTAAATTCAGGTATTGCGGAAGACGTGGCTTTATTGATTTTCACCTCAGGAACAACAGGACTTCCCAAGGCTGTTAAAATCACGAACCGTCGCTGGAGTATTGCCGCCTTGGCAACGGCCGCATCCGCCACTATCACCTCCAAAGATACGGTGTATTGCTGTCTTCCTCTCTATCATTCAACAGGCATGTTGGTCGCGGTTGGAGGCGCTTTGGTAGGAGGGGCCCGGCTTGCGTTAGCACCCCGTTTTTCCACAACCACCTTCTGGAATGAAGTTCGTCGTTATGGAGTAACCATTGTGGGCTATGTTGGAGAAATGTGTCGGTATTTAATCAACATGCCCCCGAATGAACATGAAAAACAACATTCCATCCGCTTGTTTGCTGGCAGCGGAATGCAGAAACAGGTGTGGAAAATGCTCGTAGAACGCTTTGCCCCTGAACGGGTGATGGAGTTCTATGCGTCTTCTGAAGGAAACGCGATTCTGGCCAATCTGAGTGGCGAGAAAATAGGCTCGGTGGGACAGCCCTTGAGTGATTCCAGCCATGTTGAATTGATCCGGTATGATATCAATGAAGATCAGATTGACTGGGATGACAAAGGAAAGCCGCAACGCTGTGATCCTGAGGAAACAGGCTTACTCATTGCCAAGATTGATGAAACGCATCCTTTAGGATATTTTGACGGTTATGCCGAAGAAAAAGACACCAACCAGAAAATCTTAAATAATTTATTCAAAAAGGGAGATGCCTGGTTTGTTACCGGAGACCTCTTAAAACGTGACGCGGAGGGCGACTTTTGGTTTGTTGATCGTTTAGGCGATACCTTTCGTTGGAAAGGTGAAAATGTTTCCACACAGCAAGTCTCAGCCGTGATCAGTCAAGTGCCCTTTGTCGGAATTGCTAGTGTGTATGGCGTCACCATTCCAGGCCGAGAAGGCCGTGTGGGGGTTGTCGCGCTGGAACTCAAACCAGGAACTGTTTTTGATGGCAATTTATTATTCCAACAGGTGGAAGAAAACCTTTCTCAAGCAGCCCGTCCCCGAGTGATTCGGATAGTCTCCCGGATTGAAACAACAGGCACCTATAAGTTTATTAAATACTCACTTCAAAAGCAGGGGGTTGATCCAGAACAGACTGATGACGCACTCTATCTCTATGATCTTCGCACTAAAACTTACCGGTTGATGCACCTTGAAGATTATCCTGAGGCTATTGATTAGTTGGAACCGGCTTATTTAACTTTGATACGCTTCCACAAGCTCTCATGGCATTAGGGTAATACCCGTGCATGAAATCCTGTTCGTAGTTCCGCCTTTAGGCGGTAAGCCTTGCAGAAAAGCCGCCTAAAGACGGAACTACGAACTTTTCACAATGACTTCAGAAAAACTCGCTATAATTTTATAAGTAGCTGTAATTAAAATACTTATTATTATTTTCCAAATTTCATTCACGGATATTGGGCATTAGGGTACTGTCGCTCAGGATCATAATTATCAGCAAGGTCTTTTAGTGCGTTTTGTACACCATCTACAAGAGGATTATCGGCTATAGTCATCGTTTCGCCAATGTCCCTTCGACTTCGCTCAGGGAACGCACTCGGAGGCTGAGCGGAGTCGAAGCCGGATTTCAAAGATAGCTGCCTTTTGGCGAAACGATGACTATAGCCGGATTATCTTTGAAGAAATAGTTGTTTTCCATGTCGTGAGTTCCTCAGCTTTTGGTTAGGGTCATTTTCTTGCATTATCTTTTCCGCCCATAAATAACTAATCTCCAGCCCTGGCCATTACTACTTAATCTGTTACGAACTCATGCATTGTATGGAAACTTGCACCCTTCATATTAAGCGATTTTTTGTCCTCTTGATACTCCTTCAATGCTGCCTTCCGTATGAAGTTTTTGCCCTGTTCTTTGAACGTCGTACGAAACCTGTAGACGGGGAAAATTCTTATTTTTTCTATCCTGTCGCTTACACCGTACCTGGCTTCGGAGCTGGCGCCGGTCTGGGTTGGACGGCTACGGAAGTGTTGGGAGAGGGATCGGACATCACGTTGCTTCATGCTGAAGGAGATTGGGCCTTTGACTCCGCGATCCTTACAGACTTGCCTCTTTTTACTCAACACTTGACGTTCTCCGCTGTTTACGCGGATCTCTATGACGGAGGTGCCAATTTATACGAACGGGGACCTGACTCCAGTGAGGAGCCTGTTCTTAAACTAGAATTGGACCGTCTGCTTACACGGGCAGCGGAAGTCAGTCTCAACTTATTTGAGAGTCAACTGGAATTATATTACGGCGTTGCCCTCAGTCTACCCCTGGTGAAACAACTGGATTTTGGGAACTCTGAGGATCCCGAAGCGACCGAAACCCGGATCTATCAGTTTCTTTTATTTTTAGATTTGCAAAGGCTCTTTGTCACCCGCAAAGGCTTTTACCTTGATGATACTGATGATCGACGTGATCCTCATGTTGGATATCGATTTCAGTTCGAACAATATGGTTTTGAGCTTGAAGGAAACTGGAAAAGCTATCATGTAGATGATTATAGCCTGACGTTTTTCATTCCTAATGAAGACGATTCCGCTGTATGGGTATTTAACGCGTTTTACTCGGAAGCGGTTGTAACCCAACCCGCCTCGCTTGAAGGGATTGATGAAAGCCGATGTCTGGAACAGAATGAGGATTTAACAGAAGAACAACGACAGCAATGCTTAGTATTTATCCGGGCTTTTAACCGCTTTGTGAAGGAAGAAGGCAACACCGCGGACGCGACCAGTTTGGGGGGACTTCAACGATTGAGAAGCTATCCACAGGGACGATTCCACGATAGTTATTCAACATTTTTTGGAATTGAATATCGCTCATATTTTTTAGAAGGCTGGAATCCTTTTGATCTGTTTATTGAAAAAGGAGTTTTTAATGGACTTCAATTAGCGTTATTCCATGAAATGGGGCAAGTGGGACCTACCAATGATCAGACCTTGTTCGAAAACATGAAAACTTCTACAGGTTTGGGTTTACGTTTTCTTTTCAGTTCTGTTGTGGTGCGTTTTGACTATGCTGACGGTGCTGAAGGAAGCCAGACCACCGCCTTTATTGGATACCCTTTTTAAGGGCGCTTAATCGCAAGCACGAGGCCAGCTTTGCTGTGTATTGGGTGGTTTGGTCTTTGTAGGTTTCTATCAACTCATTGTTTTTGACAAAGAGACTGGAGGTTGTTGAATCGGGCCAGTCGATAGTGAAATCACTGTAGGTTCCAAAAGCATTCGGACGGGTACGAATTCCTGAATCAAGGGTGCAGAAAATAACTGTGTTGTCTGGACGGAAATCATAATACCATGAGGCGTTATCTTCTGTAGAGGACGCACCCCAAGTATTGTGAAAATATTCGTCTCACATGCTGAAGGCCAGTCCTCTGCGATTGAATAGACGGTGGTTATCTGATTATAATCTTCTACCATTTTTCGGTCTGAAAGTCCCAGCGTGGAAATATGAGTCTCGTCCCAACTGATTTGGTTTGTGGAAAGTGTTCCTTTCGCTTGGGTGACAGGAAGGTTTGATTCCAATTTACAATGGTAAATCACAGCCTCCGATAGGATTTTATAAGCCCAAGTCGTGTCATTTGCAGTGGCAACCCAAGTTCCTGTGTAACGGATCGATTGGCAAGGAATCGGCCAGGTTCCTTGGGAATATACGGTGTTTTTTCCTTCGTAGCTTTCCATCATTTTCCCCTCGACTAAACTCAACTCTGACGTTTTTCCTGTATTCCATAATCGCTGTCCCTAGAAGGGATAGACCGATTGATAATAATCCAAACCGATATTCCATTGATAGGGCCGATAATAATTGGCTCCAAGCATCAGAACGGTTCCGCCATTAGTCGCGTCATGAGTTGATTCAATATAATGAATTCCAGTTCTGAGCTTCCAGGATACAAGGCTGTAATTGGTATAAACCGCGGTATAGTCCAATTGTTTTAAATGGGGCGGAGTTTGATTTTGAATCCTTATATAATCCAAGGCCCCTTCAAAACTATGCTGCAATCCATACCCGACATAAAGATAAACCCCTGTTGCTTGCGCTGATTCTTTCGAAGCTGAGTTTTCATAACTCAACGCTGTGCCATAAACGGAAGTGCCCCTACTCACAGTTTCCTGGGCCACTCCTGTGAATGCGAGGCTGAGCAATAAGAGACTAAGGAGAAACTGTTTCATAGCGAACCTTAACTAACTCCATGGTTCCCGCTTTGAATGTTTTGAAACTGAAAAACTCCCCGATTTCAACGTGAGTCGGGATGTTTAGATTCCAAAACCGGGAAGTAATCGTACCCTCTATGGTGCGTTGATTGACAAAATGGTGCTGAGTGTGCACTTTGCTCAATTCGTGATGAAAAGAACTTAAAAAAAGAATGAAAGCCCGTGTGACAGGACCAAAAACGACGTCTACCGTCAGGTAATCGTTCCAGCTTAAATTTTTTTTATAAACAAGGGGCAATTGAGGCAAGGCCATCAGCATCACTCTAACTCAAACGCGGATTTCCATTTGAATTCCTTTAGAAAATTATTTGCGGCATTCAGCATTTTTTCGTTTTTGACGGTGACTCCCGTCCAGATTTTCCCCAAGGAGGTAATCCCCATTTTTTTGATTCCCACGCACCCCAGCGATTGTCCTTCTCCATCACCAACACCCACGACGTTCATCTCAACACCGGAAACCACCTCCTGAACGATGATAGGATAACCCCATTCGGCTGTGATCTGGTGCAAATGTTCTACCGCCTCCTGGGTTGTCTCACAGCGGTAGGCTTTATAGAAAATGCCCTTGACCATTACAGGAAGCCCAATCTCATCAATGGCTTTTATCAACTCATCATAAGAGGATACCACTCGGGTCTTGGGGAGCTGAATATTAATTTTATCAGCAATCGTGTTCAATTGATCTTTGCCCCTCAAACGAAACTGCTCCGATGAAGGTAAAAAGGTTTTAATATCGTGACTTTCAATTTCATCCTGATATTTCATATAAGCGGGAAGTTCCGTGTCCAAGGTTGGGAGCACAAAATCCAAACCATAAGATTTTTTAATGTACAAAAGCCTCTCAATAAAAGCGTCAGGGCTACTGGAAGGATAAGGCATGATGTAGGTTTATCCATCAGCCAGTCCATGTAATAGCCCGGTTCCATGGCGTCATATCCCAAACCGACTATCTTGATGTTTAGCTCCGGATCTTCTTTCAAGCTGCGGGCTACACCAACCCCTGGACCCGGATTATCCACAGCGTTTATTCCTGAAACTCCAACAATTATTTCATCCATCAGGATCCTTTCTTATCTCCCATTGAGTGGCTTATCACTTCACTTCGTTTCTTGTAGTTCCGTATCAGAAAGACTTCTATCAGAGATTTTTTCATTTAATAGTCATTCTCTGTGTCTCTGCGTCTCTGTGGCAAATACCCCTGAACAGTTACGTTAATAAAAGCCGATACGTTCGCAGCAGGTTGACAAAATCGGTGAGATCTTTTTCCGCTTGATCCGCGGTTACTTCGAATTGATCCGCGAATTGATCCGCGATTTCCGAAAGCGATTTACCCTCTTTCAAGCCTGTAATTCCGACAATACCTGTCTGATTGACCGTAAAACTTTCTCCAGTTGTAGGATCAAAGATGAAACCTTCGTTGTTGATCGCAAGATGTTGCAGTCGTTGAGACATGAGGACTCCTTTATAAAAATATTCTGCATAGAGCTGACTAAAAGGCTAATGAACTCTAATACTTACTTTCAAATGATTACTATTGTGTCAAGGTTTTTATGGGTGGGGTTCCAAGAGCATTCAATAATCCCTATGAAATTTTGTCAATCGATTCAGTTTCTTGTAGAACTGAGCAAAAAGAGCAGGAATCAGGACGCGTTAGAGAGCACGTTCGGAATTGTATCGGAGGAAACGCGAAAATGATAAGAACATCCTATAAGCAGGTTTCCTCGCGGGGTTTTATGTTTTAATGAATATGCCAGCTTTTCTAGAAATTCCATCCAATGTTGATATGAACATAGGGGAAAGTTGCGAAAGCGGACATTGAGTCTGCAAAATCGTCTTCTTCTTTCTGAATCTCTTCGTCGGGGATTACTGAATATACTCCTGCTGCTTCCATATCGACAGTAGGATTTCCTCCAGAAATAACGCCAAAGCCCAAGCCTCCGGAAAGACCAAAATCAGCGATCCAGTTCCATCCTAAGCCAACGTTAAATGCTGGAGAAGGAAAATCAACTTTCACAGCAAGCACTCCCTCTTCCCCAGAATCTCCAATAAGACTGGTCCCACTAGCTTCCACAGTCCATGATCGGTTCACTACACCGCCTTGTAGAAAGAAAGAACCTTTGAAAGGAGAGACTCGTAACATCACTACCTGGGTACTGAAATCAAGAGTGGCTTCAACGGTACCTGCTGCGTCTGTACTCGATTGGGATATGCTGGTTGAGGTTGCTTCCAAACCAAGAAAAATAACATCGTTTATATGATATCCCGCATGTAATCCTGGACCCACTGTTGTCGCGGCCAACTGAATCTGAAGGGGGCTCTTACCTTCAGCATAAGCTGAAGAAGACACAAGCATAATTCCAAATACTATCAATAACGCTTTATTCAAGATAGATGTAAATTTCATAAGCCTCTATAATAAAAAATTAATTTGAATATCTCAGGGAAATCATCCCCGACAGGCAAGAGCCAGCGTAATAACAGCCCCAGAATATACTCGCAATATAAATTATTTCAATAATATTCACTCGTCATGCAAGGCCCAAAGGTTTTATCTCAGCATTTTTTCCAGGCTGAGGGTCCCTTTTTCAGCGCTTCAAAGTTGAGGCTTAAATTTAAAAAAGTATTTTATTTTAGCACGCTAGAGGAGCCGGAATTGTTTGCGACCTCTTGCAACCACGGAACAGAGCACAAGTTCGGATTTTGAGTCCATTGTTGAAACAAGGTCCTGAGGGTGGTCCATGAACGTAGAGCCGGTTGGTGTTCTAATAAACCATGAATCTCTTTTAAGGTTTTTGGGATCGCTTCCAGAAAGTAAAACTTCCCTTTTTCCAAAGATAAGTGTCCATAGGTCCCTAAAGAGCGCAGACGACGGATTAACACAAAATGATAGAAGTCCTCCATAAATTGTTCAGGATTCACGTTCATCCATTGAGCTAATTTTTGGAGATAAAACAAAATCAGTTCATGCCTTAACTCATCGTCCAAACCTGAGCGTGAAGCATAAAGCACCGCGGCCAAATCATAATGCAGTGCCCCATGACATCCCGATTGGTAATCAATAAAATAAGGTTCGTTGTTTTTCCACATGATGTTTCGAGACTGGAAATCACGATAAACAAAAGCATTTCTTTGGACACTGGCAACTCGAACAATAAGTCGATCCAATTCCAGTTGTAAGGCGAGGGTGTGTGGGGTTTCCGGAGTTAGTCGATTCCAAAAATAAGTTTCAAAATAGTGGATGTCTTTGCTGAAAGCGTGGTGGTCCAATTGACGTTCTGTGGGACAAAAGGAATAATCCAAACCATGATTTCCGTCAATTTGAATTTTTGGCAACCAAGCCAGGACTTTTTGATAAGCCGCAAGTATGGCTTTCCGATCCTCAGCCAAGGACAAATTCCAATGGTCTAACTGATCCGCCAAAGTTAAGTTGCCCAAATCTTCCAACAGGTAACACCCTTGTTCCAAATTTTGCGAGTAAATTGCGGGGACAGGGATGCCACATTGAGCAAAATGGCGTGATAAAAAAAGGAAGGCTTCATTTTCTGCTCGATCAGGGCTGGTGACACCTGCGCAAGATTGTCCCTCTCCGCCATAAAAGCGGAAAATTTTTCGGTCAGAACCATCCCCCTTTAGAGACACAGGTTCGGAGACCGGAGGTGTTAAGTGTTGTTCTGCGAGTTGAGTTAATGCCAATAGATCAGACCTCTGAATCATTTCCTCTCCCTAATTATTTTCATTATTCCAAGAGTCAAAAAGTTGGTTATTGAATTGCATTTCTTGCTCCGTGTATGCAATAAATAAGCATCACCTTTCTACCAGATAAAATCATGAGGTAAGTTTAAATGACTTCATCCGGGTCTGATCCCATTTTAGCCCATTTTGACATCAAATGTATCGTTTCCACGTAAAACGCTGGAACGATTTGAGGGGACTGAAACAGGATTAAACCTCACTTTTCAACCTTCTGACATTCTAATCCATTGCTCTTCAAATTCAATGCCTTTTTGCAAATATGTTTGAGTTTATCTATCCCTCTATTGATGTTTTCAACAACGTCAGGTGCGGCTCCTCAAGATGCGTCCTCTCTTCCTCATTACCAAATTGAGGTACAATTCCAACAGGAAAAGCAGCGTCTTGTAGGGGAAATTCGTGTGACCTTTGCCTCTGCGAACTATCCTGGAGACATGCTTCTCTTTGCCTTGCCCATGAACCGTTTTATGGCCCCAGATAAGAGAGGCGCACGGAAAGACCTGCAAACTCCCATTTTTGCGATTGATGTTCTGGAACACATTGTTGATGATCCGATGTATCCCTATGGATTCAACGGGGGGAACATTATCATTCAAGCCGTTAGAAATACGAAAAACCAACCTTTGAAATATTCCATAGGAGACAATCCTGCTCTTCCTTTAGGGTATTCGCCAAAGCGAGGACTTCTGAAAATTTTTCTCTCCAAACCTATTTTTAACAACACGATTGTGATCAAATTCAAAACGACATTCCCGAGGCGTTTTGAGGAAGGTTTGGTTCGCAATGATCTGGTGACCGTCCTGTGGCATCCTGTCTTGCTGCCATACAAAAAGGGGCAATGGGTAAAGGATCTTCTGGAACCAGCTCCGGGAACGTATGAAGTCCAGTGGTCTGCGACCACAGACGGCACACTCATCACAACCTCGGATCATGTGCTCCAGGGAAAAGCCCATCAAAAATACACGCTTCCCGCCATCAATTATCCCGTTAAATATTTTCCACTGATCTTTTCCCCTAACTATGAATATTTTAACGACGCTTCTCACGCTGTGGAAAGTTATTATTATAAAAGTGGAAATGAGCGCCTTGCTTTAAAGATGCAACAATGGAGCCTAGAGTTTCTGCAATTTGTGAAAGAGCAATATGGCCTCGATTCTCCCTGGAAGACTGTCCGGATTGTGGCAATCCAGGGAAACCAGGAGCAAATCAATGTGGTGAATAACCTGGTCCTGGTCACAACCCCGCATTACAAACGAAGTGCTTTTCTGGATCGGCGGGTTTTGGGGTTTTTCATCCGGGGAATGGCTCAACTATGGTTTGGAGAACGTGTTTGGAATAATTTGGATACTCAATTATGGCTGAATATGGGGATTCCTGCCTTCTTCAGTTTGAAGTTTTTTGACTATAAGTTTGGTCATGATGGACGAATTTTTGATTTTATGGATTGGCTCAATCCTCATTACAGAGAACATTTTTTTGAAAGTATGGTCCGTGATATTCGGCCTGTGTCTGATCTTCCCATCATTACCTCTCTCAATGCGTTACATGAAGTCCGAATCTACTTAAAAGTGGTCACTTACAAAACGGGTTTAGTCTTGTCCATGTTAGAATATCTGATTGGGAAAGAGAATTTTAAACTGGGGTTAGCTCACTTTTTGGAAACATCTCAATATCAGGTTGCGACGATAGAAACCCTTCAAAAGTCAATGGAACAATTTCACCCTGATTCTTTGCAATGGTTCATTGCTCAATGGTTTTACTCAACCAAACTTCTGGACTATGCGATAAAGGAGGTATCCTACCAAAGCTTGCCTGAGGATCTCTATGAAGTTCGGATCATTGTAAAAAAGAATGAAAAAGGGCAAATGCCCATTCAAGTGGTACTGATTACTGATGATGGCACACAGCACAGAAAGATGGCAAGAGGCAACCAGGAGTATGAATTGCTGGAGTTTATCACACGCTCGCCCCCTGATGTCGTGTCTCTGGATCCTGACGAAGAGTTGCTTGAAACCTCACGCCAGAATAACCATACTTTTTATTTTTACAGGGTTCGTTTTGCTTTTGATTGGAAAAAGAACAGAGAAATTCTCGTCACACTTGTTCCTCAAGGATACAGTAATGCGATTGACGGTAATTTATTTGGAATTAAAGCGAGTCATCGATGGGATAACTATACCATTGCGGTCACACCAGGCTATGGCACAAAAAGCGATCAGTTGGTCTACATCGCAACTATGGAGCGAAGAAACTTGATCCGCAACGGATTCACTGTCAGTTTTGGTTTTTCACGTTTAGCCGGGATGGAATCGCGGGGAATTTCTTCTGGATATTCTTCTCCCTTACATCAGGAAGAATTATCGTATAATTTTACCGCAAGTTTAGCACAGGAACGCGCCTTTGAAACTCGAAACACCAATAGTCAGGAAAATGGAATTTCAGAAACAGGCGATGTGAGTAATTTATCGTTGGAACATCAAGGCAGTGTCGGCTTTTATAATTTATATTTTCTCTCTTGGTCTCTGAGAATGGAACAACCCCAGACTGATTTTGGCTCAGATTTCAGTTACACCCTGTGGATGTCTCGAATGGAACATATCCTAAAAATAGGCTTCCGACAACAAATTGAATGGGAATGGATTTACAACACAACTCAAGGCACAACCCCTTTACAAAAGAAACATCAATTAGGGGATCCCAAAGTCCTGAGAGGTTATCCTCAACGGACATTACTTCGGGATGACACCGTTCTTGCTTCGCGCGTAGACTATCGTTTTCCTCTTGTTGCGTCATACTGGTGGGGCGATGTTACTTCTTTGGGTGTAAGGGGCAGCTTTTTTTATGATCAGGGAAAAGCCTGGTCTATTAATCAATCACCCGGAGAGGTTCCCTTGAGGCAAAATGTGGGAATTGGCATAGAGTGGAACGTCAACGCGTTAACCTTGGTGGAAACACCCTTTAAAATTCAGGTGGCTTACCCCATCAATGACCCTGACTTTGACAAACCGCAGTTTATTCTGTTTGAGGCGTTGAGTTTTTTTTAATAAAAGACGGATTATGCTGTGGCATGAGAAACGTAATAGCTGGAACTTTGCCTCAAAAACTGGGAAAACGCCACAAAATGAAACATTCATGTTCGTGAAATTATTTTCGAAAGTTATGGATTGGTGTTTTTTAATTCAATAAGGAGGGGTATGCAGTGCAGTCTGAGAGAATTGTGTGAAAAATTTGGAGTTTCTTTTTCTGGGAATGGTGATTTGATCATCAGCCATGCGTGTGGACTGGATGATTTGCAACCTGGTGGCATAGCGTACATTACTTCTCCTAAAGGCTTAACGAGTGTGCCTCTTCCCGTAGGTGTGACGAGCAGCGCAACTGTTAGTTTGAAGGGGGCGTCGGATCAAGTCGCGATCATCGCACCCGTAGATGTTCAAAGTTCCGGACATAATTTGGTTTTTACGGAAGACCCTCTTTGGCTTCACGTTCGGGTCACAGAGTATTTTAATCCGCATCAAATTCCCTCAGAAGGCATTCATCCAAGTGTTGTTATGGGTGAGAATGTTCATCTGGGTGAAAATGTATTTTTGGGGGCAAATGTGGTCCTTTATGATGGTGTTCAAATCGGGAATGGTTCTGTGTTACATGCAGGCGTTGTGGTCATGAATCAAAGTGTGATTGGGGAGGAATGTCTTCTCTATCCTGGTGTCGTGATTCGAGAAGGGTGTGCCATTGGGAATCGGGTTGCAATTCATGCTAATGCGGTCATTGGTTCCGATGGGCATGGTTATTTCCAAAGAAAAGGCATTAATATAAAAATTCCTCAGGTAGGCAGTGTTCTGATTGAAGATGACGTGGAAATAGGCGCGTGTACCACCATTGATCGGGCTCGATTTACTCAGACGGTTATCAGAAAAGGCAGTAAGCTCGATAACCAGGTCCAAATAGCACACAATGTAGAAATTGGAGAACAAGCGTTAATATCGGCACAAACCGCGATCGGCGGAAGTACAAAAACCGGGCATCACCTCATTATGGGAGGGCAGTCAGGAATCAGAGATCATGTTGAGGTTGGCAATCATGTAACCGCGGCGGCACGCGCAGTGATCACTTCCAAGGCAAAAGACAATGAGATTTTAGGCGGTATGCCTTCCCGTCCTCTAAATCAATGGCGCACGATGCAAGCACAGCTTAACCGACTTGATGAGCTTTTTGATCGTGTTCGATACTTGGAAGAACAAACAGGCGTTAATCTGTGGCAAAATAATAAAAACGATTCCAAAAAGGACTGACCTCACACTCATTGATTCAGAAAGTAATCCTGGATTCCATTAAAAATACCTTCAGCCGTTGCTTGTAAGAAGCTGTCATTTCTTAAACGTTCGTTCTCTTTGGGGTTGGTAATGAAAGCGAATTCAAGTAAGGCCGCTGGCATTTCTGCTTCCAGTAAAATCAGGAAAGGCGCTTCTTTTACTCCAAGATCGCGTGGAATTAAGTGATATTGAGAACCCAAAGTCTGAAGAAGTCGAGTCTGAATGGAATGAGCTAAGCGGTTGGAATGAGAAGCAAACTGTAAACTAAGCAGGTCTCTCAGGATCGTATTGAATTGTTGTACGGCCTCACCACTCATCGCGTTTTCACGTGTTGCCAGTTCCAAGGCTTGGGTATTGGTTGTCGCCTCAAGATAGTAGGTTTCGATTCCGTGTACTTTTGGATCCGTATTGGCGTTGATGTGAATCGATACGAATAAATCTCCCTTGATGGTTCGTGCCATCATGGCTCGTTGTTCTTTGGATAAAAACTGATCCTTTTCTCGTGTTAGCGTTACCTGCACTGAGGTGCGTTTGAGAAAGAGGTGCTTCAATTTCAAAGCGATGTCCAAAGTAATGGCTTTTTCGCTAATACCTTGTTCAGAGGCTCCAGGGTCATTCCCACCATGTCCGGGATCAATAATTACATGCCTTGTGTTGGATGGGTGTGGTGATTTTGTTGTATTTGTAGTGAGAGAGGGTTGGTGTGTTCTCTGAAATTCCAGATTAATGATGTTCTGCTCCCAGTTTTCATAAGTCACAGCTTTTAAAGTTATCGGAGCTCTGAACTCCATAAATAATCGAGTTATACGTGGTGTGAAGGACGTAACGTTTAGGCGTTGCATCAGACTATTTTTTTCTTCCAGCATGGCAGTCGCCTGACTTTCATGTTGGCTGTCCAGCAAATCAACATAGAATCCATAGGTGGTGTTTTTTTGCGGGGATCCTGTTAATTGACCGTAAATGTAGGGAATCCTGCGATTGGTTTGAATTACAATTTTAGTCCAATTGGTGGTAGACCAATATTGAATGGCTTCGATTCTTGCTTTGGGGAGGACACGCGATTCTTCCAAGGGCATCGAAGATACTCCGTATTGAGGCGTAAGGAAATGGTCTCTCGGAGCGGGACTGTCGGCGGGTGGTATTGCAAAGGACGGATGAATGAGAACAATCAAGGTTAAGGTGGAACAAAAAAACCGAAACCACACATTTCTCATGAAGCACGCCTTTCGCTCATCGGGGTGTTGCCTCGCGCAGGAGGACTCCATGCCGGGAGTTTATGAGAAAAGGACTCTTTTTGCGGCTGCGATGTCATCAACGTAACAAAAGGGATCAGCATTTTCAGTTCTTTGCGCAGACCCATCCGTCTAATTTCAAAACGATCTTTCATTAGGAGTAACGGAAATTGTGAAAACGCTTTGAGTAAATCCATTAACATCAAGGTTTTAGGTAAACCCTCATACAGGCTGGAATAAGAACCTGCCAAAGCGAACAAAGAGCGGGATAAATGAATATAGTCACCTTTAACAACGAGCCCCAAGTGTTGGGTATTGGACATAAGGTGCATGACGGTTTGGCATCGTTTATACAATCCTTCAAGACCTTCTTGAGCCAGGACGGATAGAAAGTTTTTTCCTAGAGGCTTTAGGTCTTTCTTCTTCAGCGTGTCTTTCAACGCATTACATATTTCTTCACGTCGCTCTAAATTAGCTTCAGGGTCAGTACTGATATTAATCAAGGCATCAGTGAGACGGTCAACATCGGCAGAGATAGCCCCGACCAAGTACTCCCATACGGGTTCCCATTTGCCTTTCAGATGAACCGTGTTTCCCCAATCGATGAGATAGATTTCCCCTTTGGGACTGACCATCACATTGCCTGGGTGCAAATCTCCATGAAATTCATGGTAAACGAAGATGTGTGTCAGGACGGTAAACAAAAAGCGATCGGCGACCTCACGTTGAAATTTCTCTTTCTTTTTTCCTGAGTACTTGGAGGTGGCCTGGCTGAGGCTCATTGCGCCATCAAGGTACTCCATCTCCAAAATACGACGGGTGGCAGAATAGACTTCAGGCACTTTCCATGCTTTGGATTCTTGTGCTCGCAGGGCGAACTTTTGTTGGATCTCCGCTTCATCTTCGAAATTCAATTCACGCTGAAATCCTTCTATAAACTCTTCAACCTGTTCTTGTAGCGCTTCAAGGAATGGTGCCAGTTTGGAATGAGGGGCCCAGTATTGACTACTGACAAGAGCGAGTCCAATCACGGTTTTGCCCATTAAAAACTCACGGTCCAGGTTATGTCTTCCAATCTTGATGATGATCGGAACCAATACTTCTTTACCCTCAATTTCCATCGGTTTTTTGGCCAGGTAAACGGAACCAATCGAGCCGGACTTGATGGGGTTTTCCGCATCGAAACCAAAGTAACATTCATAGGGGCTTTTACCAAAACATTCTTGAAAGGCGTCAAGGACTTCGCTTGCGTTCATTGGCGGAACATCTTCCTGGAAGACCTGAAGTTCTTTGGAAATTTCTTCGGGGAGAAAATCCGAGTTTGCTGCGGCGACTTGTGCCATTTTAATAAAGAAAGGTCCGAATTCACGTACCATCCGAGCCACAATCTGAGCTTGTGTTCCGAAATCCCTGGGATCTGTCTGGAAAAAAGGCTTAATATAGCGCAAGGCTTTGATCTGGCGTCTGATAATTTGGAGATCTCCGCGGATTACATGAACGCGGTTGATCAGTTCATTGAGCTTTTCCTGGTTAATCTTACGCGTTTCTTTCAGCAGATTGATTAAGTCAAACAAGAGAGGTTCATAGGTATGTAATACCAGTCTCAGTATATCGAGCGATACCTCATCAAGTCCTTTCAGTTCCGGAACACTGAACAGTTCATGGAAAAATGTCCAAAATTCATTAATAATGACTTCAGGAACAGGAACAGGACTCCGAGCAATAGATTGGTTAATCACATACCGGATTAGACTTTCTGTTGTATTTTCATTAGGTATGAAATTTTGTTCCCGGAGGTATGTGGTCAGTTTACGCGTTTGTTGGGTGAGTGGATGATCATAAAGTGCGGCAAACAAGTTGTCCAAGGTTTGGGTAAGCTGCTCTCGAGTGATCGTGTCATTAGCTACCAGCAGTTGAGAGATTGGAAGAAAAGCCTGAGGAATTTTAAAGGTTCTGTAGGTAAAGGCTCCCGCTTCCTTGAGCAACTGTTCTGTACGCTGGAATAATGATGCGGCTGCGGCATGGGTCGCTTTTTTTTGTTTCTTTGGCGCGCTTTCTGTTTCCGCTTGTGGCTTCTGAGTAAACTCAAGCAGCGGTTTTTCTTTGTAAAGAGGCATGGTGACGACTTTGCTCTCACTTTCGCTATTTTTTTTCGGAACCATTCTTTTCTGTACTGGGCTCATCGTGTCTCTTGTGGTAGTAACGATCGTTTTGAAGGACTTCTAGGGTCTGTGCGTGGGCGTCTGTTTTTTCATAAAATAAGGATCAAGAGTCCAAATAACACCAGATTAAAAAATTTCCCCTTTAAATAATCCTTTTCTTGGTTCGGGTCAATGACTAAATGAATTCAAAAGCATTTATTAGGTTTATTTAGCATTAAGTGACTGAAGATAAACTCCAATTTCTTTTGATAATTGGATCGCTGTTTGATGTTCCTTTTGGAATTCAGGCGGTGGGGCTGTTTTTGCGACCAGATCATACTCTTTTTGGGCAAGCTGTAGTTTTTCCTGGTAATGATAAAGCCGTCCCAAGTGGAAGTGGATCAACAGATACCAGGGCGATTTTTGAGGAATGTTGCGCTTAGCCAGGTTTTCCAGCATCTGACTTGCCCTTGAAATTTGGTTGGCTTTGCTATCGAGGTTCGCTAATAAAAAAATGGCTTCCAATTCTTCATCAGAAGTTCCTCCTTGATCGGCCTTGATTAACCAGTTTCTTGCGTCTTGTTGGGGGGTGACTTTTTTATAGGCTTCAGGAGGGAGCAATTGAACCAGAGTTGAACCAATAACATAGGCAAAGTGTTGTTGGTGTTGGGGTTTTAAACGGGGATAATTTTCTTCGTAGATTTTTACTTTTTCTGTAAGCTTGTTTTCAAGGGTATAAAGAATACCCAGTTTTTCAATAAAAAAGACACGAGAGTCCAGGTCTTCAGGCGATAAATTCGCTAAGGCCTGAAGATAAAGGGATTCTGCGCGTTGGAGGTCCTTGAGCTGTTCATAGGCTTGGGCTTGCATTGCGAGGGACTGCGGGGTTTTTGCGTGCGTCAGATTTTTGGGGGACAGGAGTGTATAGGCATTCAGCACGGCTTGCCAGTTCTTTTGTTGGCTTTCTGCCAAGACTAATAGATCAATGACTTGAGGGTCTGATTGCAGAACTCGGGTTTTTAGGTTCTCATTGATGAAAGCGGAGAGTTCTTTCCACGCTTTTGCTGAAACCAAAGTGTTGAGTTTTTGTTGAATGCGGAACTGTTTGATTTCTTGAATCCGCTGAGTGGCTTCCAGTTGAAGTTTTTGTTGCTCCTCTGATTTTGTTTTGAAGGCGACTACCGCTTGTAATGAGGTTACGGCTAAATCCCATTCTTTTTTTTGAAGGTGGATCATTGCCAACTGAAAGTGAATAGGCACAAACCAGCGTTGTTCGCTGGGTTTACGGAGAATCAATTCTGATAATATCTGAATCGCTTGCTCAAAATTTTGTGAATTACTTTCAACTTGGCTTAGAAATAAAAGCGCATTGATTTCTATTTCTTCGGTTCCGCCTTGATCTACTTTTTTCAACCAGAGTCGGGAGGATTCTACATTTTGTAAGGAGTGGTAGTACACTTGTCCTAGGTAAAAGGCATATTGTTGTTGTTTTGGTTTGTTTTGCAGGAAGGGGATTAGGTGTTTTTCATAAATTTTGGTCACTTTTTGAAAAGCCTTTTCTTTCAAATAAAGGTCGGCCAATCTCAGTACGAGGGGTTCACGTAATTCGGTATCTGTTTCTTTTAGTTGAGCTAAGGCCTTTTCATACAGTAGTTGACTTGGTGCGGATTGGTTCAAAATTTGATAAACTTGTGCCCAGTTCATCAAATTTTGTGCTGTGTTGACGTCTTGAGGGTATTTTACTTCCCATTGCTGGTAAAGCGTGACAATGTGAGGCCAATTTTGATTCTGATGAAGAGCAAAAATCCATAAGCGATAATCCTCACTACTCAATACAAATTCAGGGAGTTGAGAAAACTTCTCCATCCATGAGATTAGAGCGGACCATTCTTTGAGTTGTTGATAAACGATTTGTAAGGGGCGAAATACTACTTTTTGGTATTCTGGAACGTTGGTTAGGGCAGATAGCTTCGATTTGGCTTCTACCCATTTTTCCTTCCGAAGATAACAACTTCCCTGGATGTACGAAAAATAGTTTAATTTCTCCGGTGAGAGGTTTTGCGGTAACGGAGTGAGTTCTTTGAAAATAGAGTCACAGTCTTGTTGCTTGAAATAGAATTGAATCAGTTCTGTTTTGAAATATAAACGGTGGTCTTCTTGCAACGTGGCGTTGGTCTTTGCATCAATAAGGAGCGCCTTAATCCTATCGGTTTGCTGGGTTTGCTGGTAAAGGTCCAATAGCTTTTGAATGGAAGAAAAGCTGCCGGCATAGTTTGTGGTTCTTAATGCCGCTTCAAGTGTTTCTGCCGCAAGTTTGGGTTTATTGTTTTTAATTTGAATTTGGGCCATGTGGGATAACACTTCTCCTAAATAAACGGTATCTTTGCTGGAATGATATTTTTCATAGAAAGCCAACGCTTTTTGGAGTTCTTGCTGTTGTTCAAAGAGAACTCCTAAGCGGAAAAAAGTAGTGGGTTTATAGGTCGTTTCGTTAGTCTCCAAATAGTTTTGATAAAGGTGAATCAATTCCAGGCGAATGTTGTCAGAGGGGGTTTCGGATTCAGACGGTATCGCGTCTGACGAGGCGTCTAAGGCGTGCGAAGGATTTTGTCGTTGTTGAAGTGATTCTGCGTAAGACATTTCTGCTTTCCAAAAAATTGCTGAAGCGTAAAGTGAGGAATCAGGATAGCTATTAAGCAGAATATCAAAAAATAATTTAGATTGTGAAAATTGTTGTAATTCTCGTTGATTGAGTCCAATTTGGTAGTAGATAAACGCATTCCGCTCTTGATGATCCGATTGTTGGGCATATTGCAAGAGCCATTGTTGAGCTTGATCCCACTTCTTTTGATAGTGAAAGGACCATCCAAGAATGTATAACCGCTCCAATTGATCTTTGTGAAGAAGTGGCGCTGCTTGAAATTCCAAAAGATAGTTGAGGACTTGTTGATAAAAAAATTGTGCTTTTTCAAGAGTCTGCTGACTTCTGATCTCCTCTGCGTGGTAAAATGAAGCGTATCCCAGCCAGTAGCGAGCCTCATCACGCAACGTACTCTGAGGAAAATCGGTTAGAAATTGTTGCAGTTGTTTAAGCGCTTCTTGGTAGTTTTGAAGTTGAGCGAGAAGTGCGCCAATATCCAAAGATACTCTCGCTTTTTTGGAACTGTGGGGGTATTGCTCCAGAAATGATTGGTGTAGAGAGAGCGCTTGTTTTGAGTTGAGATTGGCTTGTTTCAGAGCATGGGCTTGGGAATAAGACGCGTTTTCTCGATATTGTCCTTGAGGAAAGGAAAGTAGATAACTGCTCGCCACTTGATAAGCGGAAGAATATAGTTCGTCCTCAACCAAGCGGTCCATAAACTCAATTTGCTGCTGTTCCGTCAGTCCTTCTGTCCAGATAGTTTGGCTTTGAACCTTTGAGAAAACAAGGGTGCCAAACAAAAAGCACAGGAGTATTTTATTCACAAACATAGTTGTTTCAATTAAAGATAAAAATTATTCAGGAATCTGGGTGATAATGAATTCCCACTGTTCAGGTGTCAGGTTTTGAATCTGAATGACTTTTGAGCGACTTGTATGACCTTGAAGTATGGTTATGTTAGCTTTAGCAGTTTTAAAGGCTTTGGCGAGAAATTCAACGCATTTTTCATTTGCCCGATTATCCACTGGCGGTGCCGCGATTTGCAGATTGATTTTCCCATTTTGAACCTTTTGCCATCGGGTTTTTGATGCGCGAGGTTTGATCCGCAAATCCAGTGTCAAAACACCCTCTTTCCAAACATAACCTCTTGAAGTCGTTGCCTTCATCATCCTCGTTGTGTGGGTTACAATTCTGGAAATTCTTTTTCTTTGATGAGTGTCATGTATTTGATCACTTTTTCAATGACGGCAGGGTTGGTTACAGGGTACTCATGGAAAATTTGTCCTGATACTGAACGCTCTTCAACGGCCTCTCCATATTTGGAGTCAGCTTCTTTAGCGGCAAAGACGAAGTAAGGGATAAACGTGTATTCATCACCTCGGCTGTATCCCATTCCCTTTGATTTTGTTTTGGCCTCACCTCCTAAAATAAACAGAAAATCCGTAGATTTTTCGCCTAGTATATGTTGAATCAGAAAGGGAACCGTCCAGTCATGTTTAGGTGTTCTGCGTCTTGCTACTCCATTTTCGCCATAGGTGCTCATCATTTTATTGACCAGTTTGGTCAGTAAGTTAAAATGACTTCCCAACTTAACACGGCACATGGACAGCTGACCATTGTACTTGGATGCCGATTGACAAAGAAAGAAAAACGGAACTTGTTTGGCTTTAAGCGGAGTTATCTTGATCTCTGGTTCGGGTTCGGGTTCGGGTTTAGGTTCCGGTGCGGGAAGATGCTCCATTTTCTTTTGAGGAGGCGGTTCAGTCTTCCTGAATAGTTTTTTCAGTTTGTCCAAAGGGGATCGAAACAGTTTTGTCGAATTTTTGACATTTTGTTTGAATTCCCCCAGGTCTCCATGCTTTTCACTCAGAGAGGGGATTTCTGCCTTGTGCTGATCATCGACTTGTTCATTGACTTGTGCGACAAGGTTATTAAATTTATTACCGGGAAGTTGCTTGAGCAATGCAATTTCTTTACTCGGATCCTCAGCAATCCAGGAGGCGATGGTTCTTCCATCGACTTCACAGTTTTCATAAATTTTTTGCTTATCAGGATTGTTTTTAAGCCGTTTCTCAAGCCAGTCAAGTAGATATTCCTGTTTCAGAATTTCGAAGTGATAGTAATTATAGTGGTATTCGTGGGCTTTCGACGCAATTTTGGTGACGAGTCCCGTTCTGAAGTATATTAAAAAGAAAAGATTGCGGTAATCATATTTTTCAATTACATGAGGGTAACAATAAAGTATTCTCTTCTCTCGACGCTCCAAAATGCTAGGACCGCTCAGATATTCAACATCCAATTTTTGGTAGATGTATTTTTGGTGCTCAGGCATTACCGAATATTTGACCAAAACTTTTAAGACTTCTCGGAGTTCTTCCAATATTTTCTTCTTTTCTTCATCGGTAAAACGAGATTTAAACTGCTTTTCTGGATTTCCTATCGTCTTACGCATGACATCGATGCATTCAATGGTTTTCTTGATTTTATAGATATCGTATAAAATATGGGCTTCCTTCTCGTAGGGATCTCTTTCCAAATACTCCATCTGGCCCTCTTTAATTTCAAGCTGGAAGAAGTGAACGAGAAAATCACGAATCCCGCCTTCAGAGTTAAAGGGGAGGATGAAACGGGTGGCTTCTTGCTGGGGTTCTGGATCCATCGCTTGAACTTCCGCAAGTTTCGGATCAATAAATTGATTTAAAAACCGTCTGGCTCCATTGGTTTCCTGAACGGAAGGCGCTGTTGACTCAAATTCAATTTCAAAATATTCTTCCTGTTTTTTCTTGAGATGAGTTTGCCACTTGGTTGATTCGGATTGCAACTTCTTCAGGTGGGCGCCCATGTCTTTGATGGTTTCGGTATGAATCAATTGCGTGACAGAACGATTTGGCTTGGAATCTGACTCTGGCATTTTTACTTTACTCTCAGAAAATAAATCTTCATTAATGAGTCTGTTTATTTAGTTGTTTATCTAAAATTTCTATAAATTTTATTTCGACGAACTTTTTTTAAAAAAAGTCCAACCAATTTCATTTCGCCT
>JBBCAX010000070.1:0-1283 GCA_051382335.1 Deltaproteobacteria bacterium TL4
GTTGTCAAATACCACAACAACCAACTTGTGACTCGACGGAAAATAGTCGGGATATTTCAGTCGAGGTAGAACAAATTCAGCTAAAGGATCATTCATTGTCGGTGGGGTGTTTTTGGTTTTTGCTTTTGTGCACGATTTTCCGGGGTGGGGTTTGGGGGTAACATTGCGCCGCTTGCGTGTAACGGTTGGGCTTTGTGAACCTGCCGGGTTTTTTCGGCAGGTTGTGGGCTGGGTGGTTTGGCTGGGCTCAGCAACCTGGTGTTGAACTAAGCCGCTTCGCGGCAGCTTGGTGGAGATCCCAAACGTGGTTGCATGGCAATCGTTTTTTTAAACCCTCTAAGAGCAAATCTTAGAGGTCTTTTTTTTGTCCGCTGACATGGTATCTATCTTTCTCCGTATCTGTCATGAAGTAACACATTATCCAAGGAGGAAGACAATGCAACACCTACGTCAGCGGATGGAACAAGATATGGTTTTGAAGAACTTCGCCGAATCGACGAAAAGAAACTATCTCGACAGATTGGATGGTTTTTCCCATTACTTTGGCCGTCCCCCCGAAGAGTTGGGCACAGAAGAGATCCGTAAATATCTGCACCATTTGATCACAGAACGCGATCTGTCACAGGATTATATCAAACAGGTTTACAGTGCCCTGAAGTTTTTTTATACGATCACATTGGATGGGGTGTGGGATCTGAGGCAGATTCCTCGCGCCAGGAAAGTGCGTAGTCTGCCTCACATCTTATCCATCCCTCAGGTTCAAAAGATCCTTGATACAGCAAGCTCTTTGAAGTATCAGGCGATTTTTACCACGGTATATTCTGCGGGGTTGCGCACCGATGAAGTGGCACATCTTCGCGTTGGTGATATTGACAGTGAACGCATGATGATCCGTGTCAATCAAGGTAAAGGCAAAAAAGATCGCTACACCTTGTTGGCCAAACATACCCTCTTGCTCTTGCGAGAATACTGGCGTGCCTACCGGCCAAAAGAATGGCTCTTCATCGGGCAAGACAAACGGCGACCCATCTCTTCTCGCAGCATTCAAATCAGTGGGTTGAAAAAAGAAAACAAGATCTGTTGCCCATCCCATATTTTCACATTGTTTTCACCCTGCCTGAACAACTCAGATCTCTTGCGCTGAACAACCAAACGTGCCTTTACAACATCCTGTTCAATGCCGCATCTGATACGCTCAAAGAATTGGGTGAAGATCCCAAACGCTTAAAAGCAAAACTTGGTATTCTCGCCGTCTTACACACTTGGTCGCAAACCTTGGCCTA
>JBBCAX010000071.1:0-6578 GCA_051382335.1 Deltaproteobacteria bacterium TL4
CTATTTTGCCGAAAGCCGAACACTCCGAATTGTCACAAAACTGCTGCGCTTTATACTTTTCAAAATCCAATTCCATGAGGAGATTCCTTTCTCTAATTTTGTGAAAAAGAAATCCTTTTATCATTGTCTTAGGAAACTTTCATGTTTTCCCTAACTTTTTCGTACAGTACCAAAAAAATCATCAGGAGTCTTACACATGGGTGTTGTTTTGAGCCTCACCCCTTTTATCGTTGTAACGCATCCAGAAGGTTAATTTCAGCGCTTTCTTTCAACGTGATTCCATCTTCCCCTTTCAGTTGCATGGTTAATCGAATCGCGACCGGAAGGCAGGGATCTTTGCCAGAGGTGGTTTTTCGATCAGAGGGGAGACGGCATAAGCCTTTTTTTGCGTCTTTGGAGTCCCACTCGTTGACCCAAACCTCTTTAGTTTCCCCCGTTGAGGTTTTGATATTCTGCTCCAGAAATTCCAATAAAAAACCATTGACGTGTTCAGAAAGGGTGTGTCTCCGACCGCCTTCAATCATATCCTCATCCACAAAAAAATCTTCCCGACGGAGGAACAGCCATTTTTTTTCAGTGGTATCAAATTCGAGGAGATAGCCGACTTCATGCAAATTGGGATCTTGGGTTTTGGCTTCAGGATAAAAGCGTGAAGGAAGAGCACTATGAAAATGGATGTAACTCATTTCCTGGCCCTCAGGTCCAGTTACCCGATTGGAGATGAGGCCCGACTGAAAAACAGTTGTGTCGCCTTCTAACCCGTTTCTGGCAATCAGCTTATCTAAAAAACGAATCGCTTGGAGATCATCACGTACAATTTTCATTAATAAACGAAGTTCCTGACGTCCCTGAAGGGATTCTTTGACTTGAGAGGAGGAATTGGAAATTTGATAAAACGCCCCATAAAGTAACGAGACGACCATCGCTAAAACCGTTAGGGAGACCATCAGTTCAATAAGGGTGAATCCTGAGCGCTGTTGTCGTTGGTTATTCGGGTTTAACATAGATGGCCGCACTGTAGGAATACTTGTTTTTGCCTTCATCCCAATTGAGTTCATAACTGACTTTCCGTAC
This sequence comes from Deltaproteobacteria bacterium TL4, assembly GCA_051382335.1. Taxonomy (GTDB): domain Bacteria; phylum SAR324; class SAR324; order SAR324; family NAC60-12; genus JBBCAX01. Next base: position 1,075 of record JBBCAX010000071.1, read on the forward strand.
GGTAATTCCAGGCAGCGGCGCAATATCCGAGATCTCCCGCTGCCAACGAAATCCTGACAACTCATGATCCTCCTCAAACTCACCTTGCGCAACGGAAACGGGGACACTCACACTACGCTCCCATCTTAGAAGTTCATTTTGAGAATAAACCATTGAACGCCAAAGATTATTTGTGGAAGCAATCATGAACACGGTGGTGGCAAATGATTGGTAAATCGCCACCAACATCACGGTCATGATGGACAATGCGACCAGCACTTCCAACACACTAAATCCATTTTTTTTGTTTGATAATTTTTTTTTTCTAAAAAAGCTCAGTGGTTTCTTCTTTAAGTTCAAGATATCCCATGATGTTTTTAGTGTTAATATACCAAAAGTGGTTGGTTTCCGTATCGGTAAAGACTAAGGTAAAAGGCGTTACAAACCCTGAGCTGTCAATAGAGACCTCTACAGGAAATTGTAAGATCCGGGATGCGGTGTTTTGATTGGCAACTTGTGCAAGCGTGACTTGATGGAGAGGAAATTCTACGACAAACGCATGAGGTTTTAATATTTTAGGCGAGTCCATGCTTTCTCTGTTTCCATCCTTGAGTGCTTTTTCGATATGATACCGTTGTTGTTTGGTATCAAAAATCATATAATATTCCGTCTGCCCCAAAATTGCTTCATTTCGTAAAAGTTTCAAAACACGGGCTAAATTACGGTACTCTTTTTCCTGCGGTTTCTCAAAAAAGCCATCAAACCTGGGAACGGTCATGGCCATGACAGACGACATCAACACCAACACCACCATCAGTTCAATGAAACTGAAGCCTTTCCCAGTTTTGTGTGATACGGCATCAAAGATCATCGGAACTGATATCGGCATCTTCCTCTGCCCCTCCTTCAACCGTATCGGCACCCAAAGAAATGATCTGATATTCTCTTCCGTCACTAGTGTACTTAAAATCAGTACCCCAGGCGTCTTTAGGAACTTTTTTGCTTTTAATGTAAGGACCATTCCAATTCTTGGGAATCACTCCCACTTCCGGTTTCTTGACCAAGGCAGCCAAGCCTTGTTCTGTTTGAGGATAGCGGGAGTTATGTAAACGGTACAAATCCAGGGCCGAACCCAGTCCTCGGATTTGCACTACCGTTGTATCCACTTTTGCCTGTGCGGCGGAGTCAAATAAAGACACCCCGACTAATCCCGCGAGGAGTCCCAAAATGATGATCACCACCATGACTTCAATAAAGCTAAACCCTTCAGGCTTAAGGGTGGGTAAATGATGATTCTGATAGCGCATAGGACCTCTTTCTTATAATGGTTACGTTTTCATCCAGTTATTACCAGATTCAACACTTAAGGATAAAGCTGTAATACTACAACACAAAACGGTTTCTTCTATTTATAGCGTACTCTGCTCAGCGTTGCAATAGTTGACTCATATTTAACATGGGCAATAACACCGCAAGCGCGATAAATCCCACTGCCGCACCTAAAAACATGATCATCGCAGGCTGTAATAAAGACGTCATCCCTTCAATGGTATGACGCACTTCGGTTTCCATCCGTTCCGCGACTTTTTCCAGCAGTTCATCCATCCGGGCCGCCTCTTCTCCAATAGCAACAACGTGATGAACATACTCCGGGAAATACTCAATCCGCTGCATTGCCGCCGATAAGGGCATTCCTTTATTATTCACATTGATAATTAATTCCTCCAGTTTCGCGATAAAAACATGATTCACGACCACATGCTTGGAAATGTCCAGGGCCGATTTGAGATCAACCCCGCTTTTGAGCAAGGTTCCCAACGTTTGACAAAAACGCAGGACCATGACCTTGATGGTTAACTGCTTAAATAAGGGAAGTTTTAAGGACGCTTTGTCTTTAAACCGGACCCCTGTTGGTGTTTTTAAAAAATGTTTGGTCCCAAAGATCCCGAAAAAAACGAGCACGGCTAACAGCAACCAATGATTGGTCATGAAATCACTGAAGCCCATCAATAACTGTGTCGGCAAGGGAAGCATCCCTTTTTGACTTTCAAAAATGGTGGTGATTTTGGGCACAATGAACGTTACCATAAACACGACAACACCGACTCCAAAAACGCTCATAAACATCGGGTAAATCATTGCGGATCGCAGTTTGGCCCGTAACCCATCCTGAACTTCATAGTAGTTTGCCAAGCGCTGCATGATCATGACCAGGGAACCGCCGCTCTCTCCAGAGCGGACCATGCTGACAAACATTGGAGGAAATACTTCAGCATGTTTTCCCAAAGCATCGGCCAAATGTCCGCCTTCCAACACATGCTGCCGGACATCGGAGATAATGCTTTTGAAATCAGGATCCGCCGTTTGGGCAATGATCAACTCCAAGGCCTTATCATAAGGGATTGTCGCATCCAGCAGAACTTCCAACTGTCGTGTGAATTGAGTGAGCGCTTTAGCGTAGTTACTGCGCTTCGGAAGCCATTTTTTATAATCAAAAACAGGCTTGATGTCCGTTTTTTTTGCGGTGGTGAAACGACTGGGTTTGACCTCCGTTGGATAAAGATGCTGTGATTTCAGTTGTTGCCGAACCTCATTGGCTGAGACGGCATCCATCGAACCTTTATGAACTTTGCCACTCGCGTCAAGCGCCTGATAATTATAAATGGGCATCTTTCTCCTTTTGAATTTTTATTTTTTTTTGCTGAGGTTTAGGTTCATTTTTGAGTTGATAACGCCAAACCGCACGGTTATGAGATCTGAGATCCGAGGAAAAATTACTGCTGCCGTCTCCCCGTGCTACAAAAAAAAGATAGTTCACCTTTGCGGGATATAATGTGCTGTAAATAGAGGCTTTCCCCGGACTCGCGATCGGTGACGGGGGCAGTCCGTTAAATTTGTAGGTGTTATAAAGGGAATAGGTTTTTAAATGTCTCCTGGTGAGATCGCCATCAAAATTTTTAAGCCCGTAAATCACCGTCGGATCACTGTCAAGCCGCATTTTTTTTTTGAGTCTGTTATGAAACACTGCCGCAATCAATGGTCGATCTTGCTCCTGCCCTGTTTCCTTTTCAACAATTGAGGCCAAAATGAGAATTTGATAGTCACTCATGTTGAGCTCTTTCGAACGCTCCCGATACTCAGGACCCAAATGCTTGTTGAGTTCATTAACCATGGCTAAGAGAATGTTTTCTTCAGTATGATGTTTGGCGAAATGATAAGTTTCAGGAAACAGAAGTCCTTCCAATGAAGGGACGTTCGACCAACCCGTTTTCGCCAGAAACTCAGGGTCTGTAAACAACTCCAGATAACGTTTTTTGGTCCCTAAGCCTTTACTCAGCAATCGGTCAACAATTTCTTCATAACTCCAGCCTTCCGGCACGGTAACTTTGTACAAGCAATTCTTTCCCGCAATCAGATGCTCTAACAATTGTTCGGGAGTCCAATGCGGATCAATCGAGAACTCCCCGGCCTTGATCCGGGAGGCGTCTCCTCGAAACAAGGCGATCATTTGAAAGAGGGAAGGATGTACGATTAATTGATGGTCTTCAAGAATATGGAGGATTTTATTAAACGACGCACCTGGAGGAATGGCGATGATGACGTCTTGCGGGAGGTTCGGATTAAGGGGTGCCCGAAGATAAGACAACAAATGAACTCCCGTCATCAACAAGATCATAATCGGGATTCCCAACGCGATTCCAGCCTTCCAATGCAGAAACCGTCTCATGTACACCGTCTCCGTTTGATCGTGTCTAATTGACCTAAGCGTCCTTTGATCTCAACATCAAAATCATTACCACATTGGTATTCTCTCAAGATGATGGAAAATGAGGCCAAGCCTTTCATTAACTCGTCACTGGGTTTGAGTTTAACATGTAAATCGAGTTGAGACTCATTCAGATTTCGTTGGTCCAAGCGAACAGAACCACTAATGGTCCCTTCCAGATCGCCTTCGAGTTTGACTTGTTTGAGGGAAATCACCTCACCCAATTCCAGATCAATACGAAAATCAGTGATCAGGATGGTGGGGATCTCTATGCCTTCAAGACCAATACTTTGGGAAAGTTTTTCAAAGTTTTTAATGCGAACCCCAAAGTTTTTTATATTGCCCTGAATTTGACCTTGAGGAAACATTTGTTTCCGTGTTTGCAACGCTCTCCAATTTGTGAGTTGCCCGAACAGCGTCACTTTGCCTGACAAAAAAGCGTATTCCAAAGTATTCAGCAACGGAATATTGTCTAAAACCAGATCCTTCAGTGAAAACTTCACCACGTTCAATTGCCTGATATCGGTGCTGATTCGCAATTTTCCACTATAGGCTTCCGCATTGACGGTCAGTCGTCCCAAAATCAAAAGGGGCAGTAACGTCGTCTGAATCTGTTTGATGACCAATAATTTTGAGATCCCAACATCAGTCATTGTCGCGGGAGGATTCACTGAAAGCTCAGGAATCTGGATGGAGTTCCATCCCAGTTGAATGTCTTTGACGCTGAGAGGAATAGAGGTTCCCGCGGCAACATGCTGTTGAACGAGTTTGGCTAAAACATCTCCTGGGAAATAATGTCGCAATCCCGCAAAGAAAAAGACGAAGCCCAAACAGATTGAGGCCGAGATAAAAATCAATCTTCTAATGAAACGAAACCGGGGCTGCGCAAAAAATTGGGACCCTGGAATATTCGCGAGCAAACCGCGAGTCTCCGTACCCTGTGATTTGAATGACAGTTCTTGAGTCATAAGAGTTTTATTCATTTTTTTGTTTATAAACACGAAACGCGACACGTAACATACGGCTTCCCGGACTGATGCTGACATCTAACTGATCCATTAACAAAACAGGATACTTTTTTTCTATAGTGTATAATGTTTCAAAAAGCTGATCTAAATTCAGTTGATCCAGGCGTACCTGAACGCCCTCAGTGCCGGAAGGCGCGTTTGTTATAGCGTTGAGCTGCAAGTTATTATGGATTTGCAATTTACGAGCGGTGCTTTCCACAAAAGAGCTTAAGGAGCCTGGCATAATCGGCGCGGTGGAGGTATTTTGTAAACCAATCCACTCTTTTTCCAACTTTTGAACTTCCTTCAGCCTTTTCTCCTGGGTTTGCTTTTGCTGAGTAAGAGAGGCCTCATAGCCTGAGAGTTTTTTGGCGATCATGCTGACTAACAAGGCAATCAACAGCCCCATCATGACAGCAATGAGTAACCTTTCGCGTTGTGACAATTCGGACATAGTGCTAGTGACTTAATGAAATATGGATCAATAGGATTCTCTGATTTTCGATAACTCCTTGTCTACACTGTATAACCAAAGCGCTTATCTTTGTCTAGAACTATCCTTTCCTTATCTCATTTTTTAAATGGGGAACCGATACAAAACGTCAAAGGCCATGACAACCGTTGAGGCAACCCCCCCTCGCCTGAAGGCGAGGGGTTGTGTTTGAAGCACTGGAAATGGGAACAGTCTTTTATTTAAGAACCGCTGGCGGGGTTTCAACAGGATATTCACGTTCTTGTAAGTGATCTTCAAT
>JBBCAX010000072.1:0-1306 GCA_051382335.1 Deltaproteobacteria bacterium TL4
GTGTACTGATAAAGAGGGACCAAGTGGTAAACGTTCTCCAAAGATCAACGCGATTATTGATCGTGTTCGTGAATACCCCGAAAAGACTATCATCTTCTCGACATTTGTCGAAGCACTTTATCTTATTCGGGACAGACTTCACGATGAGTTTCCGGATATTGTTACTTCATTCATCGATGGGAAAACTAGTAGTCTACAACGAACGGTCGAACTAAGGAAGTTCAGGGAGGGAAACGCACAAATCCTATTGATGGGATATAAGGTTGGTTCGGAGGGGCTGAACATTACTCAAGCAACTAGTGTTATCTTTGTTGAGCCATGGTGGTGCCCTGCAGTTCATGAGCAAGCGATGTCTAGGTCACATAGATATGGACAACTAGTTCATGTCAAGTGCTTCTGTGCATTCGCTAAGCTTGAGAAACCAAGGGAAGCCGATAGATCGACTATCACAGTTGAACATAGGGTACTGGACATATGCCAGAAAAAGAAGCTATCGTCGGAAGAATGCATGAAAAAGAAGGGATTGGATGCTGATACTGTGCGAAATATCTTGTATGGTCGGATTGATGCAACGTTTCAGCTGGACTTGGGTGTCGTCTTCTCCAGATGATTGTGTAAACAAAATACAAAAACACGTGTACAGCACGTGTTTTCCAAAAATGATTCGGAAATTAATTTTGGGGCAAAAATGGCCCAACGAGAGTTAATTGTTGATTCTGATGAAGACGTGATTCTGAAAGAAATTAAGTTGGAATCAGAATATTGTAGATTTCTTTACGAGTCTGGCTCCGACGATCCTGATGATTCTGAACGAGAAAAGAGAAGAACTAAGAGAGAAGAACTAAGAGATAGACATGATGCAGTAGCAGAATTACTTAGGTCTAGTTTGAAAGCGTTCAAAGATCCCAAATGTGGTATTTCGGTGAGCAATCGGAAGCATAGAACGGTATGGAACTACAAGGGTTACAAGAATTTTGTAACGTTTAAGGATTTGCTGGAAAAATATCGCGATTCGCTGGTAAACTTTAATGAATTTATCGATCAGTCTGACCAATCCGATCAACCACAATCCACAATTGTTGATGAAATTAAACGATTGGTTGCAGATATGAAGAGGACATGGATGGACATGTTTAATTTTGCCAGATCACAACGTGAATTTTTGAACGTTATTCCCAGATTTGGGGTTTTGTGTGCTTGCAAGGCTTCTTATGAAGGAGAACGCATTAATTGCAAATATCCATGTCACATTTTGACTCGCTATTTGTAACCAAAAACACAACGTATCAATTCGCCTTTCTTAGAA
>JBBCAX010000073.1:0-1749 GCA_051382335.1 Deltaproteobacteria bacterium TL4
GCGGTCGCTTTGTATGTTTGGTTGGGCCTGGTGATTGTACAAAATCAACGATCTTGGATGCATTGGATCTTGCGCTAACGCCCCGCCGCAATGTCTCGTTTGACGATACCGATTTTTTCAATGCTGATACAAACGAGTCCATTATTATTGAGGCCAGTGTTGGGGAGGTTCCCAGGTCTCTGCTTTCCGAAGCCAAGTTTGGATATTTTATCCGAGGTTGGGATGGCTCCGTTTTACGGGATGAACCCCAAGAAGATGACGAGCCGCTACTTACTATTAGACTTAGCATCGATAAGACACTGGAGCCCACATGGCTAGTGGTGAATGACAGACATCAGGAAGGAAAGCTGATTTCTGCCTTCGACCGAGCCAAATTTGGCGTGTCTCGTATTGGCAACTACGTTGACTGGCAGTTTTCCTGGGGCCAGGGCTCAGCACTTACGCGTTTGATGGATGAACCTGAGAATACGCAATCCCTTCTGGCCGACGCCAGACGTCAGGCGAAAGCATCACTTAATCCTGATGACCTTCCGCTGCTTAAGCAATCCGCTAAGAATGCTGAGCAGATTGGCAAAAAACTTGGCGTTGCGCCAAAGAGCGGTGTTGGTTTTGTGCCCCATCTTGACGTACGTAGTATGAGCATTGGTGCCAGTATCTTAGCGCTGCATGATGGTTTGATTCCATTGCGTCAAGCTGGATCGGGAACAAGTCGGCTTTTGACTATGGGTCTCCAACATGAGGCTGGACGCAGTGGCGGCATTACATTAATCGATGAGATAGAGCATGGACTGGAACCACATCGGCTCCGAAGACTATTACATGTCCTTAGAACAGGTGCTCAACTTCAGGAAAATGAATCTGCCGACGATGGTGATGTTACAACGGTTGGAAGCTCAAACCAGGTTTTTCTGACTACACACTCACCGGTGGCATTATGCGAGCTTGGACCTGCTGATATTAGAGTGGTACGTTCTCATGGAGGTATTACTGAAATCAAGCAGCCAGGGGTTGAGTTGCAACGTCTTTTTAGAACAAATCCGGACGCTTTCTTGGCTCGAAAAGTGATTGTCTGCGAAGGTAAGACTGAAATCGGCTTCTGTAGGGCACTTGATATATGGTGGGCGGATAAAGATCACTCCTTTGCGTATGCCGGTGCTGCTCTTGCTAACGGACAGGGCAATACTCTGGGACCAGCCACAGCTATTCACTTTGCAAAACTCGCTTACCAAACAGCCTTTCTCGGTGATTCAGATGAGCCGATCAACCCAGATGAAGCAGAATTGAGCCGTAACGGGGTTAAAACCATTGTGTGGAGTGGGGAGGTGTCCATCGAGGAACGTGTAGCTCTCGATTTACCGTGGGATGCTTTTGTGGCAATGGCGCTACTTGCGATCAATGAGCGAGGAGAAGATCATGTTCGGGAAAAGTTGGGCAAGCAATTTGGATGCTCGCCGCAAGATGTACCTGCCGATCCAAATGAATGGAGGGATTCTCTTGGTAATGAGATTACGATACGCAGCGCATTTGCCAAGGCAGCGAAACAGAAAAAAGCTGAGTGGTTCAAACGCGTTGATATTGCGGAAAAACTGGGAAACATTGTTGTCAACAACTGGGATGTCGTTAAAGGTAAGCCTGTCGTTTCTCAGGTTATATGACCACCCATTCTCAGGTTAATTGACCACCCTGTTTCTCAAGCAAAGTATCCACCCCGGGTGCACTTTGAGCCATAGTATATCACACAGTTACCAC
>JBBCAX010000074.1:0-12417 GCA_051382335.1 Deltaproteobacteria bacterium TL4
CGAGATTTGAAAAAGCCTGAAGCGGAAACGGAACGTAGCCGGAGAAACGGAGGGGAAATCAACGAAGAGAAGTCCCAAAGGCAGGCAAAATGATACAACCGAGTCTATTTGATACGGAGCCAAGAGGTCGGTTGAAAAGACCAAGCTGCTGCAATTCGACAAAGATGCCAGGACTCACTTTGAGTTTCTGGGATTTGAATTCCGCTGGGGGTTGAACCGTTGGGGAAACCCTGTTCTAAAGCGGCGCACTGCCCTGAATAAGTACCGAGCGTCGCTTGCCAATTTCACACAGTGGTGTCAAGACCATTGTCGCTTACCAAAAGCTGAATTGTTCGCGAAACTCAACCAAAAGCTGCGCGGGTACTGGAACTATTACGGTCTCAGGGGTAACTATGAGAGTCTCAGTGATTATTTTTATCAGCTCACGCGGATTTTGCTCAAAAGGCTAACCGGCTCAGTCAACGTCAGAGTTATACGTGGACAAGCTTTAGTGAATTGCTCAAAGACTTTCACATGCTCAGACCACGCATCTGTCATCCTTTCTGAGCAAGGTGCAGCAGGGTGCGAAGCGAACAATTTTGAAGAGCCTGGTGCGGGAATTCCGCACGCCAGGATCTGTGAGGAGGCCGTCGGGTAACTGGCTGTCCTACCTCGATGGGGGGGGGGAGACCTATAAATTGATGGATTCGACCCAGACCTGTTTGCCATCAACGACGATGCCAATCCCAAGGGCTTTGTTCACACCGGCATTCCTCAGTTCGACGGCATATTCTTTTTCACGGATTTGTGTCAAAGCACTTTGCATTGTTTCCTGATGATCTTTTTCATCGTCATAGTCGATTTTTTTGAATTCCAAAACAAATCCGGTTTGGAAGCGATTTTTGGGAAACAGAAGCACATCATAACGTCCATAACCAGATTCCCGATTTGATTTTACCTGATGCGTATTGCTGAGGTGGGTCAACATTCCCAGAACAAAAGCGTGATACACCCGTTCCGGCTCTTTGCCTGCGGTATCATGAAAACTGAGTGTTGAGACAATGATATCCCGTAACTGCTTGCCAAAGGTTCTGATGTCTTCCTGAACCAGAGAGTGCAGCAGATCCTGGATGGCATTACTGCCTACCTGTTGGGAGATCCAATTGTGGATGGTGTCTTCATAAAAGGAACGTACTTCCAGATTGGGAATGGCCAATTCATACATCCAGTGAGTTCCTTCCATCCACGATTTTATGGGTTTCAGATAACCGCTGAACACCAAAAAATTCCAAATCGTGCGGTGGTTCTGAGCAATATCCCTCAGCGCGATGTTGTCATCAAGAGGGCAAAGCACGGTTCCTCCCGCAAGCAGTGTTTCCACATCCTGCTGCAACGAACTGTCAGAACGGGTGATGAGATCCCGAATCAATTCATTAGCACTGGTATTGACCCAATGAGCACGGAATTCCCGATCCAAACTGTCCAAAAACCCAAGGATGGACCAAGGGTTATAAATGATTTTTTCGCCAAAACGATAACCATTATACCAGTTTTTTAAGCCTTCACCGTTCTCAATAGAAAAGTTTTTGATAATGGTATTGACTTCGGATTGAGTGAATCCAAAAAAATCTGAAAATTCCTGACGTATCAGGGAATAAACCCCCAAATTATTCAATCCTGAAAAGATGGACTCCTTGGCAATCCGTAAAATGCCGGTCATCACGCCTTTTTCCAGATCCGTATTATCCTTCAGCGCACCGCTCAGCAGATTGCGCATGAACAAAATCACCTCATCATAATAGTCATACTGATATCCCGCATGAATCGGTGCGTCATACTCATCCAGTAGTAAAATGACCTGTTTCCCTGTTGCCCTGTGTAGCAGGGAAATTAAGAGACGAAGAGCATTTTCAAGTTGGTGTGGTGCACTGCGTTGTTCCAGGATAGCATCCCATCCGGATTTTTCATTCCCGGTAAGAACGGGTTCACACAGTTTTTGATGACGTTGGAATTCTTCAAACAGCATCAATTGGATTTTCTTGTAACAACTTTCCCAGCTGGATTCCTTCACATCCTTGAAGGTTAGATAGATCACTGGATATTGCCCTTGATACGATAGGATTTCCTGATTGTCCGCAATGGCAAGTCCGTCAAACAGATGAAGGTTTGAAGATTCCGTTTTCTCAAAAAAGTAGCGTAGCATCGAAATATTCAGTGTTTTACCGAAACGTCGAGGGCGAGGAAGGAGGATCACTTTTGCCCCTGATTCCAGCACATCATGAATCAGCAGACTCTTATCCACATAATAGTAATTGCGTTCACGCAATTCCTTGAAATCTGAGATTCCTATGGGGAGTTTTTTCTTTTGCATCGTGCCTCTGAGGATAATTTAACCTGCTGTTGATGTCTGTCATGGTAACCTCATCCACGTCATATTTCCAGCAGAAAAAGGGATAAAGAGTCCCCTTAATTGGTAGTCCCACACAAAGCGAGGGAACAAGGAGCAAGTCTTGAGTTTCTCTAATCATTGGGGAATCCCTGGGATAAGACTCAGGGATTCCAAGGATCTTACTGGAATTGGACTTGTTGAAGAGCTTCCCTTTTCTGAAGGAGCAGCTTGATTTCGTGTTGAAGTTCAGAATCGGAAATAGCTTCGACTTGTGAGATAAAGGTTCCCTCTGGAGAGTGTTGTGATTTCCACTCCACCACAAATCCGGGTACACTGATATATGCGATGCCGCTTACACCGCAGCATGCGGTATCTGTGATTCCACACCCCACCAGATAGAATACCTCTCTTCCACGAAAATTCAGTTTTTCTTCCTTAATCAGCAGATAACGTCCTCCGATTGCGGAGATTTCTTCATTTAAGGGAACATGTTTATAATTCACAACGGTTTCCATACTCACTGGTTATATTTTCCGACAATGGAAATGCTGCAAACATTTTGAAAAGGAAAGCCTCCCAAATTATGAGTCAACCCATATTGAGGATTTTCCAGTTGCCGTTCTTCAGCCCGTCCATGAAGTTGTAAGTACATCTCATAGAGCATTCTGATTCCAGAAGCTCCAATGGGGTGTCCAAAACACTTCAATCCTCCATCCACCTGGCAAGGAACCTCTCCATCACGGTCATAAACACCATCCATGATATCAAAAACCGCTCTGCCACGTTCAGACAGATGCAAGTCTTCCATGGTCACCAGTTCTGTGATGGAAAAACAGTCATGGACTTCCATCATACTGATTTCTTTTCGTGGATTGGTAATGCCCGCTTCTTTATAGGCGATGGAACTGCACTTTGAGGTAGTGATGAAATGGTCACCATCCCAGTTATTGTATCCCATCTCCTCACCGCTACTCAACGCGAGTTGCAGTGACTTCACGGAGACAAAGTCTTTTTTGCCAAGCTTTTTCGCGATTTCCGGTGTGGTTACAATAGCCGCAGCCGCACCGTCACTGACTCCACAACAGTCGAACAAGCCCAAAGGATGCGCGATGATGGGAGATGCAAGCGCCTGATCAATGGTGATTTTTTTCCTCAAGTGAGCCTTGGGATTTAACAGCCCATTATCATGACTTTTGACAGAGACATGAGCCATAGCCCTTTTAAGATCCTTATCAGAAATCTTGTATTTTGCGGCATACGCGCTTGCGAGTTGCGCAAAAGAACCTGGTGCCGATAGGTTCGGCCACCATTGCCAGGTTAAACTTCCCGCGTTTGAACCCGCGTTGGGCAGGCCGCCGTAGCCGGTATCTTTCAGTTTTTCAACACCCAGTGCCAAACAAATATCGTAAGCCCCTGAGGCCACTGCGTAGCAAGCCCCCCGAAACGCTTCGGAGCCGGTAGCACAATAGTTTTCAACCCGTGTCGCGGGAATCATTGGAAGGCGCAACGTTGTGGTCAGGGGCAAGGCGCTCCGGCCCACATTGATGCTCTCCAGACACGTTCCAAACCACGCCGCGCCAATTTCTTTCTTTGAAATCCCGGCGTCTTCAAGACACTCCTGAAATGCTTCAACCATCAATTCTTCAGCACCAGCATCCCAACGTTCTCCAAATTTGGTACATCCCATACCAATGATCGCGACTTTGTCTTTTATTCCTGTAGCCATGACTGGTTCTCCTGCTATATGTTAAACAATTGATTAATCAGTTGGGACTTCATGATATCCCCTTCAATTTTAAGCTTACCGGTTGTAAACGCTTGCATTGGATCCAGTTCTCCTTTCAGAAGTTTCAAGAAATCTTCATCCGCGATAATCAAAGTACAGGTAGGAGCGTCCGCAAGTCCTTTTTGGACACTGCATTTTTGGTCCTTAACGGTGACATTCCAATCGCCTCCGGTGAGACCGGAAACTTTATATTGGAAAACCACATTAACACCATTTGCAGCCTTGGAATTAAAGTGTTCAGGCATTTGGTTGAAAAGGCTTTCCACCGCGGAACCACTACCAGCACTGCCACCAGCACTTGGAGCGCCTTCAGGTTTTTTAGTGAAAAGCTGTGCGATTAACTGGGATTTCATGATATCCCCTTCGATTTTCAACTTACCTGTGGTGAAAGCCTGCATGGGATCCAACTCACCGGCTGTGAGTTTGAGAAAATCCTCATCCCCAATTTTCAAGGTACAGGTTGGGCTTTCAGCCAAGCCTTTTGCGACGGTGCATGTTTGGTCTTTGACGGTGACATTCCACTCTCCGCCCGTAGGACCGGAAATAATGTACTGAAAGATGACATTGACCCCTGCTGCCGCCGCAGGATCCAGGGTGCTTGCCATCACAGCAAACACACCTTTAACGGTGTAAGCAGCTCCGCCACCGGCACTGCTGGCACTTTCTGCTGAAACTTTGGGGCTTGGAGGATTAATCAATTCCATTAACGCCGCCATCGCGTCATTCATTTCTTTTGCGCCTTCCAAACTGTTGATCGCTTTCCAATTTTGGTGAATATCTTCAATGGTTGGAGGCTTATCCACGCTACCCAGTTTGATTCCTGGTCCTGTCAAGTAAGCGGCACGGTTGAAATAACCCATCCCTACATTGGAAATGGTGCCGGATTCCTGACATTCTTTACTGCTGAAATAAAGCACGATGGGAGCGACACACTCCGGTTTGCATTTTTCAAACAGATCCGGCGGCAATACATCTTCCGTTAAGCGTGAGGCCGCAATGGGAGCGACGGTGTTGACCATCACATTGTTTTTTCCACCTTCGAGCTTCAAGGTATTCATGAGTCCTACCAGCGCCATTTTTGCGGAGGAATAATTGGTTTGACCAAAGTTCCCATACAAACCCGCACCGGAAGTTGTCATTACAATTCTGCCATAACCTTGATCTTTCATCAGTTGGAACGCAGGTTGAGTGACGTGATAAGCGCCATTGAGATGGACATCCAACACAGGTTGCCAGTGTTCAGGCTCCATTTTGAGGAAGGTCTTGTCCCTTAAAATTCCGGCATTGTTGATCAGGATATCAACTCTACCAAACGCGTTCACCGCGGTTTTAACGATATTGGCACCGCCTTCGGGTGTGGCGACAGAATCATAATTCGCGACAGCTTCTCCGCCCAGGGCTTTGATTTCCTGAACCACTTGATCGGCGGCACTTGAATTTCCATCGCCAGAGCCGTCACGGGAACCGCCTAAATCATTAACCACAACTTTCGCTCCACGCTTCGCAAGTTCAAGAGCATAGACTTTTCCTAAGCCCGCACCCGCGCCTGTAATGATAGCAACCTGACCATCGAAGCGAACAGGATCAAGGACTTCAACGACTTTTGCTCCAGGAATCGGCATGGCTGACCAAAAATAGTTGATAAAACCACGGGTCTTATCTTCAAACCGGCGTCGGAAAACCATTTTCATCGGAAGTCCAACTTTCAAATCTTCTAACTCGCAGTCCGTAAAGTTGGCAAGCATCCGGCCTCCGCCTTCAAATTGCACCATCCCGTATTTATGGGGTGGATCCACAGAAACCGTTAGCAAATCCCCTGTGAAGGTTTTGACTGTGGCAGGAACATCGGCAAACTCATAATCCTCTTGCTTCTGGACTGTACCGCAGTCGGGATTCACACAAATATCCGCGCTTGGAAACTGAGGTGAATTACACGCTTTACAAAAACCTCCGACCAAGCCCATCAGCATTTTATTTTTGCGCCATAAGACGGTCATCGCGGTTTGTGTTTCAGCTTCTGAACGGATTCCCATTTCGGTTTCAACCAACTCGTTGAACTTCAGGAAGCGTTGATAGTTATCCGTCGTTTTCTTGTGTTTCAGAGATCCGTTGACACCGTTCCTTGACGACAGATTCAGGATGTTATCGGTCACTTCAAAATAAAGCGCGTCACAACCTTGTCCAAAACTGGCCATTAATATTTTGTCTCCGGGCTTGGAATCTTCCAACGCTTTGATGAACATCAGCAGGCTATGAGCCGCACCGGTTTCACCACAAACTTCGTGCATGTTGTCCACAACCTTTTCACCGGTTGCACCCAATTGTTTCGCAATAGCTTTGTGCTCGCTTTTGAAGAAACAGGGGAAGATCAGCTTATCGACATCATTCATGGTGATGTTCAGTTTATTCATTAAGCCAAGAATGGCCTCAGGAATAATTTTCGAATAGCCTTCATCGCGAACCCAGCGCTCTTCCCAGACATAATCGAAGTTATTTTTGGAACCACGATAGTGATCTACAAAGTCGTAAGAAATAGAATAAGAACCTTTGAATTCCGCGATCACATCGGTATCACCCACCGTTAATGAGGCGGCACCGTCTCCGAACCACATTTCATAAAAATAGGCGGCTCGTGTTTTACGACTATCCGCTGCGGTGACTAAAATATTGTGTTTTGCCCCGCCTTTGACAATATCCAACGCTGTAACCAGAGCGGTTGTGCCTGATTTTAAAGACGAAGTATAGTCGGAGGTGACGATATTGTTGTTCAGGTTTAAGGCCGCCGCGACCATGCCCGCATTTTGACGGTCCGCGAAAGGCAAAGTGGTTGATGCCAGAAACACGGCATCCAAAGTACGTTTGTTTTTTCCAATAAGACAATCTCTCGATGCTTCAACCGCCATTGTCATGGAGTCTTCGTCCCAATTACACATAGAACGTTCTCCTTGCGCAACCATCATGATTGCGGGAGTGAGCCACCCCATTTGCTTGAAAACCGACATGCGATCCAGCCGCAATCGAGGAATATGCGCTCCATAAGAAGTGATACCTACCATATTGAGTCTCCTCTTGATTTTTGTCTGTAATGTTTCATTGATTGTGTCACCTGCTACAAAGAATGCTTGGAATCACAACAAATTTGAGATTAATTTTTTGAGTATTTCCAGGCGTTCCCTCGCGGCAAAGTGCACCCATTTCGTTTAAGCAATTATCTGAAAAGGCTGCCAAGCAGTTGGGCCTTCATCATATCTCCTTCAACCTGCAATTTGCCTGTAGTAAAGGCCTGCATCGGATCTAACTCTCCTTTTCGCAAAGCAATAAAATCACTGGCCGAAATTTTCATGGTTGTGGTCGGGGTGTTATGTACTCCTTTGTTGATGGACAAGGTCCCGTCCTTAATAACCATATTCCAATCGCCACCACCGTTTCCAGAAATGCGGTATTGGAAAACCACATCAAGACCTTTAGCCGCATCAGCTTTAAAGCCTTTGTTCATTTCCGCAAAGATCGCATCCACAGAACCGCCACCTTTTGAGGGAGAGGATTTGGCAGTTTCAACTTGAGGCACTGGCGCTTTAACAGCACCTTTTTTTGCTGCGGCTTTCGGTGCGTTTGTTGAAGCAAGCGCATCCATCACTTGTTGGTTGAGCATCCAGTATTCCTTGCCGCCTTCAAGCGTGTTGATGGCCCCACGATTGGAGATGATATCTTCAAGGGTTGGCAGATTATCTTTATCTCCAAGGGTAATGCCCGGACCTGTCACCAAGGCAACACGGTTGAAGGTTCCAACACCGGCATTGTAAATACGTCCACTATCCTCGCAGCGATCGGAACATAAATACACCGTCATGGGCATGACAAATTCAGGTTTGGATTGAGCCAACAGGTGTGGCGGCAATACATCTTCTGTTAAGCGGGATGCTGCCAGAGGAGCGATTGTATTGACTTTGATGCCATAACGCTCGCCTTCGAGCTTAAGCGTATTCATCAAGCCAATTAAGGCCATTTTCGCGGCGGAATAATTGGTTTGTCCATAATTTCCATAAATTCCAGCAGCGGAAGTCGTCATCACAATTCGGCCATAACCTTTCTCTTTCATCACTTGAAACGCGGGACGTGTCACATTATAAGCGCCATTCAAATGGACGTCTAAAACGGCTTTCCAGTTTTGAGGTTCCATTTTAACAAAGCTTTTATCTCGTAAAATGCCAGCGTTGTTGATCAAGATATCCACGGTCCCAAAGGCCTCTAGCGCGGTTTTGACTATATTGGCTCCCCCTTCAACGGTTGCGACATTATCGTAATTCGCGACGGCTTCACCTCCCTTTTCCTTAATTTCCGCAACAACCTGATCCGCGGGAGATGACGCGCCTGTTCCGCCTCCATCTCGTGAGCCTCCAAAGTCATTCACCACCACTTTCGCGCCACGTCGAGCTAATTCCAAGGCATAAACTTTGCCAAGTCCTCCACCGGCACCGGTGACAATGGCAACCCGGTCATCAAAACGAATTTCATCCTTGGGAATTTCGCCATACTCGAAAATTCCGTTATCAATAACAAACTCACCTGTGTCTTTATTGACCACACGCCATGCTGCTTTGCCCTCGCCAATTTTCCAGATCAAGGTTTTGATAGGGATTCCAGGATAGAGCACTTTGGTAAAGCGACAATCGAGTTTCCTCAGCAGTTCAGGTTTTCCAGGGATGAGTTTTTCAATCAAGGAGCGCGTTGCGAAACCATGAGTACACAAGCCATGCATGATTGGTTTTTCAAACCCTGAATTCTTCGCGAAATCGGGGTCAATATGAAGCGTGAACATATCTCCTGATAAGCGATAGATAATGGGCTGATTTGCGGAAGGAGCATCTTCAATTTCAAAATCAGGCGCGCGGTCAGGAATATAGACTTCTTTTTTGGGCGCGTTTTCTCCGCCAAAACCACCATCAAACCTTGAGAAAATAGTCATCACACTTGTGAACAACTTGTTGCCATTGGAATGGTAGGTTTCATACTCCACCATGACTAAAGCCCCTTTGTCTTTGCCTTTGTCATACATGCGCGTAATCTTCCCTTCCGTGGTCAAGGTTCCTTCGATGGGAAAGGGATTATGAAAGGTCAACTCTTGTTCGCCATGAAGAATTCCGGCCAAGTTGAGATTGGCCTTCAACGTTAACTTCATGAAGTCAAACGTTGCCGCAATAGCAAAACTGGGAATCACTTTGAGATCTTTCTCATAAACGTATTCCAGTTCATTGAATCCTGCCCCCACACCCAAGGCATAGAGGATCACATCTTTATAATTGTATTCCTTGGTGATGGGACCAAGTTTTTTACCAATTATATCCAGGTTTAAGGCCATACACTCCTCCTTCTGAGTTAGTCAAAAACAGAGTTTCCTCCATCTTTGATCAATGATAGGCTCCATGCTTATTCACTTGCTTGAGTGAAGGCCGGAACCAATACACAATTCAAAGTTTCTTTGGTCAATTGTATATAGTCCTCATGACTGATATTCAGTTGAGGACGGAAAAAATGCTCTCCCGATGCGAAATTCAATAACGAATTCCAAACCGTTAATAATTTGGCTTTGACTTGGACAGAAACCTCTTCCTTATCCATCGCCAATCCCATGGCTACCGCAACATTTGATACATATTCAGGTAACTTGTGATCGAAGGTTTCAGGGACTTTCGTTTTGCTGAAATAACGAAAGATGATCAGGTTGGAAACTTCAGGGTTGGCAAAAAGATAATCGCATAAAACGTTGATCGCGATTTCAAACCGTATTTTCATCGATTGACCTTTGGCCTGCTTTTCAATCTCTAAGAGCTTTACATGGATCTCCTCATTCAAATCCATAATGACCGCCTCGTAAAGATCCGATTTCTCACCCCAATGATAGTAAAGGGTCGAAATGTCTATTCCCACATCCTTGGCCACCATCCTCGTCGCGGTTCCGTGAAAGCCATATTCACCAAATAATTTTCTCGCTGACGCAAGAATCTTTGCCTTCATGGATTCCGGATCTCTCTTCGCTTTTGTTAAAGGAGAAGCCATTGATTTCTGACTCCAAATGTTAGTGTTTTATTTTTACCCAACCAATGTTTCCATCAAATGTTGGAAGCAACATATAGGAAAGTTTCTAAAAATCAAGAATTTTTGGTGAAAATTCTGGTTCAATTTTACAGCAGGAACAAGAAAGGGGTGAAGCCACCTTGGTTTCTGAGTTGCACCCAGGGGTTGGTCACATTTTCGGCCATGTGTCAAAAATTTGATCTTTGATGTTCCACCTGATTTGTGTTTTATCCCGTAGGGGCGGTGTCTGCCCAGGATCAGGGCGAACACACAGGTTCGCCCCTACAAATTGTGGCCGAAAATATGACCAACCCCCTCACCCATAACAAGTTGCAAAGAAAATCAATGGGTTCCTTAAACCTTGTTCCTAAAATTCGGAATAGAATTTGAGGCTTTTTTTTAATTTTGACTTTTTATGTCCGTAAGTGTACTCTTCAAGAGTACACTTACTTGGGAGATGTTTATGTTAGAACTTAATGTTAAAGAAGCCAGGGGGAAACTCAGTAATCTTCTCGATCAAGTTGAAAAAGGTGAAGAAATTATTATTACTCGCCGAGGAAAACAGGTTGCTCGTCTCACCTCCTTAAATGAAAAATCTCCATTATCCAGTTTAACGAGTTTTCGGGAAACTATCAAAGTTGAAGGGCAACCTTTAAGCCAAATAGTTGTCATCCAAAGAGAAGAGGAACGTTACTAATGTATATTGACACCAGTGTCTTGGTTGCCTATTATTGCCCTGAACCTAACAGCGATGTAGTAGAACAGATCCTTGTTCAAATGGACCAGCCAGCAATCAGTCAGTTAACTGAAGTGGAATTGAGTTCAGCTATATCCAGAAAAATAAGAGAACAAGAATTATCTACAATTGATGGAAATAGGGTATTGGCTCAATTCAAAACTCATTTGAGCCAACGATGTTTCTTATACTTCCCCATTCATTCACAACATTACATCATCGCCAAAGGTTGGATCTCCCAATTTACTACGCCCCTAAGAACTTTAGACGCGATACATTTAGCTATTGCTTCAGTAAATAACCTGTCTCTTCTGACTGCGGATATTAAACTTGCGGACTCTGCAAGACATTTGGGATTGAATGCACGATTAATAGCCTAATTCCTTTATTTTATTTCGATATAAAAAACGGGTACCCTCCCGTTTGTAACCGTTCAGGGGGTATTTGCCACAGAGACATAGAGAATGAATATTCAATGACAAAATCTCTGAGTTTCTCTAAAAAAAGGGCCATGATTTTAAAATTGCCTAACCATAGGCTTTCATAAGATCCGTTGGTTTTGTGGCCGGAGAATGAAATAAAAGGGCAGGGCGAACTCTTTGTCTCCTCACCCAGACCCTCTCCCGCAAGGGCGAGGGAGATCTGCAGAGTATGCCCTCTCCTTCGGAAGCGGTTGGATTGAAAGGGCGGGGCGTGCAATCCCCGCCTACTGTTCAGGGAGTTTTCAGTTCTTCGGAGGGTGCTACCTCCCGTAAAAGCAAGGAAGCCCTCCGCAAACAGGGCTTGTTGAATGATGATGGCGACCTCGCCACGCCGTATCGACGCCCCAAACTGGTCATGGATTATTGGTGTGTCCTGTGGTTTTGGCCCATCACCCAAAGCGCGGATTTGCCGAGTCGGAAACAATGGTGGCTGGAAATCGGAGCGATTCTGGAAGGCAACATTGTGGAGGTTTCCACCCAAACCCAATTTGATTTCACGGTAGGTGGGGATTGCACTCCCCGCCCCCAATCCCCCTCACCTCTTGCGGGAGAGGGTCGGAGTGAGGGGTTTCATGGCCAATCAACATCTCCCTCGCCCCTTTTGGGAGAGGGTCGAGGTGAGGGGAAACCTTTCCATCTCACCTCCCCTCAAATTCAACCGGATTTGTTCGGATTTCAAGGGCGGGTCGTGCAATTACCGGATGGCATGGGAGTTTTTTGAACAAATGGAGAACCCATGACCATAGGGCGGGGCGTGCAATCCCCGCCTACCATGGGGGAACGGTAGGGATGAAAGTGCATTCTCAGCTTCAGTGAACTCTGTTTCCATTAATTTTTTGGTTAAATCAACAGGTAAGGAACGTTAAAAGAATAACTTAGAAACTTTCCAAAAAAAACTCCCCTGCCCCTCCTTGCCAAGGAGGGGATTCTAAAGCTCCTCCCCTTACCAAGGGGAGGTTGGGTGGGGTTA
>JBBCAX010000075.1:0-5126 GCA_051382335.1 Deltaproteobacteria bacterium TL4
GCTCCTTGAGGTGAGGAACAAACTGTCTGAACTGTTTGATGACCGAATAGTGCCGTTCAGCAATCGGAAAGTCCAAAATAATATCATTAATGCCATGCCTGATCATTCTCTCAAACTCTTCAACAAAGTTTTGAGGACATCTGATGAGAAAATCATAGCCCTGGTGAATCAAGGAATACATAAACTCAAAACCTGGATACCCCATATCAAAAAGGCTCAGTTTTTTCTTAATGTCTTTGAGAACAGGAGCGACATTGTCCAGATGGCTCTTAGCTAAAGCCCGCTCCTTGGCCGGATAGGAAGACAGAATGCCATCAAGTGTGATGCCATTGAGCTGATCATAGAGCACGGAGATCCCCGCTAAAGGATCCCCTTTCCCTTGTTGATTTACAGGTTGACCAAATTCTTCAATGAACGCGGGAGTATTGGGGAGTTGTAGGGTGGAGCCGTCACAACTCAAAAGCAGGTAGCCTTTATAGGTTTCGATCTCGTTATCCGTATAAAACTCCTTAACGAGTGTTTGATTGAGACATAAAAACGCCTCAGGCTTCAACTTATTTCTGGCTTTGATGAACGCTTGCTTGGTGACTTGAGGCTCATGAATGGCATCCAAGTAATCATCTAACTCTATTTGAAGACTTTTTCGAACTAAGTTCAGCAGGAAACCAATTATCACAGGAAAACTCAAAATTCGTTGACGGGTAAAGTGTTTTTCCGACACTCTCGATTGATCCAAAAATGATTTTGAGAAGATTTGCTCTCGTATTTTATATAAAATCCCATCGCCTTTTTTTCATAACGTCTCCTCTCATTAAAATTAAGATAAAAATTACAGTGTACCTCATTAGAAAAAAATGGCGAATCTAATTGTTATTATTGCCAGATCCTTAAGTTACTGACATTGGGCGGAACGTCCCCCTTGAGCGGTCATTGGGACAGTGGCTCCTGCCTGTATCAGTAATTGGGCAATCGGAACATACTCAAAATCTTCGGCAAAGGCAGCCTCTGCTAACAATTCATGATTATCGATTTCATCGGGTGCTGCCACAGCGCCTGCCTGCATCAATACTTGATCATTAACCTTGGCTTTCCGCTCCAAAAGCCAGCGCGCCACTTCCCGTTCTCCCTGTTCAGCGGCTTTCATTAAAGGTGTTCGTTGATAGGAATCACGCTTGTGGATAGAAGCTCCTTTTTTCTCTAAGGCAATAAGGATCTCCAGAGGCAAATGGGATTGAATCGCGACAACCAGCGGGTCATCTTCTGTGTCGGGAGGATTTGTGTTTACGCCATAATTCAAGAGAGTCTGAACCATCAGGCTATTGCCACTTTGGAGGGCGTAGATCAGGGGATAATGCTTTTTTTTCTCTGCCCAATGCATAACAGGTTGATTGGCGTCAGCGCCATGAACCAGTAGCTCCTGAACCATTTCTATCTGATTGTGTTGGATGGCCAGAATCAGAGGCGTTTGTTCAGACATGGAGGTGGCATTTACATTTGCCCCGTGGCGAATCAATAGCCAAGCCATGTCAGTATCCTCTTTTTCAAGGGCTGTCATGAGGAGTGGAAGCGCTCTCCACTCGCTTGTCGGATGATCTGGATTTGCCATAGCGTCCAGCAATAATTGGACGCACTGAGTTCTTCCACAGATAACGCCTTTTTCCAGAGCCTTGGTCAGTGTAGAAACAGACCAAGGTTGTCCTGATTCCAGCAAATGTTTCAACAGCTCAGAGTTTCCGTTTTTTGCGGCCTGAATCAGATTGACTTCGTTCTCATTGCCTGGCGCGCCATGCGCAAGGAGGTAGTGAGCAATATCGAAACCGTCGCCTTCAATGGCATAATCCAACGCCGTCTTCCCCTGTTGATCCCTCAATTCCAGGAGTGCTCCGTGTTCCACCAGCAATTGCACTCCCTCTAACCATTCCATCTCGGCATAGCGCATTAACACCGTCATTTTTCTTTTATTTGTGGCATTGACATGAGCTCCATGATCCAGCAGTAACTGCAACAACTCACGATTGTGGATATTGAGCAGATCAAAGCCTAATGGATCCTCAAAAATGGCCGTGGCGCCGTGAGCAAGAAGCTCCCTGGCAAAATCGATATAAGCAGAGCGTATCGCCCAAAACAAGGGAGTCCTGTTTTCTTCTCCCAAGCGGGCATTGACATCAGCCTGATGTTTCAAAAGAATCTGAAAGGAAGCCCAATGATTGTTACAAATGGCTGCCGTTATGTGACTAACGATATTCACCTGGGCTCCATGATCAATGAGAAGCTGGCTGATTGTTTCTAATTTTGGGGAGAGGGCGATTTGACGTGACGGTCCATGCTGAGCATGAGAATATTGGAGTTCTCACAAACCAATATTTTCAACGCACTCAAAATCATGGACCCTATGCAATCGACCACATCCTCGTATCAAAATCGAGTAATTTGTTTATCTTTTAGCCAAGAACTCTATGCGGCAGTCATTGAAGACGCCAATGAGTTCCGTGAAATCATCAATTTACGCATCACGTGCTTTATGGAATTGTTTCCATCCGATATTGTCACAGGGTACCGAATGAAAGACAAATATTCCTCAAAGCGTCAATCGATCATCATCCGACGTATCGTTGTCGCTGGTATCGCCTATACGATTCGTCCCTCTTTCGTGACACCCTACTTAACGGCTCAGGTAGCTGAAATCGAACCCTAGCTCTTTCTTCGCAAATTCAACGTTCCCTTTTGGGCCTTGGAACGCATCTCGGGAAAGTCTATGACCTTTTGGTATCGCCTTGAACAGCATATTGGCTCCTTTAGTTTGGTAGGAACCACCATTGCTCATCCTGAGAACTTACCCAAGCACGTCTTAGCTGACGAAAAACATTCTCGCATCTCAAAGCGTAAAGCCTATGTGGCTTTTACCGTGGCGGAAGAGTGCGTCTTGGGCGCTGGCGTTTCTTGGAATGCCGATGAAGCATCTCTAACGCAAGCCTACCGCCCCTTTCAACAAGAATCCCAGATGCTTTTCCCCGAATATACGCCAGAAACGGTCAATACCGACGGTTGGGAAGCAACTCAAAATTCTTGGAAAATACTCTTTCCCACTATTGTGACGATTCGTTGTTTGCTTCCTGTCTTCATTAAAATCCGTGATCGTTTTACCAAGAAGAAACAAAAACGTGAACTTTTTCAAGAGACAGCCGACTGGTTTTGGAAACGTTGTTTTGCCGCAATCTCAAAAATGGCCTTTGTTCAAAACCTGAGGCGATTCGATGAATGGGCACAAAAGCAGGATCTCAACGAACCCGTCGCTCAAGCGATTTCAAAAATGAGACAGCAACGTGATGATTATAGCGTCGCTTTTGACTTTCCAGGGGCTCATCGTACCAGTAACATGCTTGATCGACTGATGAGGAGACTGGACCGAAGACTCTTCAGTTCACAATTTTTACATGGTTCCTTGCAAGCGGCGCAAAGGTATCTACGCGCTTGGGCACTGATTTACAATTTCGCTCCCTCGAATCCACAAACGGTTAAACTCCACAACGGGCGGCAATCTCCCGCTGAGCGATTAAATCAATTTCAATAGCACGAGTGTTGGTTGCAGAATCTGTTTATTTCTGCCTCATTGGGAGGGTTCCGAGGCCCTCCCCAAAATTAGGAACAATCAGAATAGTTTTCTATAGGCTTCGCACTCGACGTCCTTTGCCGTTCTTCCTCTAATAATGGGAGATACATAAAATCCTTCCGTTTTAGGTTCTTTACACACTTCTTGAGGGCGGACCTTACATTGACTGACATGCACTTGTTCATGTGCTTCAGTACATTTCAAAAGGATTTCAGCATTTCCTGGGTAGTATGTAAAATAGTAGTTTACTGCATCCTTATGAGCTTTGGGTATAATAGAAGTAATTGCCCCAGACTCACACCTTATAGTTGCAGATGTCCAAGTATCATCAGGCTTTAGGTTTCCAACTCCACAATCTAGTGGCTCTAACGCAATATCTTTAACAAATACCCCTTTTAACTTTGCCACAATTTTAGCTACCCATGAGGAGGAACCACTTCTAGATGTACTAGAGCTTTGTGAGCGTGTAGGAGAAGAGTTTGAAGTACTTTGTGTCCTTGAGATAGAAACAGTAATAGGGGGAGGATCAGGAGTAGAGAGAGCAAAATCATTATCTAACAAAGGTGGAGTATCGAATGAATCTGTTACTTTAAGTTTTATGACTCCAGTATTTGTGTCTCTGGAAAGGATTGTGACCATTAAATTTGTATTATCGGCTTCAAAAGTAAAATTTGCAGTTTCACTTTTTGGTTCAACTGTAGCCGTAAAAATATTTTCTGTACCTTGGACGTAGTAAAATGGATCAGGATCAAATTCCACCTTAGGGGTCTCAACCTCAAACAAAGACTCACCGTCAGCGGTCAAGCTTGAGACTAAGAACCCTCCACCAGTGAACGTGGGACAAATAAAGATTCCAGTACTAAAGTTATCTCTAAGTGTGACGGATAGGGTTTGCCATCCTGTGGTATAGTAAGGTGTTTCTCCAATCCAAAAAGAGGGAGTCG
This sequence comes from Deltaproteobacteria bacterium TL4, assembly GCA_051382335.1. Classification (GTDB taxonomy): domain Bacteria; phylum SAR324; class SAR324; order SAR324; family NAC60-12; genus JBBCAX01. The sequence continues at coordinate 4,555 of JBBCAX010000075.1, forward strand.
TTCCCGTTATGCCTTCAAATCTTAAAATTGGATAGTCTTGATCATAGCCGCCAACAGTGCTTGTAGCTGCCCGGATGCCTTCGTAGTTCCTGCTTTCCTCAGGTTTTATTGAAAAAGCGTTAATCGTAGCGGTAAGTGTCTTGCCAGCAAGGTTGACAGGCCCATTACTATTGTACCTCATTAATGTATAACATAGTTTATGCCCGGCATACATAGGATTTGGATATACTAACGTTCTAATTAAAACCATGAAGGGATCATTTGTAGGCGTGGTTAAAGGTCCAGCTTTATTTAGATCTTTATCTCCTATAGTACCTACCGTTTCTCCAGCACCATACCAGTTTTTGAGGGAAGGGAGCTTTTGAGCCTCCGCGACAATAACCCCCGACAAGTAACCAGGAAATAATTGTAAAACAACATATCCCCCCTGTACAAAGGTACTTGCGCACGGCTTTCTCATAAAAAAAAGATTGTGTTTCAGAAGGATAGAAAGTTATCATAGGACTTCAACCCCAACCCTAAAGGAGTCTTATGACAGAAGAATCTCAATCTCCAGAAAAGGCATTAAAATT
>JBBCAX010000076.1:0-1037 GCA_051382335.1 Deltaproteobacteria bacterium TL4
GACTGGACACCCAACAGCCGTTTTTGGCACACGAAGGCTGATCAATATGCGACGATCTCAAACGGGTGCCAGTCATGCTTACCGTTGGGCCCTTCGGCTCAGCACTTCAAACAACCTTTCACATGAGGAAGCATGTTTACAAGAATCAGCCTTCTGCTGTTAAGCAATGAAGCTCAGTAGAGATTGGTAATCAAAACAAAAGTCAGAGATAGGTTTCAGTAAAAACTTAATGTTGGTCTGTATGGAAAAGATCAAGATAACGGCAGCTAAAATCATTACTTTGAAGGTAGCATGACGACGGTAATACCAAATACAGATGGATTAAAATTGCTCATATTGAAAAATGATCATGAACCCAAACATGTCCATGTCTTCAAAGGGAAGGATAGTTGTGCTAAGATAGAAATTGAAACATTAAAAGTAAGTTTTTCTTATCTTAAGAAAAGTGAGTTGAGGAAGGCAATAGCCATTGTAAAGGAAAATCAAGAATTCTTGATCAGGAGGTGGAATGAGATCGTTTCGAGGTAAAAGTGTCAAAGTGGACTCAGAGTACTTACATGTTGAATTAGAAGATGCCAGAATTGTATCAACCCCTCTTAGGTGGTACAAAGAATTGCAAGAAGCGAGCATGGAAGTTCAGCAAAATTATCAGTTTATTGGTCGAAAGTCTATCATTGAATGGCCTGATATTGATTTGCACCTTGGTATTGAAGAAATGTTTGTCGTAATTGTCAAAGAGCAAGAATCTGCGGCATAACAAATTTTCTTTTTAAGAAAAAGACATGCCGATTTTGTAAAAAGGAAAGTCTGAGGTAGGTTCTAGCCCAACTCGGCGTTGACGGTACGGCAGACCCGCGTTTTTTTTCGACATTTTGTAGTAACTCGTGAGGGCAGCGGCTTTTCCGACGTTCATCGTTGGTCTGCCGCCCGTCACGCTGACGTTGGGCCCTTCGGCTCAGCACTTCAAACAACCTTTCCCGAGGGGGAACCATGTACAAAAGAATCATCCTTCTGCTTTTAAGTCTCGTAGTCATTAC
>JBBCAX010000077.1:0-41571 GCA_051382335.1 Deltaproteobacteria bacterium TL4
CTTTTAAATCGCATGGATTTACCTCTGAGACCCAGAGTCAGAGAAAATTATGCTGTGGCATGGGCAAGCTAGATTCTAAGGGGGTGGCCGAACTTACGACCAAGCCCAACATGTGGTGATAACCTCGGCTACTCACTTAACCCCCATGAGACAAGTCTCACAACGAAGCCTGAAAGTAATTGGTAGGCCGGGATTACATGCCCTGCAAAATGAGGGGCACGTAGTCCCCCTTCTACCACTTTCTTACAAAACCGGGACAGCTATTCAAAGTAGAATGTGTTAGCCTGTAGGCGTAACGCATCAATAAACCCGCCTCTGCCTGTTGCGTTACGCTCGCAAGCTCGCTAACACATCCTACCCTGTGTCCCGGCTTAAGTAGCCTATCAAACAGCTACCCACTTAACCCGGGACACCTCGATGGTAGGCCGGAACTACGTGTCCGGCAACCTCAACGATCAGAAAAGCGGGACATGTAATCCCCGCCTACCAATGTCCCGGCTTTATAAGAAAGTGGTAGAAGGGGGACTACGTGCCCCTCATTTTGCAGGGCATGTAATCCCGGCCTACCAATTACTTTCAGGCTTCGTTGTGAGACTTGTCTCATGGGGGTTAAGTGAGTAGCCTATCAAACTAGCACCACTAGTTAATAGTGACTTTTTATGAAATCATGAAGAAAAGCCCGTAGTTCAGTCTTTAGCTGGGACTACAAATCTGGATACCCGCCTGTGAAGGAGCGTAATAAATTATAAAATAGAGCGGACCGGCTCTGGCAGGAGACGCGAACATCAGCAGAAAACCGACGAAAAGATGTCTATTATTTTGACATTCATGAAACAGGTTAATTTTTCAGACTTGTGATCGGGCATAAAAAATGAATGAGGTTTTGCAGAATGCCCCCCCTTGTCAACCAGCGACAGTACCCATTTGTCCAGCAGATCAACCATTTGACGAACCCTACGTGTTCATACAAAGGAACGTAATGCAAAGCCAATATGAAAATATCAAAGAAGAAATAATGAGATATACCAGTCAAGCGCAACAACTTCGGAAAGCCGGAGAACATTCGAAAGCCTATGAAGCTTTGAGACAATGTCGCAAGACATTAATCATTCATCAACCTCTTTTTGCTCCCGAAGTTTCAGCAGGATTATTAGCGCTGCTTGAACTCAAACAACAACAGTTTCAAAGCCAGAGTTCTGCAAAATAATTTCAAGGGTGAATCCAGAGCTTCACTGTTTTCTGGGCACTGAACCCATAAAAGGCCTTATCTTTTGGAAGCAGCTTTAGTGCGATTGTGATGACAGCCAGGACGGTTATGTGTGAAACCTGAGGGAGAAACTAGCAGGAAAGGACTCTGAACTTCGGAGATAACTCAAGTGCGCCTGCCAGGAATCGAACCTGGAACCAATGGAATCGAAATCCACTACTCTATCCAATTGAGCCACAGGCGCTTGAGGGAGTGGGGTGAGCGAAGGGACTTGAACCCTCGGCCACTGGAATCACAATCCAGCGCTCTACCAGCTGAGCTACGCTCACCATCATGTCACATGATCTGATATGAACTAAGTTCGACAAAGTAATAGTTGCTGGATGAATTTACAATATAAAAATGATGTTTGTTTTCTTTTTAAATGAGGTCTCTTTTGCAAAAAGCCACACTCCCTGGTAATATCATCCCTTGGAAACATTGTTTTGAGTTGAGAAAAATCCTATATTTAGTCCTGCTGGTGGCTTCCTCTTTATCGTTGATTTTACTGATGCATAATGCGTTGACGTGGTTAGAAAACATGATGCGACAAAACGCGGTGGTGTCCCTTGTGTTGGATAAACAGGTTTCTCAAGAACAATATGAACAGGTTGACTCTCTCTTAAAACAGAATCCGAAGGTGGCCTCCGTGACGAAGATCTCAGGGCCTGAGGCCTTAGAGCAAGTGACACACACACTTCACTTGTCTCCCAAATTATCCAGAGATCTCAATCTTCTTCAACTTCCTCAGATCCTGAATGTTCAACTTCGCAAACCCTATTTGTCCAACATGGAGCAATTGATTCTCGGTTTGGGAGCGCATTCTGGAATTAATCAAGTACTGCATTCCAAAACTCTTGTGGAAATATTGGATTGGTGGTATGTAGTCCTCAAAAATTTACACTACCTTTGTCTGAGTAGCGCAAGTATTTTCATCTGTTGGAGTCTTTCAAAAATGATTCAGATTCATTGGCAACACAGACGAGATGAAATAATGCTACTCTACTTTTCAGGATCTACGTCACGAACGATTTGTTGGTTTTTTATCAAAGAAGGAGGAATTCTCCTGGGTACGGCGATTCTTCTTGCTTTAGGCTTCCTTTATGGGGGATACTGTGTCCTGGAACGATTTTTATTCATCGGGAAAAAATTTCCTTTTACAGAAAAAATCTATTTTATTCCATGGAGTGACCTCCTTGTTGGAGGAATGGGATTGATTATTCTGGGAATGGGTGTCTTATCCTGGCAAGTTCACAGTTTAGCAAGGTCGATGGCTTTGCGTTGATCCGCAGGCTGTTCGTACAACAGGACTTTCCTGGGCCCGATCTCCTGAAAAAACTGAAAGCGCATGTCGTCAGACCGGAACGCGGCCTGGGCAAAAGAAATACCGGCAAAGAGATCCTTGCGAAGTAAACCAAAGTTTCGTTGTATTGAGTGCACATATTTGAGGTTGTATGTCGTTATTAGATGCGGTTGTTGAAAAAGAAATTCCTTGTAAGATTCCGAAGTGTAAGAACACGTGGACCTTGAAGGCGGAAGAACTCGTGGCCAGTTGGAAAGACCCCAATTATCACCTTCCCCGACGCATGTGTGATTCTTGCAAAAAAATATTTGACGAAACGTCTCCCCTTGAAGTCAAATGTAGCACCCTCGATTGTGAAGAAAAGATCATCATCGACCCTTACCAACAGTTGATTCTAAGAAAAAAAGAGAAGTTTTTGAAACATGAAACTCAATTTTGTCCGTCTTGTAAAGAGCTGCTGAAAACAGTGACGGACAAAGAGATTCCTTGTAGCATGAAGGCCTGTAAAAATACCTGGAGTTGGTACGCCTCCTCTCAGCTTCGAAGTGGGGGAAAAAGTTTGAAGGCGCAGCCCGAATCCCGACTCTGCAAAAGCTGTTATGACCTTCTGAAAACTCTTAAAAACCAGTCGATTCCTTGTAAAATCAAAGGCTGCACTGAAGAGTGGACGTTGGACAAAATGACGCAGTTGGAATGGAGTCTCACGCGAAGAAAAGAGCGAAAACGCATGTGTGCTTCTTGCAGTTCCCAGTTAAAAGCCTTGAAACCTCGCAAGATTCCCTGCCGTGTTTCTGGTTGTCCTCATACCTGGACGTGGGCTTCCTTTTCCCAGTTGGAATTCGAGATAAAACAACGACAGGATCCCGCACTAACTCCTCCTCAGCGTTATTGTAAATTTTGTTTTTCACACATGCATACACTCAAGTCTTCTCAAATCCCATGTCCTACGCAGGGATGTACGAGTAAAATTGACTATCCTGTTGAAAACCAGTTGGAGGATATTGTAAACAAAAGAAAGCATAATTTCTGTGGAATCTGCCCTTCCTGTACCACAAACCAAAGAAAACTCAAACCCAAGCCCATGCCTTGTAAAGAAGAGGGCTGTGAGCAAACTTGGATTTGGACACCTGAAGAGCAATTTAACTCTGGACATTATCAAGACGGCAAGTTTATTGTCGGCACCCCCAAAGAACGGTATTGTGATCATTGTCACCTTTTTATGGACACTCATAAGGATACCCATGTGAATTGTCAGCAGTGCGGCGCGCCTATCCTGTGGACCGTTCATCAGCAGTTAAAAACAGAGATAGGCCAATGGGTCTCCCCCAAATACTGCCCTTCTTGTTTGAAAAAAGGCTTACCTTCGCCCTCCAAAACAGAGGAGACTTTGTAAACTATGGAGGTTACCGAGTGGAATTTCATTTTTTAAAAAGAAGAACAGAACCCTTTCTGGAATAGACTTCTCCAGAAAAGTTTTGTCCTGGGAATGCGGGCCTCTTGTCCGCAAAAGCAAGCGGGACGCCTGCGCTCCCAGCAGAAATTTATCTGGACAACTATACTAAGTTTCTTGCCTTACCGTCACGTGAGGAATTACTAGGTAAAAGGAGGTTAGATGAAAACGTTGATTAAAAACTTGGTTCAAGTCGTTCATATAAAAAACTGGTCCATACAGCGTGGGATGTTGCTCAGTATTTTTATCTTACCTTTAATTTTAGGCGTAGGAAATTGGTTTATAATTAAAAATGTCCAAAAAAACAAAGGGCAAAACATAGAAAACCTGGACCAAATACGAAACTTGTCTGAGGGGACAGAGGATCTGTTTCGAAACCAATTACCTCTTTGGCAGCAATTAGCCTCGCAACAACTCCTGAGTCAAAAATTACACCTGGAAGTGGTCCGCTTTGTTTTGGGGGACGAGGCCAAGACCGAAGGACTCAAAACGTATATGACGCAATTGAAAGCTCAACAAGAAACCGTTGCGTCAAGTTTACAGCGTGTAGAGCTTGACGAGGAATCGCATAAAAACTTGAGGCGAAATCTTATCAAACTCGAAGCGATTATTCTGAAACTGGGAACCGTTGCCGATAATGAAGCGTTGACCTCTTTGGGACAAGAGGCAAGAGCGACCGTGGAAATAATCACGCTGAATGTGGGGAACCTCAAACAAGCCTTAGAAGAAAAGATTGCCTCCATAAACAAGGTTGTTTTAGACTCGGCAGCATCAGTTGCAGGAAACGAGGAGGCCTTAGCCAAGTCTTCAACATGGTTGTTGAGTTTAACGCTGATTTTGACGGGGGCTGCGGTCGGTTTTATTGTGATATTTCAAGCCATGTTTTATTTCTTTCTGAAAAAAAAACTGGGGGAATTGGATACTCTTGCCAATAATGTTTCTCAATCAGCACGACAACTTTCTTCAAGTTCTCAAAAGCAAAATGGGGCTGTTGAAAATATTACAGCCTCTTTAGAAGAACTCATCTCCTCTATTCAGGATGTAGCAAAACACGCCAATGATGTCGCGTTGAACGCCAATAATTCATCAGAGCGGGCGAAAGCAGGGGGCCAGGTGATTCAACAGTCCATTGAGTCGATGCAAAGGATCTCCGACTCTACAAATAAAATTACAGAAATCATTGTAGTCATGTCTGGCATTGCGGAGCAAACCAATTTACTTGCTTTAAATGCCGCGATTGAAGCCGCACGAGCGGGAGACGAAGGCAAAGGTTTTGCGGTGGTTGCGGATGAGGTGCGAAAGTTAGCGGAGCGCAGCGCACATGCCGCTCATGAAATCTCGGGGTTAATCAAAGTTTGCTGCGATCGTGTGGAGGAAGGGGGGACTTTATCAAACAACACGGGAAACACCTTAAGTACCATTATTGAAAATGTAAAACAGACGGCTGAGATGATTGAACAAATTTCGGCGTCCACTGAGGAACAGGCAGCCACCTCAAACTCAATCAAAGACAGCATGTTAGAAATTGCGATGGAAGTTGAAACCAATACCAACTTTTCAAAAGATTTGGCCCATTCCGCACAATATATGCGCAGCGAAATCCAGCGAACCATCAAGGGGGGAAGGGTACCGAACGACGAAGATTCTGAAGTCCCGAGTTTCGCACTTCAAACACTGGCTTAAGCCCCTTTTGCGATTATCAAAAATAATTACTTGACGTTTATTTGAGGTTCTAGTACTTGAAAACGAAATAAGTCATTTTATTCAACAGTCAAAATGGGAGACAAGTATGGTTCGATTAGCAAAAATTGTCATCAAGTTAGGGTGGTTATTTATCCTGGTTAATTTAGGAGTCACCGTTTTTTTTGCGTCTCAATTACCCAAGTTAAAGATCAATAATGAGATGGAAACCTTTATTCCAAAGACCCACCCGGTTCGGGCCTTGAATGATCATTTGAAAGAAGTTTTTGGAGACAATAATGTGATCATTCTGGCACTTGAAGTCAAAGAGGGAACCATTTATCAAGAGGTCATCTTACGCAAGATTGTGGAACTCACCGAGAAACTGGCAACTTTGGCGGGTGTCGAAGACGTGACGAGTTTGGCCAACGTAAAGAACATCATCGGGAAAGAAGAGGGGATGGTGGTGGAGAAAATCTTTGATCCGGAAGCGCCGATTGATGAAGCGGTTTTGGCAAATGTCAAAAAGGTTCTCCATTCCTGGGATTTTTATGAAGGTAGCATGATCACTAAAGATGATCGGGCTACGGTGGTTCTGATTGAATTCCCCAAGTTGGCGATGATTGCGGAAAAAGCAGCGTTGCATGCGGAACTCACCCAATTTTTGCAAGAGTTTTCCTTTCCTGAGGTCAAGCTCTATTTAGCCGGAAAACCGATGGCAGAAGTGGAGATGGGAACCAATATGCGGGGAGATATGCAAAAGCTGATTCCCTTTGTTTTCAGCATCGTAGTGGTGGTTTTGATTTTATCCTTCCGTTCCGTTTTAGGCGTGTTGCTGCCTATCAGTTGTATTGCCATCGCCACGATCAATACCATGGGGCTGATGGCGTATTTAGGCATCGAACTCACCATGATGGGCACGATCATTCCAACCGTGTTGATAGCGATTGGCAGTGCTTATTCCATCCATGTCATACATCATTTTTTTCTGGATGTTCATGCGGGGATCCCGCCCAAAGAAGCGATCATCGGAACCTTTGAAAATGTGGGCCTGTCTGTAGTTTTGGCCGGTCTGACAACCATGGCTGGTTTTGGTTCGCTGGCGACCTCAGAGGTCACTCCGATTTGGGACTTTGGCGTTTTTGTGGCGATAGGAACCGGAGTTGCTCTCGTTGTCGCGCTGACCATGATTCCTCCTGTTCTGATTTTCGTCGCCAGGTTTAAGCCTTCCATTGAGACCAAAGCTTCTGGTAAAGACGCTCATAAGGGCATGGATCGGCTGATGTACCAGGGAACCTTTTGGATCTTGAAACACTACAAAGCGGTTGTGATTTTCGGAGTAGTCTTGGTAGTCGTCTCCATTCTCTCTTCTCTGCGTCTGCAATCCTACAGTGACATGATGGAAATGTTTCCCCGCACTTCCAAGCTCAGGCAGTCAAACGACTGGATGAATGAGAACCTCACAGGAACGATGTCCCTTTCGATCATTGTTACCGGAGAAAATGACTCCATGAAAGAACCCGCCGTATTAAGACAAATTGAGGACTTACAGCGTTTTGCGGAACGAACGTTTCCTTTTGTCAGTAAGACTACGTCCCTGGTGGATTTCATCAAACGGATGAATATGTCCATGAACGGAAATAATCCCGAATTTGAAAAAATCCCTGCCAGTTCTGAATTGGTTGCTCAATACCTGCTGCTCTATAGCACCTCAGGAGACCCAGGCGATTTTGACGCTTATGTGGATTACGATTACAAGCAGGCCCGAGTCATGATTCAATCCAGAAAAGGCAGTACCCTGGAAAATGACGAAATGATGAAAGAAGTCTTGGTTTATGCCCAAAGCCATTTTGATTCCCGTTTGAAAATTGAGGCCAGTGGACAAGTTGCGGTTAGCGAGACACTGGTTCGACTGATCGTCAATGGACAATACAGCAGCGTCGCCGCTTCTATTGGCATTGTTTTGCTATTGATGATGTACATTTATCGTTCTGTACTGGGAGGATTCCTTTCTGTATTGCCCTTGAGTCTGGCTATTTTAATTAACTTTGCAATCATGGCTCAACTCGGTATTCCCCTGGATGTGGGGAGTGCCATCATTGCCAGTATCGCGGTTGGAGTCGGGATTGATTATGCGATTCATTATGTCAATAACGCCCGTCATGACGCGAAAGATTTTGAAACTATGGATGATCTCTATCTCCATACCGCCACCACCTCAGGTTCTGCCATCATGTTTAACGCATTGGCTGTGGGGTTGGGTTTTTTGGTGCTGGCTTATTCCAATTTCCCTCCAATGATCCGGATGGGGACATTGGTCGCGTTAACCATGGGAACTTCGGCGGTGGGAAGTTTGGTTTTCATTCCGGCACTGCTCAAAATGTTTCATCCCAAATTTATTAAACTCAAAACAACGGGGAATAGGGAATAGGGAATAGGGAATGGGGAATGGGGAATGGATAATCCCTATGCGCCATTCCCTCCTGAAAACCAAATTTTAAAACTAAATTTAAGAATAATGATGAGGAGAATCTTATGAAATCCAATAAATTATTGCCTTGGAGTGTGATTATCGGTTGTTGCTTTTTTTTGTTTTGTGGCCTCGCTTCTCCGCTTTTAGCGGAAGATGCCGTCACGCTTCGCAAAAGAGTGGATGATCGTTATGAAGGAGATGATTCAACGGGAAAAACAATCTTGAAACTGCAGAAAATCACTCGAAACGGAGAAGAGGTCACCGTCAATGCTGAAAGGCTCAGGGTGACCACACGCTTTACCAAAGCCTATAGCAAAGATAGCAAAAGTGTGATGTTTTTTTTGGAACCTGCGGATGTAAGGGGAACCGGTTTCCTGAGTTATGCCTATGACGATGAAAGTAAAGATAATGATCAATGGTTATATTTGCCCGCACTCAAAAAAGTCAAACGCATCGCCTCCAGCGACAAAAGTGGCTCTTTCATGGGCACAGATTTCAGTTACGTGGACATCGGCGGTATCAAGGTGGACAAGTACAACCATCGCTACCTCATTAACGACGACCTGAAAGCACTGATGAAGGAAGAATCGGTGATGAAATTATTGCAAACAAAATTTGGCAAAACGCAAGCAGGTTTTGAGAAAGCTCAAGCATGGTTTTTTACTTCCGGTGTTAAAGTCGTTGAATCGATTCCCAAGGACAAAACCACGCTCAACGAAGATGGCTATGCCCGCTTCATCGCCTGGATTGATCCGGAAACGCTGACCACCGAAAAAGCGCTGTATTTTGGTAAAAACGATAAAGTTTTTAAGCTTATGGAAATGTTGGAAAAACAAAAAATTCAGGAGATTTGGACCTTCACCAAGATGGTTATGGAAAACTTCAGTAAAAGTCACCGGACCATCATCGAAATGCAGGAAACTCATTACAATACCGGAATTAAAGACAACTATTTTACACAGAGAACCCTAACACAAGGCCCCTAGGAGGAACATGATGAAAATTTTATACTACGCAATAGGAATCTTTCTGCTCTTCTGTGGCATGACCCTCAGTGCCTCCGCACAGCAGGAAAATACTCAAATGCAGCCTCCTGCGGCTGAGGCAGAGGGTTGGGGAAATGAAGAGGGAGAGCTAAAGGACAGTAAGGTAAAAGAAAATGCTGCGGCAGAAGGCTGGGGTGATGCGACCGATGTAAAAGAAAGCGCTAAGGAAGAAGGCAAAGGCGAAGAGACGGAAGCAGAGCGTTCGGCCAATGCCGGAGCTTCTGGAGAAGGAGAAGAACCCGCGACCGCACCCAAGATGCAGTTGCCCTTTCATGGATTCTTGCGAACGACTATTGCCCACCATACGTCTGATGAAGCAGAACCCAAGGGCTTCAGTTCTGCTCAAGTTGCGCTTGAACTTGAGTATGACCAAAGCTTCCTGAAAGATTATCGCTTTCACTTTGTGGGACAGATCTTTCACGATTTTGTCTATGAAATCGAAGGGCGTGATCTTTATTCTTCCGAGGAACTGGACGAGTTTGAAGATGGCGGAGAGGTCAAAGAACTTTGGTTTTCTTATCGGGGCGAAGCCTTTAATCTGAGCCTGGGACGTCAAATTGTGGTTTGGGGAGAAGCGGACGGATTGGCGGTCACCGATTTGATCAATCCCAGAGACCAGAGTTTGTTGTTCTTTAAAAGTCTGGAGGATTCCCGCTTGAGCGTTGGCATGACCCGCTTGAACTATTATTGGGGAGAAAATACCCTCTCCTTCATAGTCATCAGTGAGTTCCGTCCCAACCGCATGCCCCCCCCAGGTTCAGAATTCGATTTTCGACCGGCTTTGCTCCAAGCCTTCAGTCAGTTTCCCTTTGGCGTCGAAATCGGGAATCATCTGGCACCTGAATATGATGAGAAAACCCGTGAGACCCTGGAGACTGACGCTGTAAATTCTCTGAAAACACCCGAATGGGGAATCCGCCTGGTGATGCCGGGAACCGGTTATGACATCAGCTTCATGGCGGCCAGTCTGTTTGATGATGACTTTGTTTTTCAAGTCGGAGACACTACGTTTTCATCCGGATTTCTCAACAAAATGAAGCTGGATCTCGTTCATGAACGTTTCAACATGTTTGGCATGACGTTCAATAAACTCATTGATGCGTTCGTTTTCAAAGCGGAAGTTGCCTATTATCAGGACAAATCCTACAATGTGCTCAATCAGGGGCTCTTCACCCAAATTGATCCCAGTACCATGGCTCCCAGTTTCCTGATGAACCCAAACCTGGCTGAAACGCTTTTCTTAATTAAAAAGCAGAATGTGGTCAATACCGCAATCGGGTTTGACTACACTTATAGCGATCAGTTATCGGTGTTGTTTCAGCAGCAGTATCAGCAAATTCTGGAGTATGAAAATGACCTGTTGGCTGAGGAAGAAGTCTCTATTACCTTTGTCAACTTTGCCTTTTCTTTTATGAATGATCAACTGAAGCCTGGCTATGCGGTATTTTATATCGGAGAGGATGACGATTACCTCCATAAAGCCAAAATCACTTATGAAACCACGATGGGCATTAATGTCTCTTTCGGAGTGGATCTCATCGTTCCCTCCGATGAGGAGAGCCGAGTGGGTCAGTTCCGAGAGGCCTCACGTCTCTGGACTGAAATCAAATATAGCTTTTAGGAGGCTATGGAGGATAAGGAAAAATATATTTTAGATGTATCTCGAGAGCATTTCATGCGATATGGTTATCGAAAAACCTGCCTGGATGACATCGCGCGAGATGCTAAAATCAGCAAAGGGACCATCTATAATTATTTTAAAAACAAGGAGGATCTGTTCCTTAGATTTGTGGAGGTGGAGTTCACAGGAATTTTGGAACAGATCTATGCTCTGGTCAAAGCAGAACCCGATCCTGAGAGGCAACTCATTAACTATGCCTCTGGCCTGATACGAGTCATCCGTGGTTTTTTTAGCTCACATGGAACCACTCTTGGGATTGTTAGAGAATTGCAAGAGACCTATGAATCGCTTAAGATGGAACGTCATCATGAACTGGTATTTATTGAAATGTTTCTCAAAAATGGGATTCAGCAGGGAATTTTCAAGGACCATGATCTTTCGGCTACCGCCTCCTTAATTTCCCAAATTCTCTCTCAATTTATCATTCGCTGGATGGCGATGGAAGAAATCCAGGCCGAAGCGGAAATGAGGGCACTGTTCCAACTGTTGTTCGCTGGAATCAGAAAATAGACGACACTTTTCAAATTCCAGTTTACGAATTCATCTCGTGATGTGGCTCTGCCGCATTTCAACGATCGTGCTTCTACCTCACAGACCAGTTCTCTTCTTTCTCTTTAAAACCTCCACTTATTGAGAAGTTACCTTTTATATTGTCAATGACTATTATATGTGAAAAACTGTCTAAAAATGACAGTTTCATGCAAAACAATAGTTTTTAAAATGGCTTATGTTTCCTTTAATTGAAAACATCTATCAGACCTTACCATTTGATTTTTTTACTGATACAGAATTGCTCCGTCTTATTCCAGGCTCAGATGCTTCCCGGCACGGTATCATCAAACGGGCTCTTGCCAAAAAAGATTTGATCCGTATACGGCGAGGTCTTTACTGTTTAGGGGAATCCTGGAAACGGAAACCGCTAAACCTCTTTGCACTAGCGCACCGTTGTTATGGTCCGTCTTACATTAGTATAGAATCCGCTCTGTCTTTTCATGGACTTATTCCTGAAGCCGTATACACGATAACCAGTGTTTGTTTAAAACGAAGCATCGAGTTTCATAGTCCAATCGGAATATTTGCTTTCACCGGTCACTCACGTTTCACGATGAAAGGGGTCGAACGGATCCTTATGGAGACCTTTCCTGTTCTGATGGCAACTCCCGCAAAAGCGATTTTAGACTATGTCCAAGTGTATAAAAAAGATTGGACAACCATTGAACCTTTAATTAAAAGTCTAAGGGTTGATGAAGAAGATCTTTCACAAATTCCTTTTGATGATTTTTCTGAATTACTCCCTTTTTACAAAAACCAGTGTATTCATCGTTTAGTGCATAGTCTTCAAAAAGAGTTAACCTGATGAGTGCAGACATCGTCCAAAATGAACTTAAACGCTATGCGCCGAAATCGATTCAAGAAGAGGAGATGGCCATTCGAGAAATCTCACAGGAGTTGATTCTCTCAGGTTTGGAAAGGGCTGGATTTTTTAGGGTTGCGGAATTTCAGGGGGGTACCTGCTTGCGGATTTTTCATGGGTTACAACGCTTTTCAGAAGATCTTGATTTTGCGTTATCTGTCCCTGATCCTGAATTTAAGTGGAGTCCCTATCTTAAACGCCTGGAAGAAGAGGTTAAGGTTTATGGTTATAGAATTCAGGTAAATGATCGCTCGAAAGTTGAACAGAGCATAAAACAAGTGTTTATTAAGGAAAATTCGATTGGAAATATCTTGAAACTGGAATATCCGTCGATAGCCAATCGGCCTATTCGTATCAAACTGGAGGTTGATATCAACCCACCGATTGGCGCATTAACAGAGACTTTGTTTTTAAACTTTCCCACGATCAGCAGCGTCACTGTTCAAAATGCGCAAACGTTATTTTCCGGAAAGATTCATGCCTTATTATGCCGCAAATGGGAAAAAGGCAGAGATTGGTATGACTTCCTTTGGTATCTCAACCGAAAAACAGAAGTGAATTGGAATTTATTATCACAGGCGTTGAAACAAATGGGACCTTGGGCAAAACAAGAGGTTAAGGTCAATAAGCAATGGTTAGAAATACAACTGGAAAAACGGATTTCGGAAATAGATCTCGAAATCGCCAAAGAGGACATTATCCGCTTTCTTAAGCCCCATGAAATCCAATCCTTACACTATTGGAATAAGGAATTCTTCCTTCATGCCCTCGAAAAGTGGTCTATGGTTCAATAACATTTTGCACCTATAGATGTTCATTTAAATAAATTCAGAAAACTCATCCTGTTACGAGATCCGTTTAAACAACGCTGTTTCAGGAGTGCCAAAGCTTGCTTTGGCCAGAAAGGCGAAGGCCTTTCTTGGAATTTGGCCAAAGCAAGCTTTGGCACTCCACCGTCTGGGTTAGACTTAAATGAATTTATTTAAATGAACGTCTATATTTCATTTTTCACTTCCCTAATTCATTTATAAAAAACAGCCTCCTCAATTGTTACCCTGCCGAGGAATGAAAACGCTGAAGGAATGGGATTGAAAACTCGAGGTAATAATGTAAGGTAATGTGAAAAAATATATTTTATACAAACTTTTTAAAAGGGTTGTTGTCGTAGAGCGTGGTATGGAAACAAGAATTGTAACTTTATGCGGAGGCCTCCTCAAATGTCCAGTTCCTTTAACATTCTGATCGTCGATGATTCTCGTATTAGTTTGACGTTGGTTGCGGAGTATTTGTCTGAATATACGGTACAATGTGTCACTAGTGCGGAAGAGTGCTTGAAAATTTTCGATCCCAAAATACAGGACCTGATTATTACGGATTTGGTCATGCCAAGACTCAATGGTTTGCAATTGCTGCAGAAGATTCATGAAAAAGATGCGGAGTTTCCTGTCATTGTCCTGACTTCATCGGATAATATCAAGCAGGTGGATGCTCTTTTTGAAGCAGGAGCTTATGAGTATTTACAAAAGCCGTTGAATCGGGCTGCCCTGTTGTTTTCTGTAAAACGTTTGCAAAAAGATCAGGAGTTGGCAAAACAAAAGGAACGCCTGCTTCGCGAAAAGGCCATGCAAACTAAAGAGTTTATGGTCAATTTGAATCAATCGCTGGATGCTAAAATTCAGGAAATTCTTCTGCAAGTGACCACGCTTTCTCGATTGTATACTGAAGACTTAACAGAATTTCAACGGCAACAAATGGAGGGTATCCAGAATATCACGCTGTTTTCGGGCTTCAATGCCTTGGATTTACGTTTGATTGCACGAGAGTTGACCTTGCTTTCGTTTGAAAAAGGCTGTGATTTATTGAGCATCGGTGAGGAGGTGGAGCAGGTTTTATTTATCAAAAACGGAGTGGTCGATGTGCTTGTGGGCGGAGACCGTGTAGCACAACGAGGTCCTGGGGATTCGCTTGGAGAGATGTCCTGTCTCTCTGGAAATTTCCTCGCGACAGCAACGGTGAGAGCCCTGACACCTTGTGAAGTTTGGGGCATTGATAGAAACGCTTTCACGGAACTGCTGAGTCGCATTCCAGAATTGCGTTTTAAAATGTTTCAGGTGGTTACAAACCGTCTCGAACAAACGAGCCTGCGCATGGGGGAAATTTTTAAACATGTGCCGCATGGAATCATCAAGATAACTCTCGATGGAGTCATCAGTAACGAATTTTCATCACAAAGTACGAGTTACTTAGGCCTTGATCAATTGTCAGGAAGGGCCTTGGGCCCGTTACTTTTTGCGGAAAATGAAAATTTGCTAACCCAATGGAATCAGGTGTTTCAATTGATTGCTCAGAGTTCGCTGAGTGTTAGTGACGCACTCAGTCAATTGCCTACGGAAGTCATGTATCTTCATCCTAAAGGCGAAATGCGTACCTTTCAACTGTTCTACTACCTGAACCGGAGCACTGCGGGAACCATCACCGGAGTGGATGTGTGTATTGACGATGTGACTGAACAACGGGCACATCAACAAGAACTTTCCTCAGTGCATAACCTCTTAATGAACTTGGACGATCTTTTGATCCTGTTTGATGCCAAAACAGGAGCGATAATTCAAGAAACCTTCAGTTACTCTCATTTGGGGAAAGTTCATTTTTCTTCTTGGACTGAGCTGAAAGAACAATCTTTTTTTGATCTGGTCTTGTCTCACCAAGAAGAAAAATTGACGCTTCACATGAACCGTTGGTTGAAAATGATAAGTGATCCCTTTTCACTAAACCTTATGTCTGCGGCAGAGTTGCTGGAATTAGCTCCTTCTTTTCGCATTGAAACGGACACTGGACAAATGGTGGAAATCTCTTTTATGATCCGAACTGATATTCCTGGACCTTACTCTGAAATTCTCAGTATCTTCAAATTCATTGAAGAGGATTCCTCCACCGAAGATGTGAGCATTTCTTATTCGACCATTAAGCTGATGGATGAATTGAGAGCAGTGGAATCGGAAAAACCTCAAGAGTTACGTGAAGTATTGGATGAGATGTGTACTCTGCTGGAAGTCGTCCAGAATCGTATGGGAAGCAGTACCTCTTTTGTTAAGTATCTTCACGAAATTGCGAGAAATATTCACTCAATAAAAGGGTTGGGGCAGTCCTTTAAGTTGCAAACGATTGCGGAGGTTTCACATGCTGTGGAAGATATGCTGCAGCAGGCGTTGCATGATGTGGAAAACGCCAGTATGCATCCTCGCTTGATGGAATCGCTCAAATTGCTGATGGAGTTAATCGTAATTTCAAAAAGTGTATGCGGTTCTGAAAAAAACGTGAACTCCCTGGCAGAGCGACAGCGGCCTCATGAAATAGCCATTCCCGTTGAGGTGTTTTCACAACTCAAACGGAATTTAGATCAATTGGTCATCGAAAAGAATGAGGCTTGGTTTGATTCAGGCGACCTGGAAGCCTTTCACCTGATTAAAACAAAAATACTGGCTCTGGATTGTATTTTGCTGGCAAATGTTTTTCCCCGATTGCAGCAAATTGCGGAAGACTTGGGAAGGGGGTTGCGCAAAGAAGTCCGTTTACGGTTCCAGTCGGATTGGGAGGTGTCTTTAAATGTCCATGTGGGACAAACCCTGCATAGTTTATTGATTCAAATGGTCAAGAATGCTGTCTGTCATGGAATCGAAATCGCTCAGGTTCGAAAATTAATGAAGAAAAATCCGGAAGGGACGGTGTTTGTGGAAGTGACCAAAGAGCCGGGGACTCTGTGTCTTACTGTTCGGGATGATGGTCAAGGCATTGACCCACAAGAAATTCTGGAAAAAGCTGTACAGTTGGATATGCTAGACCCTGAAAAGGCGATTACATTGTTGAAAGAGAAAAAGTTTACTGAAATTTTAGACTTCTTGTTTTTACCCGGATTGAGTACAGCACAATCGGTTTCTTTAATTTCGGGAAGGGGTGTTGGCTTAGAAATTGTGAAGACAGAAATCACTAAATTGGGGGGATCGGTGTCAATCGAATCCGTTCTTGGCCAGGGAACCCGATTCATCATGCACCTTCCTCTGGAACCCAATCAGATTAAATTAGTTCCTAGTCACCGTACTTAGATATATCATCATAACCTGAGATTCGTAAGGACCTCTATGTCAAATTTAATTGATCTGAATGCTGTTGATACCAAAAATTTTCTCAAGGCTTATGGCTTGACGCAGGAAAAATTTGAAAAACTCTTGGACCTCATCCATTACGGGAGTCAGGAATATTATCAGTCAGAAGAGGCGGTTCAGCAGGTTTATGAGACACTGCAAGAGTTTGATTCCAAAGACGCCAATCCCTCATTTGATAAAGCCTATTTAAAGAAAAAACAGGATTGGGAGCCCATCCAAAATATGAGATCCGGTGATCGGGGGTATGTCAGCCGATACTTAATTTCCTGCCTCCCCAATGCTTGTCGGGAATTGTATACCCAACAGATCGAACCTCGCTTGATCGCTAACTCAAAAACTCAGCATTTAACTCATGTGGCGCTGGATCTTTCCCATGAATTCACCACGTTAATACTGATAACCAACCTCCCCGGCTACTTTCAGTTTCTCGATTTGTTGGGCAACTATAAATCCGGCGTTTTCAAAAGCCTAAGACTCCAATACCTGAATTTTATTGAAACCCGAACGATCCATCTGATAGCGCTCTTTTTGAAAGAGTGTTATGACGATTTAAACCTGTTGGATCACGCCTTCTTGGGGGCGCCTCATTCCGGAGCATGGAGTAAGATAAACGAGGTCATCCTCTCTTTATCCAAACGTGCAGACGCTCATCATCATGCCCCCTTCAACGTAAAAACAATTAATGATCTTCGAACCATTTACATTGCTCTTTTTAATATTGCGATGGTCGTTTTAGAATCCAGAGGCAAGGTTCCTCTGGAATTACGGCGTCTGCTGACAGTGATTCCTGATCATCTTGATTTTACAAGGGAAGGATTGCAGAGAGATCGAGCCTGGAACCTCTATCAGGAACATCATTTTCTGTTTATGAGTGTCCCTCCAGAGCGTCGTCAGCAATTTGAATCTTGTCTCAAAGGGTTGACACCTCAACAACGAGTGATGTGGATGGGATGTTTGGGTAAAGAAGAAATACGCGCGTTGATTGCTCCTATGACTTCAGAACCAAAACGTTTTACGAATCTGGTCTCAATTTGTGAGCAAATCAATGTTGAAAATAGAGAAGATACCTTTTTTAGTTCCAGAGTGTATGAGATCGCTCAACAGGTATACCAGATCCATTTGAAACAACATCCTGAGACGCCTGAAGCTTTGCATCAGCGCTTTTCAGAAAAGACCGCACTTCCCGATATAAAAAAAGAAGAGCCCCCCTTTCAAAAAACACACACTTCCTCAGCAGCGCCCTCTTTTTCTGAGGAATTGAGAAATCGGGTGTATCTTGTGGTGGATGATTCTGAAAGAATCAGAACAATGACCATAAAAGTCTTACAGAACGCTGGAATTCATACCATTTACAGTGCGACTCAAGGTCAAGAAGCATGGGAGCTCATTCAAAAACATAGCATAGATATTGTGCTTTGTGATTGGTTGATGCCTCTCATGAGTGGGCTTGCGTTATTAAAAATCATCATGGATTCCCCCTATCAAAAATCCATTACGTTTCTCATGTTGACAACGGTGGATGATAAAGCCTCCATTGTCGAAGCCATCAGTCTGGGAGCCAAGGGGTACTTGATCAAACCCTTTACTACTCAGCAACTATTCACTCAGATTATGAAAGCCATTGCGTAAATTCAAAAGCAGGAATTCGTATGGGAGCTAATCATGAAAAATCCGCTAGAAATGCTGTTACAACTCGAAAAGGAATGCACCGTCTCGTTGTGCTTACCTAAGGATTTATACGTACTTTACTATGACCCTTTGAGAAACAGACTGGCAAATTGGTTTTCTGGTTTTTTCATTGCGGCTGAAGCTCCAACTCAGGAAACATCGACTTCAGCGGACTATCATTTGAGTTTACTTACCGAGTCCCCTTCCCAAGGTCCCGCTCTCACCTTTCCTGCTCTTGAAGGCGCTCCCACAACCGAGGAGATGGCTCCTTTTGTTCGCAAACCCGCACAATGGACGGTGGTGGAAGAACGTTACCTTTCATTACAAAACAAGATTAATTCTCAAAATGAACGTTCAGGTTTTCAACAATTACTAAGTCAGTGGTGGCAATTACGTAATCACATGCAGACCTTGGAACTGATAAGAAAGGCACATGCCAATCTCATTACAGAGATTCAAAATCAGGATCAGCAATATTATCAGGGATTGGGATTACTACTGATTGAAGCTGCAGAAAAAGCACTTCAACTCAGTGTTATGGGAAAGGTGATGAAACGCTATATCAAGATTTTGATCATTGATGACTTAGGAGAGCGTACCTCTGCCCGTTTATCGGAATTGGGCTTTAGTAAACATAATGTATCTACGATGAGTCTTGATACCTTTCGAAGGAATTATGAGGCGTTTCAAGCGCAGTATTCTGAACAATTTAAAGAGCAAACGGTATCGCTGGATGATTTTTGGAAAAGATGTGATCTTTTTGAGAATCATGAAATCATCATCTACAATCCCTGGGAATTTAGAAATAATCAGCTTTTGGTGGAAATAAGGATTCGGCGTAAGCCTGTTCTCAGTCGTAAGGAGTTTATCCGGTCACATGAAAATCCAGAAAAGCGGACAACACAGATCGAGACTCTCAAAGAACAGTGTCTGACGTTCAAAGGCCGGTTGAAACTGATTGAAGACCAGTTGAACCTCGCGGAAACTGAGGACTCCTTAAGATCCTTTGAATATCAAAATTTACGACGTCAGTGGAAATTGTTGCAATCAGATCTCACTCAAGCAATTCAGAAATTAAAAACAGAACAAAAAACAATTAACGCTAACATTGACCTCCTGGGATACACCCGTGATTTGATGAATACGGTTCAAGGTAACCAGTCCTTAGCACAAAAATTAGGAAAAAAGTTAGGACAATGGCATGGGTTGGACGATTGGTTGATGGGGGCCGACAATAAGGAGGAGACAGGATCATGGGAATCCTTAGTTCAGTTGATACATACCAAGGAAAAGCATGAAAAGGACATACGAAATCAAAAACTACAAATAGATTCTGAGCTCCAAGTCTTTTCAGAGATAGGTCAACAGCACTTTGCAGAGGTCAAGGATCATCAACAACTAATTGGTGTGCATATCCTCAATGTTTTGGAACAATCCATCACAGGTTGTGCTCTTTCACATACAAAACAATTCCTGCACCATTATCCTGGTGCGTACTATCAGGTAGAACTTGGTGATGAAAATCCTTTGGTTTGGACAGATCCGCTGCTTTCAAAAGTACGTATCTTTGTCCTGACCCGTTCTTATCGCATTCCTTCTCAGGTATTTCAACATCTGTTTCGCATAAATGATAATGAAGTGTTGCAACGGATTTGGATCTCTCCAGAACTCCCTGAATCAGGCGATTTTGATGTAGGTGAATCTGACTTATTTGTGGTGGATTGTTCCTCCTTTTCTTCCAAAGAGATCGCGGAGAGTCTGAAACGTCGTAATAGCTCATCACGAGCCCACATTCCGTTCATCTTACTCATGCCGCCTCATTATGAAATATCACCTGCGAATCAAATGAAATTGGAACTGTTGATAGGCCTTAAGTCCGCATCACCTGGAGTAATGATGTTTCAGACGCCTTCTTATCAGGTGAGTAACCTCACCGATTACCAGCTTTTAATTCCTGTATTGTGCGAAGTGATGGGAATTGCTATTGAAACCGTACCTTCTTTTGAGAAAAGCCAGGCTCATCTTAATGCGAAAGAGAACGCGACGGAAGGTAAAGTGGAGTTGCCCTTCATACCCCATTTGGATGATGAAAAAGAGTCACAGTCCGCTCCAAATAAAACACCATCACCAGCAAAGCACTTATCTTCACACCGTCCCGGTGATTCAAACCTGGACCAGCGGGGTGACGAAGCTCTGGCTCGTAGAGAGAGCTCTGACATAACGGAAACAGAGAAAATCGTAAAATTCAAAAGGCTTCAACCTGAGACTCCAGAAATTCTGTACAGGGTGGATCAGTTGTTCGCTTTTGAGGACCTACAAGAGGGAGAGCCACCATCGCAACCCTCCTCTGAGACTTCAGAACAGGACTTTGCCATCAGTTCTGTATTGATCTTTGAGGATGTTGACAATGAGGACGAGGCCCCTCCCGATCTTCAGAAGGAGGATAAAGTCTATCCTCTAGGGCAATTGTTCAAGTTTTGACCTTGGGTGGTAGGAGTTTTTTATGAAACGTTTTTTTCAATTATTGAAGCTAGATCGTCAACATCAATCTTCTGCGATCAAGAACAGGAATACCGAGCTTCCGTCCTTGTTAAAAATCACAGGTGAATTACTGAAAGATCAGCCTCTGGATCGTGGAGTTACTGGAGGGCCTATTGAATCCTACGATGAAGGGATTATTCCTGGGGTTATTGAGCATTGGCACAAAGACATCGCTCACCGTAAACAAAATATCCTGCAGTGGTCCCCTCAAACGCGGTTACGGAGAATCAGTAATGGATTACGCCGTATCTCTCTGCCTCCTGATGTCAGTGGCCAAGAAATATCTCAACTTCATCCTTCACCAGCGACTAAAAAATTGCTATCCAAATTGAGGAAAAATCCTCAGGATCATTCTTCTCGTCAAGAATTGATCCGGTTGGTAGGAAACCATGTGCTTGGCTTTATGGAAAAAGGAGAGGAAGTACTTACTCTCAAAGATTCCCAGATACTGTTCTTGCAGGCCCTCATGATTTGTTCTTTTGACGAACTGCGTATGGAGTGGTTGGAAACGGCTCTTTGGGCTCAAAAAATCTACATGGAACAACTTCAGGCCAAATGCCGACATGATCTCGATAAAACAGAATATCAGATAAAAACACGAAAACTCGATCAAACGGTACGAAAGCAGTTATTGAATTACATCCAGCAGATTCAAATCAATCTCCACTGTATTCAAGAATACCAAAAGTGTACCACTCCCCAAAAAAATGATGTTTCAACCCCCCTTTCCTGTGAATTTCATACGCAAGAATTAAGGGCCTTGCTTGAAGATTCATCGGTAGTACCACCCACTAATCATTTTGCGGATCCCAAAACCAAACAGCTCAAAATCAAAAACGCGTTAGATCGTCTGATTATGATAATAAACGTGATGCGCTTTGTTCCGTTGCTGCATCCACAAGCCCTGAGTATTCTGGAGTTGGCCTGCAAAGTAGAACCGAATAGCCCCATCCCTTATTTTTTACAAGCCCGGGTCAATATGGTCTTTCTGCTCTTTACAAAGGGGAGAATGGAAGCTGGGCACCGTGAACCCCAGGTCACAGAACAGTTAGTTGCCGGTTTTCAAATTGTTTATTCATGTTATCACAAAGCGACCCAAAAAGTGGGGCTCATGCCAGAAAGCCCTAACGAAATCACCGTTATGATTGAGTATGCCAACGTCGTTTGCTTTATTTCAAAAGTGTCCAAGTTAATGAGCCTGACAATCCCCAACGCATGGTTGGAAAAAGCGCTAAGCAATTCATGGGACGCTGTCAAAGGGATTACGGATGTTCCCTTTGTTGAGGAACTTAAACAGGAGTTAATACAAATTGGAGAGGACTATAAGTTCGATTTTTATATGGAATCTTAATTCGCTGTTATGAGATTACTTGGCTAATCCTAAATCACGTATCAATTGGTAGTGTCCCAGAATGACTTACAATAAATTTACATTGAAGGTTGATTTTCACAAGGCGAACATGAAATAAAAGAGTAAGGGGGGGGAACGTTGTAACGTTTTTCCCTAAGGACAGGGACCAAGCGACACAGGATATTAATGACCATACGAACATTGAAATTATCATGTTTCTTTTCAAAAGTAATCGGAGTTGTTTTGATCTATAGCTGGATGGGAACAACCATGCTCTACGCGCAAAACTATGTCAGTCAATTGACGACGCCAACTCAAGTCACGTCGGGATGGCAATATCGTTGGGGCGTTTCGCCGCTCAATGAAGAGGGGAGGGCACAATGGCTTTTTGAAAAGTTGGACGATCCCCACTGGAAGTCTTTCCAGCTTCCAATTCAAATTGCGCGGGATCGAATTATTCCACAGTTTGAAAAAAAAGCCTTTATCGAAAATTTAGTTGCCGCATCCATAGAAGCCTTCGAAAATTATACGACCCTGTGGATCCGTGTTCCCTTACCCCGGGAAGATTGGAAAGATGCCAGCCTCTATATCGCGGGGGCCTTGGAAACTCATCAATTGGATGCTTATCTGGATCAAACCTTGATTTGGAACTGTAAACAAAAAGAGTGTGAACATGCTGGCGAATTTTCTCACATTCACCTGTTTCCCCTGCCCGAAAACGCTTATGGGAAAATGTTGACACTGCGATTTAAATTGAAAGCCTTTCCTCCTCCCGCCTTTCGGTATGTGACCTTGAGTTCTCGCGCCAATAATCTGCTGAAAGTGATTGCTGATAATTTTGATCAATTCCTCTTAGGTTCTTTATTAATTCTCATCGGCTCTCTTCAAATTTCGATTATTTTGAGACGAGGAGAATATAAATCCCATGCGTCTTTGGGCTTTTGTATCCTCTGTGCTGGCTTTTGGATTTTTTTCAGCAGTGATATCAGCAAGTTTTATTATTATGACGCGGTCTTATGGGAAAACATCCTTCTGATCTCTTTCTTGCTTGCGCCTGTGGGACTTTGTATCTTCTTTGAGCAAATGTTTGGCCCCGGACCTTATTGGGTCGTTCGTTTCTTCTGGATCTCCAATCTTGTTTTTGCACTGTGCGCGATCAGTATTGTACGCTTGGAGTACCTTGACGCGGAATGGATCATGGCCTTTTTCAAACTGTTATTGATTCCAGGGACCCTGATTGTTCTCGCTCTGGCAATCAAAGACGCATTAAACGGAAATCTCAACGCGAATATGTTTACCTTGGGAATGACCGTACTTTTCTTAACCATGATCCGGGATATTTTAGTTGATTTCAGAATATTACCCGGGTATTGGAATAGTTACACTCACTGGGGGATGGCTTTTTTCCTTGGAACGTTGGGCTTTGTGATAGAACGTCATTTTTCAGTCATCCACAAACGCCTGGAAGTCATCAACCAGGCCTCCAGTCGTTTTGTTCCCCATCAATTTCTAACCATTCTGGAAAAAGAAAGTATTGTTGAGATCCAGCTTGGCGATTGTGTTCAAAAGGAAATGACCATTCTTTTTTCGGATATCCGCTCGTTTACCACAATTTCTGAACAAATGACGCCTAATGAGAATTTTCGTTTTATCAATTCCTACCTTGGAGTCATGGGGCCTATCATTCGGAAGCATCAAGGATTTATTGATAAATATATTGGGGATGCTATTATGGCGTTATTCATGTATGATCCTGATGATGCGGTCAAGGCCGCAATCCACATGTTACAAGAGTTGCCAGAATTTAATGAAACCCGAAAGCGTCCTGGCCGAGTACCGATTGAAATTGGCATCGGCATCAACACAGGGGCTTTAATGATTGGAACTATTGGTGAGCAGAACCGCATGGAGGGGACAGTAATCAGTGACGCGGTGAATCTTGCCGCACGTATGGAAGGCATGACCAAACACTATGGAGCTTCCCTTTTGATCAGTGATCATACTTTTTTTAAACTTAAAAATCCCTCGGATTTCTCGATGAGGATGATTGATCAGGTCAAAGTTAAAGGGAAATCGGAACCTGTGAGTGTTTGGGAGGTTTTAGATGGTGAAAAGCCGAAGTTCAAAGACGCGAAAATGGCGACAGAAAAAATATTTTCAAATGCGGTCTCCCATTATCACCAGCAACAGATACAAGAGTCGCATGCTCTTTTTCAAGAATGCCTGGCGCATAATCCCAATGACAAAGCCGCTCTGATTTATTTGGAGCGCTGTCAGCACTATTTGGACCATGAGTCAAAAAGTGATTGGCACAGTGTGACTCAGATTGATAACAAATGAGGTAAGCCTTTATTTCTGGGTCGTTACCCACATCCAACGCAAAAATGCGTTAAATTCCTTTACAGGTTGATATGGAATCGTCCTCTACTTCGTCTGCAAACCCCAGTACTCTCTCCATCGCCATGAATATCCTGCTGATTGATGATGAACCTCGTTTATGTGAGTCCTTTGCTCGCCTTTTTTCAAAATTAGGGCACCAGGTCACCTCCCTGAACAGTGGCAAAGAAGCCTTGCAGCTTCAGGAGGCTCAACTGATTTTTTTTGACTTGGCACTCGTTGATATGAACATGGCTGAAATGGATGGTTTTCAAACAGGCTTGCGACTGAAAGAACGTGTCCCTCACCTGGTTACCATCATGTTAACGGCAGATGATCGCCTGGAAACTGTGGTCAAAGCGCTAAGAGACAGTAAATTTGATGATTATCTTTGCAAGCAGGACGTGGCACGTGACGCAATGGTGGGTTCTCCGCGCTTACAGGAAACATTAATTCGTGCAGAAAGCCTCTTGTTTACAAGAAAACAACTACACGCTACAGAAAAAGCACTCTCTCAGCAACATCAGCTCAACTCAACGCTTCGATCTCGATCGGTTGAAGTTCAGCAAGAACTCATTGGAGAATCGCCTGCCTTTAAAGAAGTTTTAAAACGAGTTCATCAAGTCGCCCCCTCAGAGGCCGCCACCCTCATTAGGGGAGAAATAGGAACAGGGAAAGGCTTGATTGCTCGTGAGATTCATCGGCACAGCAGGCGTGCAAAAGAGCCTTTTGTCGCGATCAATTGCTGTGCGGTTCCATGCGAATTATTAGAAAGTGAGTTGTTTGGACATGAAAAAGGAGCGTTTACCGGGGCCAATACGCAAAGGGACGGGTTCTTTAAATTAGCCAACCAGGGAACACTTTTTCTTGACGAAATCGGTGACATACCTCTGGAGCTGCAAGTCAAATTGTTAAGGGTTTTACAAGAAAAAGAAGTCATTCCTCTGGGAAGTTGCTGCCCTATTCCTGTTGACGTTCGGGTCATCTGCTCAACAAATCGGGACTTAAGACAGAAAATGGAGACAGGAGAATTTAGAAAGGATCTGTTTTACAGACTGAACGTCTTTCCTATTTATGTGCCTCCGCTAAGAGAACGAATCGGGGATCTCCCCATCTTAATCAATTATTTTATTGAAAGAAAAGCCTCTTACAAAACCATACACGGCATTCTTCCAGAAGCGTTAACCATGTTAAGTCACTATTTTTGGGAGGGCAACATCCGGGAATTGGAGAATCTGGTTGAGCGGGCCATTGTGGTGGCTCAAGGCGAATATTTAACCCAGGAAGATTTCCCCAGTGACTCCATGTTGGGTTTTCCCATGCCTCCTATGGCACCGAGCCAAATGACTCCGATGTATTCACCCGTAACGGTCATGCCCCCTGTTATGAATGATTTTGAGTCGGTATGGATGTTGTTTGTCAAGGCAGGATGTCAACTTTGGAAGTTCAGGAATTCAGCTCAACTGTATTCGACACTTGGCCTCCTCCTGGAAAATGCGGAGTATGTCAAAAAGGGACATTTTGGCAGGCTGATCCTGAAAAAACCCAGCTCATTAACCGTTGAAATAGAGTACCTCAATGTGGAAGCCTGCCAATATCAGGAAGCAACCTTGATTTTTGAATTCCTTTCTTCCTTGACGGGAGAATCGCCTCATGCGGCAAGCGGTCGTCCAGTATTGACAGGAAACAAAACTATCATTCAACCTGTTTTGAAGGGTTTGCCGGATACGTATATTTTCGATCTGCTTTATCCCCCTGCCAAAAAACACGAATCAGATCCCCTCTCACCCCAATTGATGATCAGGGCGTTAGTCTTGCGATACGCTCAAGAAAAAAGTACGTCTAAAAATCTCAAGCGTATCTTCGGAGAAATCATGAGCTTTTTGATCACCGCTGAAATGGTACGGAAAATTTCAGGCTTGGAACATGATGGACTTGAGGCTGTCCGTGCTTGTTTATGCAGTAACAGCCATCTGTTTGCCAGAAATGCCAGTCAATTGAAAACCAATCCTGAAGCCGTCGCTCAGTTGATCAGAAAGATTTTTCTAAACTATAGTTTTGATGCTGTTCATCACTAAGCGCCTCAGTAACCTTCTCCGGGAGGCCATAAGGATTGTCCTACATCCGTTCGATAATAACTGCCCAAGCAACGGATTTTTTTTATGTTTTTATAAACTTTTTCAAGGGTGGTCTTTAAGTGTTGATCCACGGCCACCAAATCAGCAATCCGATGTCCTCGTTGTGCGATGATATGATGTGCGGTAACCAGTTGTCCTCCTTCTTGATCCACTTCATTCCACCATAAATCACAACTCAAGGGGAGTTCCACATTGACAGGAAGTTTAGGCACAGAGGGAATAATATAAGGGTAGCCATACCCGGCCAGGGTCAGCGAACAGCCAAACCGCTTATCCTCATTCCATTCCAAACGAGGTTTTCTATTGAGCGCAACCTCCTGGAGCGCTTCAAGCGGATTATGAAGCATCCGCAGAAACATGGCTCCAGAGGTCATCCCCAAACGAACATTATATTCAATGGCAACCCATTGATCCTCTTTCCGAATTGCGGTGACTTGAAGCGGACCATGATAGTTGGTCTTCCGCAACCAGGGTAACAAGGGCTGAATCAGTGCTTTGCACAACCCATAACGATCTTCAGGATCTTGCTCGACAAGGCCTCCCATTGGAGCTCCCGCAACTGGTCCCATATTTCCTGTAAATGCCCGTTTGTATTCCTGATTTGTCGCAATACTTAAGACTTCACCGCCACTGATGAACGCAAAATGTCCCGCTTCTGCAACGCCCACATATTCCTGCAAAAACACCCCTTCCGCATAATCCACACGCTCCAACCAGCCTAGTGTATCTTCAACCGTTTCACACACAATCGTGTGTACTGGACTAAAAGGCGAACATAAAGGATTTTTGATCACATAAGGACGAGGATCCCTCTTCATCAACGCTAAGGCCTTCAGGCGATTATCAACCCGGTAAAAACGAGGAAAGGGAATTCCATACTGCTTGCACAAATCCCCCGCAAGAGCTCTCTGAACTTCAATTTGAATGGCCTCACCATGAGGTGATAAAATGGGGACTCCACTTTCGATCAACGAACGGGTCCAAGGTTGACTATGCCAATCAATGGACATGGGAATAATTAAATCAGGTTTAAATTCTTCCAAAACAGGGAGTGGCGATTGATTTTGCGCACCATGCCAGATCGGGCCCTCCAGAGACGCTCCATAATGTCCATAATCCCGCGTCAGAAAACACCCTACCTCGGCCCCCTCTGCTTTCAAAATATGCATCATGGAGTGAGCAAACGATCCAATACCAAAGATTAATATTTTAACACCCATAGTTTACACTTCTTTCCAAAATTCTATTCATCAATTCTAAACTGACCAGACAGCTTATTGAGGCCCTATAGTTACTCGTAATTCTATATTTCTCAAGATCTTCGTGATAACTCAGACACACTTCATCCCAAGCGGACTTCCTGCGCTTACGTTAAGAGCAAGAGTCCAACCGCGAAAACGTTGATCCTTTAAACTTGCGGAGTTGCTGAAGAAGAACATCCGAGCTCTCTGATTTTAAAATTGTAATCCGTGAAAAAATGTGCTAGAAGAGCCGGTTCCAGTTAAAAATAGATTTTCCCATTTATAAACCTATAACTTTTAATCAGAGAAAGAGCCTATGCCAGTAACGATCGACGTCAAAGATGGCAATGTCGCAAAAGCAATGATGCAACTGAAACGGACCTTGATTCGTGAAGGGTTGTTCAAGGAAATCAAAAAACGCAAGTACTACCTAAAACCGTCCATTGCCAAAACGTTGAAGAGGGAAGCTGCTGAAAAACAACGCAACAAGGATTTAAAGCGGGAATTACGAGCAGCACAAAAAGCGGATTTCTAAAAAAGCCGAAAAGTCTCAAGAGCTTGCTCTGTTGTGTAGGGAAAGAACAGGCTCACCCAGAGTAAGACCTCTTCTGAATGAGGTAGGCGGGATCCTACTCAGCCTGACCTCTTTGATCAATTTTCTGAATTACTTCCTCATCGTCTTCGGGAAACCGTCCCAGTTCCCTTTTTGAAAAAACCAATTTTCCATTCACCTTGATCTCAAAATCGCCTCTGTTCCCAGGAATCAAGGTCGCTTTGACGCCGTAGTGTTTTTGTAAGTTCGCAGCCAAACTGGTTGCTTGCGGCAGATAGTTTCACATCCCGCAATATTCGATCGAAAGCTTCATTTTCTTTGCTCCTTTGGTTTCTGGTGTATCCCTTGCTTATCACTTTAAGTGGAATCTGAAGCACTTTATTCATCTCGTAATGGAGTGAATCAAGTTCAACTATGACATGATACCTGAAAGAGCGTCTCCCTTTCAACACCAAATTTAAATATTACTATGGATTCATCAAAATTAGAGCCCATTTATGAGGTACGTTGTCCCATACATGGGAGTATTCGGTTTAATCAAAGGGAATGTGATATTATTGACCATCCCTTTTTTCAACGGTTGAGACATATTACTCAACTGGGGTTTGCAAGTTATGTGTATTCAGGCGCAACACACAGTCGTTTTGAACATTCTTTAGGGGTGATGCACCTGGCAGGTTGCCTTTTCGATCATATTGTTCAGGAAAACCAGAAATGGTTTAACGAATATTTTCATCCTGAGGTATTGCGATATTACCGTCACATTCTAAGAATTGCCGCACTTCTCCATGATACAGGACACTCTCCCTATTCCCATGCGTCAGAAACCATACTTCCCCTAAAGAATAAACTTGAGTTACCTGTGGACTGGTACAAACACAGCGATTTTGAATGTCAAGCGACCCATGAAGACTATTCGATCGCCATTGTTTACGCGTTTTCCAATAGCCCCCCATTGCTTTCCAGTGATGAAGCTCAGGATGTTTGTTCCCTGATTGATTCTTCCATCCGCCCCTCAGAGGCCTTCCATCAAAGGGTTCGTCAGGCTTCGGATAATTCGTTAAACATCCATCCTCTTTTGAAAAATATCATTAGTGGGGAAATTGACGCGGATCGGATGGATTACTTACTCCGGGATTCTTATCATGTGGGGGTGAATTATGGAAAATATGATATGGATCGAATGATTCAAGGACTCTCCTGTGTTCAGACAGAAGAAGGCATCATGCAGGTTTTGGATCAAAACGCGCTCTATACTTATGAAAACTATTTACTCGCGCGTTTGCATATGTTTCTACAGGTCTATTTCCATAAAACACTGCTCCCCTTTGATTATTATCTTCAACAAGCGTTTAAAGACCAGGAAATTGATATTAGCCTCACCGGAACCTTAAGTAATTTTTTGGCGGTTCGTGATGATACCGTGAATTCAGCCTTATGGGAAATGAGAGACAAAAAATGGGCCTCGCGTATTGTTTTCCGTCAGACCGCCAAACGTCTGTTTCGGTTTGAACATTACCATCCTCCTGAATTGGAACAAGAGATGCTGGCTCTTTTGAAAAAAAAGGGTGTGGATTATTTATTTTTGCAATCAACAGGCTATCTTTCCAAATATTCAGAAGGTGTCTCGAAAGAAACCTCGCCACTGTATATTAAAAACAAAATTATGGGTGAAGTCGTTTATCGGCCTGTACAGGACGTTTCTTTGCTCTTGGAACAATATCCGCAAAAAGCGAATTTAAAGAATCTTTACTGCGAAACCAAAGACTATCCATGGGCCTGTGAGTTCCTGATTCCCTTACTAAAGAGTAAGAAAATTTTATAGTCAAACACCAGAGCGACGAAGGTTTTCATGCAAATCAAAACGCCCGCGAAAATAAACACACAGCTTTATATCCTGAATAAAAGGGAAGACGGCTTTCATGAATTGTATCTGCACATGGTTCCGGTTTCCCTGTTTGATACTCTGACGCTAACACCCAATGCACAGCGGGGAATTCATTTTCATGTGGAAGGCCTCAATATTGGGGGTAAGCTTGAAGACAATTTAATTGTTAGAGCCGCTCGTCTCTTTGAACAAAAAGCCTGTGTGTCCGTTCACCTGGATATCGTTTTAGACAAGCAAATACCGATAGGCGCGGGACTCGGTGGTGGAAGTGGCAATGCCGCAGGGATGTTAGTGGCTTTAAATCGTTATTTTGGGGCTCCCTTTTCCAGGGAAGAACTCTGCTCCATGGCCTCAAAACTAGGGTCCGACGTCCCCTTTTTTATTAAGCCCGCACCTTGTGAAATCCAAGGCCGGGGCGAAATCATCCACTTGCTGGACCCTTACCCTCATTTCCCACTCATCATTGTCAAACCTTCATTTTCCATCGCAACCGCAGACGCTTATCGTCACTGTCGTCCTGAATTCCGTCACTCTTTTCCCAGCATTCAGACCTTGGCGGATTTGACTCATAATTTATACAATCAGTTTGAACAAACGCTGTTTCGTGATTTTCCAGAGTTGCCTCAAATCAAAGCGGAATTACTCAAAAATGGCGCAGTCGGTGCATTGACCAGCGGGAGTGGTTCCGCGGTTTTTGGGGTATTTGAAACACCAGATCTCCAAACCCGCGCTGCAACCGAGTTAATGAAAAAATATCCAGGTCAAAGCTATTGTTGCCATACTCTTGAGGAACATCATTATGACTAACCTCTTCAATCCTTTATTTTAATAAGTGTCGTTTATGAGTGCTAACAACATCATTTCTTTTCAAACTGTTATTTTTGTCATGACGCTCACTTTATCACTGCAGGCCTGTAGTTCTTCTCAACCTGCGATGTCCAAGATTAAAGATAACAAACGAGAAACCTGGACGCTGAATAATCATCGAATCGATCAACACTTAAAGCAATACCGTTCAGGAACCCACGTTAAGTATGCTCTGGAAAGGGCCCAAAGTTATCTTCCTTACATTCATAAAGTTTTCCGCAAGTATAATCTGCCTCCCGAATTAGTGTACCTGCCCTTGGTGGAATCTGGATTTAAGCCTGATGCTAATTCAGGACACGCTGTAGGAATGTGGCAATTCACCAAAGAAACGGCCAAAGACTATGGACTCATCGTCGGATGGCTTTGGGATGACCGGTTGGATTGGCGCAAGTCTACCCATGCCGCGGCACGATATCTTGATAATTTGGGGTTACGGTATAATTATAATTGGGAACTGGCTTTAGCCGCCTACAATGGGGGACCAGGCTACATTTCACGGGAAATGAAACGTCAACGAACGTGGAATTTTTGGCAAATGAGACTGAGACAGGAAACTCAGGACTATGTTCCCAGATTTCTTGCGATGAGTCAAATTGCGAAAAGACGCTACCCTGCACTTTATTACACCGGAGCACCTAAATTCTGGATTGCTTCTCGTCATTAATCGTCATGGCGTCAAGTTATAAGTTGCAAGGTTATGAAAAGTGATTAAAATGACCTTCTGATGAATGAGTGTACTGTGTTCGGACAAGAATGACGCAATGGGCTTGCCGGAGACGTCTTGATTATAGCAAGACCTCCTGATACCTATCGGCCATTCAGCTTTTTATTCGGGAATTGTCAGTTCACACTCATCGAATCAAAAAGAAAAAGGAGTATTTATTTGAATTTACAACCTGGGAGATAGGAGTTAAAAATGGCAGATGAGGACGATGGACAGGGTGAAGGCGGAGGTGGTGGTAGTAAGAAGGTAATTATCATTATTGTTGCCGTTATTATTCTCATCATTGTCGGCGCTGTCGTTGCGTTTTTTATGATGAAAGGGAGTGAGGACGAAGTTACAAAAGTTGAGGAAAAGATCAGTTCTTCAGCAGAACCTCTTGCGGCCCCCTTATTTCTAGATCTACAGTCCAGGGTCATTAATTTAAAGGATGGGAGACGTTATCTAAAGACTCATATTAAACTGATGATGAGCGAACCCTTGGCACATGCGTACTTGACAGGGCGCATTGATGAAGTGGTTGATGTCACTATTTCAGTTTTAAAGGATTTATCCACTGAAGATATCAAACAAGCGGAGGCTATTGCGGAATTGAAGTTGAAACTGATCACGGAAATCAATAAGCTTTTTCCGAAAAAGCCGGCATGGGAAGATCCGGAACCCATAAAAAAAGTGTTATTTACCGAATTTTACGTTCAATGAGTATCCCCTGAGACCTCCTTGAAAGCGCTGTCTCTCATTGATGGAAAATTATGGATGAAGAAGGTAACGAAGGTGGCGGAAAAGCAAAATGGATTATTCTCCTTTTATTACTCCTCGGTCTTGCCGGAGGTGCCTTTTATTTGCTGACTCAGGACGAGAAGGAAAAACCCGAAATTATTAGAGAGGGGCCACCCCCGATTGAATCACCCGTATACTTGGCGTTAGGAACCTTTATTGTTAATTTGGCGGATGGCAAATATTATTTGAAAACGACGATTCAATTGGTGTTCGCAGAGGTTGCGCCTAAACTGTGGCTTGAACCTCGTGTGCCGCTTGTAATGGACATTATAATCACACAGCTACAAATTTTGACATCAAAAGAATTAAGAAACCCCAGAACCCGGCTTTTACTTCGACGTGATTTGGTGAATAAAATCAACTCACTCTTTCCTAATTTACCTGGTTGGGAAGATAAAACGCCTGTGAAGAAAATTTTAATATCTGAGTTTTATCGTCAATAAACTTACCGATCAAGCTCAAAGGAGAATATGGCGGACGATGATTTTGAGTCTTTTGACAATTTGGATGATCTGGATTGGTCTGATGTCGAAGAAGAATTAAAAGCAAATAAGCAGGCGATTCTTGCGGAAGCGGCCAAACAGCCTGGCAATGAAGAACCTGATGCTGCGCCTGATAGAGGTGTGGCCGTAGCGCCCAAACCTGTATTGGATGGTGCTCTCGATATTGATTTTTTACTGGATGTTCTTCTACAGATTTCTGTGGAAGTTGGACGAACCCGTATGATGATTGAAGATCTACTGGGATTGAATGAAGAATCAATCATAGAACTCAATACCACCATCGGACAACCTTTAGACATCCGTATCAACGATAAGCTGGTAGCCCGTGGAGAAGTGGTTGTCATTAATGATAAATTTGCAATACGCATTACCGATATTGTGAGTCCAGACGACCGATTTGCCGCACTATAAGCTTCGGAAGAAAAAGTGGCCATGAATGTATTCCGATCCCCTGTATCCAAATTGCTGTTGCTGTTGCTGTGTTGGGGGTATTCCGTTTCGTATGTTGCCGCCGCGCCACTCAATTACCTTTTGAAAGAAGTACGCCTTTCTTCTGTGAATCAATATGATCGGTTGACGTTGGTATTCCAACAACCTTTTGCCGAAGAACCCATCCTCAATTTTGACCCTGGACTGGTCTATATTCGACTGATGTCGACGTCTGCAGATCCTTCCCTGAGTCATTCGCTACAGTCGAAAGAAAACTCCTTGGTAAAGCTGATTCGCCTAAGACAAGGGAAGGATTCCGTTTTAATCACGCTGGTATTTCACTCCGCTAAAGCCCTGGTTGAAGACTATTACTCGGTTCAACGGGATCAAAACACTTTGAGCTTTGATTTTGACAGGGCCGCTTCGCTTAAAGAAGCATCTGCGATTTCTACACCAAAAGCCAAACTGGATCAAGACCTTAGCCAGAGACTCCTGGAAAAAGAGGGCCTTCCCGCAACCTTTGCACAACAAGATGATGTTTTTTCTCAAACTTTAAATGAAGCAACAACTCAGGCCGGTAACGCGCTACCTCCTCAAGACTGGATGATGAGCACTATCAGTCTGATTTTGGCGTTGTTATTAGTCTTGATCCTGATTTACATTGTGGCCTTTGTTTATAATCGATTTTTGGCAGGCAGACTCCCTTCTTTACAAGGAAGAGTTGCGATCAATTTGGTTTCTTCGTTTTATGTGGGCCCAAAACAAAAAATTATTGTGGTTGAAATTAACAAGCGTTTGTTTGCCTTGGGGATCACCTTGACATCCATTAATTTCCTTACTGAAATCAAGGATCCGAAGGATCAATCCTTTTTGGAAAATGTAGAAATTACAGAAGATCAAATCAGAATGAGTGTCGATCAAACTCGTGCGAATTTTTGGTCCACCTTAGAAAAAGTAAGAAAACAATCTGAAAAAATCCGACAATCCGAATCTTCAAAAGACTATCCCCCTCCGAGGACTCCAAAGCAAAAAACCTCAACGGCCCCCTCTTCATTACAAGAAAACCCAGAAAAATCAAAGCTGGAATCCCCGGAGGCCCCCCCTGCAACAACGTTCAAAACACCAATACAAGCACCTTTTCCGGAACAGAACAAAGTGGAGGAACAAGAGTTATTGGGGGATCCCAAAATGTTGAATTTTTCCCGGACATTAACCAGTAAATTAAAATCGTTGAAACCTATTAAATAAGGCAGACGTTTTCAGCTCTTGAGAGAAGAGTCTGTTCCTTAAACGGGATCAATGAGGTCGTAGGTAAAAAAATGAAAAGCAGAGAAACCAAAGGAATTGTCATCTTGGGATTATTTATTTTCCTGGGAATGTTGGTAGGAGAGGGAAACTTGTCTTATGCGCAAACTCCGATACCGGGGATTAATATTTCTGTAGATACGGCGACAACACCGCAACAGATCTCCTCAACCCTTCAAATCGTATTTTTGCTCACAGTCCTTACGTTTGCTCCGGCAATTTTTATCATGACCACCTCTTTTACCCGCTTTGTCATTGTCTTTTCTTTTTTAAGGCAAGCTATTGGAACGCCGCAAACCCCTTCCAATCAAATCATTATTGGACTCTCGCTCTTTCTGACACTTTTTGTGATGATGCCCGTTTGGGATGAAGTCAACCGGACTTCTTTGAAACCTTATATGGACAATCAATTAACCCAACAAGTATTCTTTGATCGTGCGGCGATTCCTTTGAAACGATTTATGCGGCAATATACTCGCGAAAAAGATTTAGCGCTTTTCGTGCGTATCGCAAAAATTCCACGTCCCAAAAATATTGATGATGTCCCCATCTGGATCATGATTCCTTCCTTTATTATCAGCGAGCTAAAAACCGCTTTTCAAATTGGTTTCATCTTATACATCCCTTTCTTGGTGATCGATATGGTTGTTTCCGCAATCTTGATGGCAATGGGGATGATGATGCTTCCTCCAATTATGATCTCTCTTCCTTTTAAGTTAATGCTGTTCGTTTTAGTTGACGGCTGGCACCTGATTGTCGGCTCCATGGTCAAAAGCTTCGTCCCCATCTAGTTTCCCTTGAAAAGCACGCACTTGCCAAAACTGAGGAATTGATGTGAGCGTTTACTCAAATCGCTTCTGGTTCCCTGATTCTGCCACGGAATCCCGCTTTCCCATGCTCGGTCTGTTTTAGAAACTCGAACTTGATATGACGGAACGCTACGTCACGAGCTGTAAGACTCTGGAGTCTCCTTGCAAGTACCTGCGAAGACAGCCTCAAATTTGAAAATATATCAGGACAATCGAGTTTAACCTTGAATTAATTCTAATAAAAGTTATCATGCAATGATTCATTGTACTTTGTCATTTATGGCAATAAGTTATGAAGATAGAAACTGGTTAGTCTTAAACTTGTGCCTCAGGCCTTTAAATGGAAGTTTCACTGAGGATGAATGCTTTTGAAAATGAACTGGCACACAATCGTTTTGGGTCATTAATCTGTGAGCACTCTCTTGGTGATGCTGTCTTACCAAAAAATTTCAGAGAAAAACCGTGGCAAAATATTCATATCCGAAGGCCTTTCCTCACCAGTCTTTTCCTGTTCATCACTATGATTTACTGGGAGTCTGTGCTGTTTGGAAAGAAATTGGGCCAGGATTTCTTCTCGTAAAAATTTAGGTCTTGTTTATTAGTCTGCAAGGCTGAGCTGCGCAGACGAGTGTGAACGATAGAAAGGGAGAGATATGGTTAAAGTTCAGTTAGCAGATTTACTTCAAAAAATATGTGAAAAACATTCCTTGTCCATAGAAACATGCCCTCCACCCCAAAAAACACCTTCCTTTGAATTACTGGATCTTCATCCAACAGAGTCTCACACTAAGGTTGTTCAAGAAATTCAGAAACGTATGCTTGGGAACATGTACCTCATCCACCCCATGAAGCAAAAGCTGAGTCAAGGGGCGCCTGAATTCTTTGAGTTGTTTACTAAAAATGACAAAGAACCTGAAAACTCATAATTTTGATATGCTGTTGTTAAAGACGTTCACTCATATGGATACGCGAGACACGTCACCTGGGGGTGAGGTGTTCGTCACCTCAGTCAAAGTAATGGGGATCACAGGAGTGATGGCGGTGATCCTGGTTTTGGCCGGATGTCTTTCCTATAATGTTGATACACTGAAAATAGAAGGCGAGTGTATTGAGTGTAATCTTCAAACAGTGCAGTTGGAAGGCGCCTCTTTAAAACGGGTCAATTTAACAGGAGCGAATCTGAGTCAGGCCAATCTTCATGAGGCGGATCTCACGCGATCCATCATGGAAGACTGCCTGTTGGAAGGTGCTGTTTTGAGCAAAGCCAATTTGGAGATGGCAAAACTGCTCCAAGCGAACTTGAACAGGGCTGATTTAACAGAGTCCATCTTAAAAAGAGCCAACCTCTATAAAGCCAACCTGATCGGTACCAACCTTTCCCGGGCCGATTTGACCCTGGCAGATTTGGAAAAAGCAAATCTTTCTGACGCCAATCTAAAAAATGCCAGTTTGTATTTGGCCGTTTTGAATAGCGCCATTATTGAAGGTGCCAATCTTGAATTGACAGATATGCGCGGTATCAAGGCGCAAAACGCGGCTTTTCAAGGAGTACGATTGTTCAAGGCGAATATGACCGAAGCCAAATTGCAGGGTGCGAATTTCACAGGTGTTCACTTCCAGGACGTAATTCTGACGGGTGCCGACTTGACCGGAGCAAAACTTCAAGGGGCTCATTTTCAAGACTCGCTCTTAAAGGACATTGATTTTGCGAGCGCCGACTTAACGGGCGCAACACTCAGCAATATCAATCTGGAGGGTGCCAATTTAACGGACACAAATCTGACACTGGTTGACTTGAGAAAATCAAATTTAAAGCGTGCAAAGCTCAAAGATACCGTGCTTAAAGGGACTCTGCTGGAAGACGCAATCTGGGAAAACGGCATTGTTTGTGAGCCGGGGTCCGTTGGGCGTTGTCTGCAAAAAGCGGTACCCGAGTAGCTCAGTTTCCTTGGATAATAAACGCTTGAACGTCACCTCAAAACTGAATTTTAGGCTTACTCAGGATCTATAAAGAGAGAAGGCTCTTCCAGAGAGGGTGGGTCTTCAAAAAGAGAAGGTTCTCTCTCCGCAGACCTTTTCAGTTTTTCAAAGGCTTCTCTTAGAATTTGTGGATTTCCATCATCCAGGACTTGCATTTGAATTTTAAGGAGTGCTTCCGTATAAGGGAATTCGTTTCTCAAAGTAGGTACAAGGGACTCATATTCTTCGTGGATCTCTAGTATCAGTTTTTTTGCTTCAGGTGTTAACGTTGATGACATACTGTTCATAAAAGCTAGGGTGGGTATTAACAGGAGACTACGTAACATCTTCTGATTTTGTAAAAACACCAGTTCCGTTTGGTCGCCTAATTGGCTGTTACTAGTTGGGTACTATGGATATTCGCTTAAATAACTGCAACCTAGAAAAGTGGTAGCCGCAAAAAGTGGTAGCCGCAGATTCCGTCCCGAGGATTAGGGCTGGTTTTTTATAAAGCCGACACTGCTCCCTAACAGCTAACACCCATTTTGTGATGATACCTATTAAGGCACTACTCGAACAGACAAGAACTTCACTGTGTGTCCATTGTTGAGTTTCAATTAATGAAAACTGTTCAAATGATGATAATCGTTTTGTGTATTCACCTCACTCTCATGAGTTCTGAGGTCGAAGCACATTTTGAAAGTCTGATTCAATATGACCTCCGCTCTCACTGGTTACCCATGCTGGGAGATATGGATCTGGCAAACCGTTATGAAGCAACCCAAACCTTGCTCCTGTTTCCTCAATGGTCATTGCCTGTTTTAAGAGAATCCCTGACTGAACCCCAATATTCATCCTTCCATTGGCGTATCGCGTTTCTGTTGGGAGTCCTCGGCGATCCCCAAGATATAGATTTACTACTCCAGAACTTTATCCAAACAGATCCTCCTTTCCAAAGAAAGGTCTGGATCGGCGCATTGGAGCGGATTTACTGGCGTTACCGTGTTCCCGCCAGTACCCGATTATTGGTAACACGACTCAGTTTTATTGCGACCGCTGAACGTTCCACGGACGAAAAATCATTGGAAAACGCACTCATTGGAATCCTGTTCTACAAGATTGTCAATCCAGATATTCAAGCTCGCCTGGTTCGTGTTCAAGTTGATGTATGGAACGCTCAACTTCCGCAAAATTTTCCTCTACAGTATCATTGGATTTTATCTGGAAGGGATATTGAGGCTAAGGTTCCCTTGGAATTACATCCTCGTGAGGAGGCCAATACCGTTCGTATTGATTTTAAAGTGAAAGAAGTCGGAGGAACGGAAACGCTTGCTTACTATCATACCGAAATCCCTGTCTTAACGCCTCCCGCACCAAGGGAAACTCCAATAGAACCTCCAAAACTTCAATAAGGTGAGAGGACATTCATGAAAGCGATGGTTTTGGAAAATCCTCAGCCTATTGATGTTTTTCCCTTAAAACTAAGGGATATTCCTGTCCCTGAGCCCAAACCCGGGGAAATTTTGGTGAAGGTCAGGGTTTGTGCGATATGCCGTACCGACTTACACGTAGTCGAAGGAGAATTGCAACCTGTGGTTCCTTTTATCATTCCAGGACATCAAGTCGTGGGTGTTGTTGAACAAAATGGAGCGGGATGTTCACGTTTCTCCGTAGGGGACAGAGTGGGAATCGCCTGGTTGAACTCAACATGTCAAGTCTGTGAGTATTGCACCCATCAACAGGAAAATTTATGTGAGCATTCAACCTATACGGGTTGGCATGTTCATGGCGGATACGCTGAATATTGTGTTGCTCCAGAGTCTTTCGTCTATGCCATTCCAGCGATTTTCACAGATCAACAAGCAGCGCCCTTATTATGTGCAGGGATCATTGGTTATCGTGCTTTAAAAAGAAGTGCCCTTTGCCCCGGAGACAAGTTAGGAGTGTATGGATTCGGAGCCTCAGCACATATTGCGATCCAAGTTGCTCAGTATTGGCAGTGTGAAGTTTATGTGGTGACACGTAATCCAGAACACCAACTCTTGGCCAGAGAGATGGGTGCCCGATGGGCAGGAGAAGATGCGGACCAGCTTCCTTCTTCCGTTAATTCAGCTATTATCTTTGCTCCTTCCGGGGAATTAATTCCCATCGCACTCAAGCATTTGGTTAAAGGCGGAACGCTGGCCCTGGCAGGTATTTATATGACGCCTACCCCATCAATGGAATATGAAGCTTGTCTGTTTTACGAAAAAAACATCAAAAGTGTGACAGCGAATACCCGTGCTGATGGCGAGGCGTTATTGAAAGTCGCCGCAAAAATTCCAGTCATTGCTCAGACCACAGCTTTTCCTCTTGAAAAAGCCAATGAAGCCCTTCAAATGCTCAAGAATAAGGGAATCCAAGGTGCGGGAATATTAGAAATTGGAATAGGTGGTCCTGAATAGGTGGGACGTAGCAGGTTGGTTTTTCCGAAGTTCATGGTCTGTCGCCCTTAACGCAAACGTTGGCTAGTGCAGGAAGATCAATCTGAAATGAAGTTCCTTTTCCTTGGCCACTTTGCACTTCAATAGAGCCCTGATGTGATTGTACAATACCATAAACTAATGATAGTCCTAACCCTGTCCCTTTTTTTACTTCTTTAGTGGTAAAAAAAGGAGTAAATATTTTTGGCTGAATTTCCTTGGAAATACCACATCCTGTGTCTTTAACCTGGATCCTGACCACACCGTTTGCAGAAGCGAAGCCTCCGTTTAAGGCTGAAAGATGTTCTATTTTAATTTCAATTTTCCCTTCTGTTTCTGAAATCGCATGATAAGCGTTGGTACACAAATTAACCATAACTTGGTGGATTTCAGTCGCATTGCCGTTCACCATCGGAAGTTCTGAAGAGATTTGTGTTTGAATTTCAATATGAGAGGGAATGATGGCTCTCATCATTTTACAAGTTTCTTCTATTAGAGGTCCAACCTGTAGTGGGGTTCGCTCAACAGCTGAAGATCTGCTAAATGTTAATAAATTTTTCACAATGATGGTGCTACGTTCACAATTTTTTTGAATCGTTTCAATAAATTTGTATTCCTCTTGTTTCGGAGATATATACGTCAGACACAAGTCAGCATGACCGCTTATAATACCAATAATATTGTTGAACTCATGAGCAATTCCAGCAACAAAGGTTCCAAGGGCTTCCATTTTCTGTGCATGAAACAATTGTTTTTCCAGTTCTTTTTTTTCTTTTTCCTCTTTCTTTTTCTCAGTAATATCCCAGAAAATACCTAGTACACCTTGAACTTTTCCATTTTCATCTTTTACAGGGACTTTAATAGTTGAAACAACATAATCGATTCCATTAATTCTATAATTTTCTTCGATTTCCTGAGAAACCCCTGTTTCAATAATGCGTTTGTCATCATTACGATATTTATTAGCAAGTTCTCTAGGAAAAAAGTGATAGTCGTTATTACCAGCGATTTCGTGAGCAGAAATGGATAAGTCTTTGGCGAAAGCTTGGTTACAGGAGACATAAGTTAAGTTTCTATCTTTATAAAAATTTTTTTGAGGAAGGTTTTCAATGAGTATTTTATATTTGTCTTCACTTTGGGTCAATTGTTTTTCTGTTTTGTTTCGTTCAAATACTTCTTGGTAAAGATTGGTATATAACCGGGACTTTTCAATGGAAATTC
This sequence comes from Deltaproteobacteria bacterium TL4, assembly GCA_051382335.1. GTDB lineage: Bacteria > SAR324 > SAR324 > SAR324 > NAC60-12 > JBBCAX01. The sequence continues at coordinate 41,269 of JBBCAX010000077.1, forward strand.
CGATATGCGGAGACAAAGAGTCAATCATTTTTGAATGTTCGGCATTGAAAGCACTGTTGAAATGCTGATTTTCAAAATATAAAAGGCCGATTATTTCGTCATAATGGAAAATCGGGGAGCATAAAATCGACAAGTGTGTGAACGCAGAGATGTAGGTGTCATTAGGAAAGGATTGTCAATACCTTCGCCAAATTTGTAGCAGTGTAAAACAAAAAAATCAGAAATGACCTGAAACATGAGGAACAATCTAATAGTCTGTTTGTGTACAAACAAAACAAACTTTTTAGGAGGAGTTCCCCATGT
>JBBCAX010000078.1:0-63189 GCA_051382335.1 Deltaproteobacteria bacterium TL4
TAAAAAATTAAAAAATTGTTTGTACAATGAGGGGGAACTATAAATCTAATACACCTTAAATTTTATGAAAAGTGGTCTTGACAATGGGGTCCACCATACTTGATTAATCAGCTACTCAATGTGGCTTAATTCTTTAAAAATGTTCAAAGTCCAGTCAATAAGACAGAGCGTAAATTCACATGTTTTACAAAAATCACAAAATATTTCGCAAATGCAAAAAACCCATAAGCGGACGCGAAAGTAAAAACCTTAATATTTACAGTGTATTGATATTTGCATTGTGCAAGCGCACAAAAAATTGGTTGACAAGGAGGATATAAAAGTGCCATCATGACTTGTTTTAAACAGGCTGAGACAGATGATCTTATTTGCTGTAAAATCATCAGGAACACACTTGATATTCATTAGAGTGATCGCTCGAGAAGCGCAAAAGAAAAGAAGTCCATGTTCCAGAGCCTTGGTTGAAAATGTTTCATGAATAGTCGATGGTTGATAATTAACGAGTTCCTACTTATTTACATAATAGGGGAGTACCTATGAATATGATGAGCACCATGATTTCACAAGAGGTTCCTAAGAACTATACTGTTTTAATTAAAGAACTGATTGCGGAAGGGCGAGAAAAAGGGTTCGTCACTTTAGATGAAATTAATACACATCTCGTATTAGACACTCATAATAGTGATCAACTTGAACGTATACTCAATATCCTTGCAGATATTGATATTGAGGTTATGGATTCTTCCAAAAACATCAGTTTGAACAAACGGGAGGATATTTCTGACATTAGTGATGACACCATTACCGAGAACAGCATCAAAGAAGAGCTGAATCTTGAGCCAGAAGCGGACACGACAACTGATGATCCCGTCCGTATGTATCTTCGAGAAATGGGGAATATTTCGTTGTTAACCAGAGAAGGTGAAGTAGAAGTTGCAAAAAAAATAGAAGAAGGACAGTTTGCGTTGATCGAAATTTTCTCAAACTCCAATCTGATCATCAACTACCTCATTGACCTTTCCAAAAAGCTAAAGTTGAATAAAATTCGTGCGATGCACATTGTTTCTGGACTTGATGAGGAAGATAATGTGATAGAGGACGAAGAGATTGCGGCCGTTAGAATCCTTGAGTCTTTGGAAAAAGTGAAAGACCACTATACGGCCATGCAAAAGATACAAGCTGGTGGCGAAAATTTAAGTGCGGCACAGCAAAAAAAAGTTGCGATGCATCGAGATGAACTTCGAATTGTAGTTCAAGGTATCAACTTTAACTCTCAACAGATTGATACGATGTGCTTAGTGATGTTAAAGCACAAAGAGAAAATTGATTTAACTATCCGCCAGCTAGGAAAGTATTCCAAAGATATGCGGATTGCTTTAGACAGGGCCGATGAACTCTTTGTTCAGTGGTTTGGCGCTAAATCAGAAAAAGAAAAAAAAATCATTGCCAACAGGATTGTAGAGGAAACGGGCTATCGCTTTAATATTGCTCGACGTATTTATGAGAAGACACAGTCCTGTCGCAGTCGTATTGATTCTATGATTGCTCGTACGGCTCTGACTCGGGAAGATTTTAAAAAAGAAGTCAAACGGCTTAATGTCGAAAATCGGAAAGTGAAGCGGGCAAAAAGTCAATTGATTGAAGCAAACCTTCGATTGGTGATCAGTATCGCTAAAAAGTATACTAATCGTGGATTGCAGTTTTTGGATTTGATCCAGGAAGGAAATATTGGGCTGATGAAAGCGGTTGATAAATTCGAATATCGTCGAGGGTACAAATTTTCAACCTATGCAACTTGGTGGATACGGCAAGCAATTACCCGTGGTATTGCGGATCAGGCAAAAACGATCAGAATTCCTGTCCACATGATTGAAACCATCAACAAAGTAGCACGAACATCCAGAGAGCTCGTTCAGGAATTTGGAAGGACGCCGACACCTGAAGAACTCGCTAAGAAGATGAAGATGCCTCTGAGTAAAGTACGAAGGATTCTTGAAATCACCAAAGAGCCGATTTCATTGGAAACTCCTATTGGAAGTGATGAAGATTCGCATCTTCAGGATTTTATCGCAGATGATAAAATTAGAAACCCAGGTGATGCGACCGCCTTTTCCAACTTGTCCGAGTTGACCCGTCATGCCTTAGGAACGCTGACGCCAAGAGAAGAAAAAGTAGTACGGATGCGATTTGGAATCGATGAAAATCGGGATCATACCTTAGAGGAAGTAGGGCAGGATTTTGATGTGACTCGAGAACGTATTCGCCAAATTGAAGCAAAAGCACTTCAGAAACTACGACATCCTATTCGAAGCAAATACCTTCGCTCTTTTTATGAAGGTTAAACTTTCCTAGTGTGCTTCCTTCTGAAAAAGAAGGAAGCCTTCTCCCTTATCTAAAATCCTACCTTCACTCCCATTGAAATCATTGTTGCTCCTGCATCAGAATTCTCAGAGTCTGTGGCGCTGATGTTGTGCAAGCCAACATGTATATCGAGCAAGGGGATAATGTTGTATCCGAGTGATGCAAACACTTGGTATAATGACGTATCCTCTGCTCCCGCAACATCTAGTGAGGCATTCCCAAACCCAACACCTGCGGCAATGTTAATGACCGGGATAGGAAGGTTGAAGAAAAGGTCATACATTGTAACTGTTTGATTACTGTCTCCTTTATATTTAACCGTATAGTTTTCAAAGCCAACTCCAACAGGAATAACAACAAAACTCACACCCAATTTGATGCCTGTAGGCATTCCGTCTACTTCAGCATCCCCTGATGGCGAATAAGATACTGGTAGATCCGCACTGACCGACATAAAATCTGCAAATACGAATGTAGGAAAAACTAATAAAGTCAGTCCTATTAGTCCAATGGTTAAGATCTTTTTCATGTGATACTCCTTTCAAGGTGTTATGATTTAATAAAAAATGGATACAACCACTCCCATTTCATGCAAGCTTTGTACTGAACTTCATTTTCTCAGTTAAGCTATAGTCATAATCTAGGTCGTCTAAATCGGCCAAAATAGCTTGCTCAAAAAATGGACATGCAAGAATGGCTCACGAACCCTTATTTTCTGTGAGTTTCCTCCAATTTTTTTGAGGGCAAAAAAAGTAAGCAAAAAATTCACGTCAAAAAGACATGTTTTGGACGACCTAGTCATAATCTTCATTTTTTTTGGTAATAAGTGGCATTCTCAAACTCTTGACTCTGGAAACCTTCAGAATACCCCAGCAGAGACTCGGTTGAGCCCAATATAAGGACGCCTTCTTTGGGCAAATGTTCAGATATTTGTGAAAATAAAGCTTGACGGGTATTTGGTGCAAAATAAATTGCTACATTTCGGCACAAAATTAAGTGAAAATCTTGAGGATGTTCAGCGTGTTCAATGAGATTGAGTTGTCGAAAGGTCACACGTTTTTGGATGGCGTCGTTTATTTTCCACTGATTTCCGTCTTGTGTGAAGTACAGTTTTTTTCTATGGGGAGACAGTCCACGTTTCATATTGAAGGTGTCATAAACTCCGGATTGTGCTGTAGAAAGAGCGGTAACAGAGATATCCGTTGCCAAAATAAAAAATCGCTCAAAATAGAATCGTCGACTATGTTTTTTGCGTAATTCATCGAGGAGAATGGCTAGGGAGTAAGATTCTTGACCTGTGGAACATCCTGCGGACCAGATATGAATTTCAGGCACACCCTGGTCCAGATAATGAAACAGTTGAGGAAAAATTTTCTTTTCTAAGGTGTTCCAACATGAATCATCCCGAAACCATTGAGTTTCGTCGGTTGTGATCAGATCGATAACCCGAGGCCATTTACTCAGTGCGCTGATTTTCAGCTTGCGACGAAGTTCATCCAAGGTTTGAACACCGAGTTCTTGGCCTAACTCCATCAGACGCGTTTCAATGAAATACTTTCGATCATCACTGATAACAATGCCGCAAAGGGAAATGATGAGTTCTCTAAATTTTTGAAATTCTTGATCAGTAATCGGACGTATTTTCGGCTAACCTTGGAAGTACATGGAATACAAGTGGCATTCATATCCCTGTAGAAACAATACCCATGACTCGATTGCCAATTTGATCAAGCGGCAATACTTCATCTGCCAACCCTTCTTCATAAACGCTTCCGGGCATTCCCCATACTACTGAAGACAGTTCATCCTGAACAATGGAGAATCCCTGAGATCTAAGAAGACGCACTCCTTCTGTTCCATCTTTTCCCATACCTGTCATAATCACAGTCAGCACTTTTTCATCAAAAGACTGTGCCACTGAACGAAACAACACATCTACCGCAGGTTTACAATTATTGACAGGAGGATCATCATTCGTAACGAGATGATAAATATTGCCTCTTCTTTTTTCGAGCAGCGTATGTTTTCCCCCAGGCGCAATATAGACCCGTCCCGGTTCTAAAATATCTTGATCTTTCGCCTCTGTGACCAGCATCCCACAAACCTTGTTTAATCGTTCAGCAAGAGATTCGGTAAAAAGAGCAGGCATATGCTGAACAACAATCACAGGACACGGTAAGGGGCGTTTGATGGAAGAAAAAACTTGATGTAACGCATTGGGCCCTCCTGTTGAAGAGCCGAAGAGGACGAGTTTGACACGCTTGGCACCAAGTGTTGATAATATTGATCGTCGAGGCATCAGTATCTCAGTTTTTTTCTCTTTAAATTGCTGAGATTTAAGCTCCCTGGAAAACAAAGATTGCTGGAATTTATTTTCTGAGGTTGGTGTTTCTGTGTGTCTTGCTTCTAAAACGCCAGCGAGTCGAGCTCGGCTCAAGCGAACTTGTTTCTTCTTCTGCAACATCTGAATGAAGGGCATCAACTGCTGATGTAATAGCGCAAAACCCTCTGTTGCCGAGGCGACGTTAGGTTTAGGGACAAAATCCAGTGCGCCTAACGCCAAAGATCTGATCGTCGCTTTTGCATTTTCCATATTGTAGGAACTGATCATGATCGCGTCTACGTCTGGAAACTGAAGTTTAATTTGATGAAGTGTCTCAACGCCGTCCATCTCAGGCATCATCACATCCAACAATACCAGGTCCGGTTGACTGCGTTGTATTTTACGTAGCGCGATCTTTCCTGTTGCCGCCATCCCGACACATTCTGCATTAGGAATATCCGCAATGACCCTACTGAGAATCTGTCGAAATGAACTACTATCATCAACAATCAACACAGAAACCGCAGTATCTTTCAATTCCATTCGTACCTTAATAAAGATTAATGATCAGCCCTGAGCAAAATTTTGAGTATTTCTTACATTCGTGTTACTTGAACCGAGTCTACAAATTGAAGTTTTTTCAGTTGAATTGCCAGAACTGAAGCCTTCGCTTGGTTCATCCGTCCCACACGAACACGATATAAGACCTCATTATTTGTTGAAACATAAGTATGAATAAACGCTTCAGAATATCCTTTTTGCTTTAATAGTTTAAGTATGCCTTCAGAAGAAGCACGTTTTTTTGAAGAAAAAACTTGGACTGTATAATTTTCATCAGCAGAGAGCGTGTGGGTCTCTGGCGTTTGCTTTTCTGGGGATGTTGTTGCTAAGGATTGTAATTTAGGTGGTTTTTCTTCTTTTGGAGGCGTTGATGAAGCGGGTTTGTTCTCCATCGATAATTGAGGTTTGGGTTGTTCTGAGGAAGACGTCTCCCTTTCTTCAGAATCCTCGGAAATCGTGCTTGTTTTTTGAAGAAGCAGCTCTTCTTTCGGAGGCAGGGATTCCGTCTGATCCGTTAGGTTTTGAGTCTTCTCCTTAAGTTTTTCTAATTTAGGAAGGTCAATCTCTGTTTTGACTGTGGGATCACCTAAATCAAAAAATTTCAAATCTTCCACATTTAGAGATTCTTCTGGAGAGGATGATACTTTTTGTGATATGGACACATTCTCCAAAGGATTTCTTAAACTTTTGCCTGTGACCAAACCTAAATAAAAGCTGACGACCAGGCAGCATCCGCCCAATATTCCCAAAATAAGCAGTTGCGACACGGAAAGTTGTATTCTATAAGCCTTTTGTTTCTTTGGGGTATGCATAATCTCTTTCTATGAAGGGGTCCACTTTCTTTGTATTGTGGGGTACGCAATTTCCTGTTTTAATCGCTTCAAAAACTCTTTACGGGAAATCTCCTTGGCTCCCATGCTTAATAAATGTCTTGTTGTTACTTGACAGTCAATCATGTGTCCGCCCCACTGCTTCATATATTCCACTAGCGCAACCAAGGCGACTTTCGACGCATCTGATTTCACACTGAACATCGACTCTCCAAAAAAGCACTTGCCCAGGCAAATACCATACAGTCCTCCCACGAGTTCATCTCCAAACCACGCTTCTACAGAATGGGCAAAACCCTCTTCATGAAGAACCGTATATGCTTTTTCCATGGCAGAAGTGATCCAGGTTCGCTGGTTCTTTTGAATTCGAACCTCAGCACATGCGGAAATCACACTTGCGAACGCGGTGTCCATTCTTACGTCGAAAATTGCTTTTTTAATAGTTTTTTGCAAACTTCTTGAAACTTTTAACTCATCAGGTTCAAGAATCAAGCGAGGATTGGGACTCCACCACAAAAGGGGTTGCCCTTCTTCATACCAAGGAAATATTCCATTGCGATAAGCTTCCAACAACCGATTTTTTGAAAGGTCCCCCCCCACAGCCAGCAACCCGTCAGGTTCTGCTTTTTCTTGAGGAGGAAATATGTATTGGTCAGACAAGAAATAGACCGGCATCGAAAAATCTGGTGTTAAGTTCATTCATAAGATTTCAGGAGTTCCACCCCTTGCTCACGCAAAAAGCGGCTCACTAAAATCAATAACTCTTGAATCGTGTTATGATCCATTGTATGAATACCCCGTAGTTCTAACATTGTCACCCAATTATTTCAACAGGAATAGGATAGCAATATGTCCCCCTCCGGAGTCACAGAATGGTATATCTTAGGTGCAGGTTCCATGGGGCTTCTTTGGGCGAGTTACTTAAAGCACTCAGGCCAAAAGGTGACCCTCCTCCTAAAAAACGAGATAGCTTCACAAATCCTGACCCAAAAAAAGGGAAGGATTTGCATTGAAATCGAGCAACAACAACGTGTTTTCCAGATTCCTGCAATTCCCGTGCATCAAGTCCATACTCCTGTTCGTTTTTTACTCATTACCGTGAAAGCCTATAATACCTTAGACGCCTTACGAAGTATTCACTCTGCGCTAACCCCCAATACAGTTCTGGTTCTGTTACAAAATGGCATGGGAGTCCTCGAACAGATTCAACGAGAATACCCTCATCTGCCTCTGATTGTAGGGAGCACGACCAATGGTGCCTATCAACTTTCAAGATTTCATGTCGTTCATGCGGGAAAAGGGATGACATGGCTTGGTCCAAGCTCTTCAGTAACACCGCCACAAGCTCAAGCCATACTGGAAGCCTTTCAGTCAACAGAGTTAAACACAACCTGGGATGACCAAATTCAACAACGGTTGTGGACCAAATTAGCAATCAATTGTGCGATTAACGCATTAACCGCAATTCTTCAATGTCGCAATGGAGATTTAATAGGTTTCCCTTTTGGAAAACAAATGATAGAACCTATTTGCCATGAGGTTGAATCGCTCATGGAACGGCTCCATATTCCGTTGAGCGCCTCTCCTCTAAAAGAGATCGTTTATGAGGTTGTTGAAAAGACTTCGGGAAATTACTCTTCAATGTACCAAGATCTGCAAAAGGGGATTCAGACAGAAATTGACTACATCAATGGGTTCGTTGTTCAAAAAGCCAATGCCTTAGGCCTTTCTTGTCCGTATAACCAATTACTGGTACATTTAGTTCACTTTAAAGAAGCACTACAAGCGTCGTCCTAGGTCTCAAAAGAAAACTTCAGCTTTATAGAATGATGAGAACTTTGCCATGAACACTTTGAACAAAAACATCAATCCCTGGAAAACATTCAGTTTGGCTGTTTTGGGCTCAAGTTTGCTGTTGCTGTTAATGAGTTGTGGAAACCTCCAACAAAAAAGGAGATCCTATCTGGAGTGGAGAATGCCACAACTTGTTTATGCCCAATGGAAGCCTGGCCTTCACATCGTGCAAGGAGAGACAGGTAACGCGTTAATTCTTGAAGGGACACATGGGTTACTTGTCACGAATGCCATGTATGATGACACCTTGTGGTCAACTTTGCGCCAACATTTTACCCAGTCGCCAACTCATCTCATCATAACCGATTCTTCCTGGGAATCAAATGATGGCTTACGCACCATATCCTACGCTTTGGATGTGTTTATTTCCGATCAGGCTTACGAAAATTTACGTCAACAAACTAAACTGTGGCCTCTCATTCAACATCATCGCTATCGTCTCATTACAAAAGAAACCCAGATTTTTTTTGAACACCAAAGACTTTTACTTTATCCTTTTCAGCATACTCAATCTTCAGGGAATATAGCCCTTTATCTCCCGGATCAGCGAATTCTTTATACAGGAATGCTCTTTCTGCAAAACAGTCACGCGTTTTTTTCATCCCGGGATGGAAACATGGAAACATGGATTGTAGCACTCCAATCGTTACAAAGACTCGATGTGGTATTGGTGCTTCCGGGAAGGGGCGGACTCAGTAATATGGAAGGAATCCAGGATTTTCAAAAATACCTGGAAATTCTTCAGGCTCATGTCAAGGAAGCGACTTTAAAACAATGGTCCCTGGAACAAACCGTTTCCTCCCTGAATCATGCTCAAGTCAACCATCGGCAAGATATTCCCTATCTTTCCAGCAAAGCCTTGATCATTAATAGCCTTTATCAACAAAACAAACCGGACCGGATTCCTTAGTTGGCTTCTGCTTTATTTTTCATCAAGCGCATCCTTAAGAGTTTGATATAGTAATTTTTTTCACCCTCAGGGTATTCATTCAAATATTCGTCATAGGCCTCTATCGTCTGTTCTCGGAGTGCCCACTCATATTTTGCACTCATCCTCAATCGCATGCATTCTTCAGCGTAGGTTCCCTTCGGGTATTCTTCCAGATAGGTATCATAAGCCCTGACTTGATGTGAAGCCACCGCTTGCTCAAATCTCAGTTCTTCTCGAATCAGTAAAATCTCGGATTTTCGCTTATCATTCGGATATTCCGCTAAAAATCGATCATAGCCTTCAACGCTGTTTTCCCGTCGTGCCACTTCATACTGGTACTGATTTCGAAACATCAATGCCTGCTGAATATATTTTTCTATGGTTACTGTCCGAATATATTGTTGATAAATATCCAAGCTCTCCAAAGCGGGAGGGATCGATTCCAGATAGGTGGCATGAACCCAACCCTTTGCGACATGAACCCATTTTCCCTTTCGATTCATCATACAAACACGATCTCCTTTTTGAAAACTTCCTTTCAATGGTGATGATGTCCGTGGAGCAGAGCGGATATTGAGCTTCGAGGAAGTAACGACATAGGCATTAACACACTCAGCCATCGAAATTACAGGATTCTTTCCCTGCTTTGAATTATTTTCCAGAAGTGCTAACCATCGTTTTGATATTTCTTGTAGATACTTTCCTCCCGGAAACATGACGAGGTATCGAAAATAGATTTCCGAATTATCCACCCTCTTGGCTAACTCAAACAAATCCTGATCCTTCGCTGTATAAGGAAGAGTAATGGGCTCAGAAATTTTGGAAGGTTGAGATGATTCAACCTTTGGTTTTTCTCTTATAACCTGTTCCATTCCATCACTGGAAGCCTCCGGTGAAGAGCTGTCTTCTTCCTGCATCGGTTCCATTCCATCACTGGAAGCCTCCGGTGAAGAGCTGTCTTCTTCCTGCATCGGTTCCATTCCATCACTGGAAGCCTCCGGTGAAGAAAGATCCTTTTCTTCTGCCATCATCGGTTGGAGAGCATCACTGGAAGCCTCCGGTGAAGAGAGATCTTTTTCTGCTTCCTGCATCGGTTCCTGAGCATAGGTCATTGTTCCATGCCACCACATCAATAAGCATAGAAGCAGGGGATATAACCTTTTAATTTTGAATGTGACGATTGAGTCAATAACCTTCATAAATCAATTAAAAATCACAGAACTGTTAAAATTTACCTTCATCGCTTTATTAGATCATAGGGGGCGGACCCTATTTATAAAGAAATGAAAAGCATGTCATGGAAAACCTATTGCTTCTATTTGACTATTGTGTTTCATCTGATTATGATGATGCACTTTTGAAAGAGCAATCCGTGTACTCTTCTTCATGTTTCCTGGTTTTAAACTCCTGATTTTTTCTTGCTTATGTCCGTTCCCCAAGTACAAACGCCGATGATGCGGCAGTTTTACGCCATCAAAAAAGATCACACTGATAAAATTTTATTCTACCGGATGGGGGATTTTTACGAAATGTTTGGTGAAGATGCGGTAGTCGCCGCAAAAGTTCTTCAGATTGCCTTAACCTCTCGTAATAAAAACAGTCAAGATGCGGTCCCCATGTGTGGCGTTCCTTACCATGCCTATGAGCAATATCTAAACAAACTGACGGCTGCAGGCTATAAGGTTGCTATCTGCGAACAAATGGAAGACCCTGCTACCGCAAAGGGGTTGGTTGCCAGGGATGTAGTCCGTATTGTAACTCCTGGAACAACAGTCTCTCCACAACTCATTGCCACTGATGAAAATCATTACTTATTAGCACTTTACCTTCAATTAAAACACAAAAAAATTGGTGTCGCCTTTGTTGATGTTTCTACGGGAGAGTTTGAAGTGGCTCAATTTGGATTATCCGAATTGACTCGTTTGTATGACTTTCTGTTTCAGCTCACTCCTAAAGAGATTCTTCTTCCTCAAAGCCGTTCTACTCAAGAAAGCCATTTTCTGGAAGAACTATGCCGTCAATTGAATCCTCTTGCACAAAAACTCGGAAGAACACAACTTTTTAATTTTATTGATCCCTTTTATTTTGACCAGGAACAAAGTGAACGGCTGCTCACAGAACATTTTCAAACGCTCAATCTTGTAGGATACGGCATTGCCCATCTTCACCTGGGAATTGCCGCAGCCGGAGCGCTGTTGTCCTATCTTAAAGAAACTCAAAAGTGTGAATTAACGCATATCGTCCATATCAAGCAGCATAGTTTTGAAAACCATATGTTATTGGACGAAGCAACTCTTTCAAACTTGGAGATTTTTGAAAGTACTGGAGGCGAAAGAAAGCATACGTTGTTCCATGTTTTAAATAAAACCCACACGCCCATGGGAGGTCGCATGCTTCGACAGTGGTTGGCAAATCCACTTTTAGAACATGCCACAATTCTTCAACGCTTTGATGCGATTGATGAATTGCATACAAATTTTATTTTATGTGAAGAACTCAGAAATCTTTTAAAAGAAATCCAGGATTTACCTCGTATTGCGGGACGTATTAGCCTCCCTGTCGTAGGAATTAATGACCTGCTGGCATTGAGAGAATCCCTGGTTCCGCTTCAGCAATTCCCCAAATTTCTCTCTCATTTTGAATCACCCCTGCTCAAAACGATACAAATCCATTTTGACGCACTGACTGATTTATTGGAGTACTTACAGCAACAGCTTCTGGAAGAGCCCTCCACCAAACTAAAAGAAGGTGGATTTATTGCTGAGGGTATTTCTTCAGAGTTGGATGAACTTCGTCAACTTTCAAAAAACAGTAAAAAAATATTAAATAAACTGGCTGAAAATGAGCGGGAGGAGACAGGTATTTCTTCCTTGAAAATCAGTTATAACAAAGTTTTTGGCTATTATCTGAATGTCAGTAATACCCATAAAAAATCGGTCCCTGAACGTTATATCCGCAAGCAGACTCTGGTCAACTGTGAACGTTACATCACTGCGGAATTGAAAGAATTGGAAGAAAAAATTCTCAGTGCAGAAGAAAGGATGATGGAACTCGAATATAGCCTGTTCCAGGAATTGAAAAAACGGGTTGTTTCACATATTACCCGGATCCAAAAAACAGCGCTGGATATTGCAACCGTGGATGTCCTTACCAGTCTTGCCTATGTCGCGGAAATCAACAATTATGTCCGCCCTCAAATCCATGCGATTGATGCGCCGCAAAAAATCCAGATCAAAGGTAGTCGACATCCTGTGATTGAGCAAATTGATTTTGGCGAACCCTTCATTCCCAATGATATTCTTCTTGATGTGAATAGTCAGCAAATGATGCTCATTACAGGTCCGAACATGGCAGGCAAAAGTACCTATATGCGACAAATCGCCCTAAATGTGCTGATGGCTCAATGCGGAAGTTTTATTCCCGCAAAATCAGCAGAACTCACCATTGTTGACCGTATTTTTACAAGAGTAGGCGCCTCCGACAACCTCAGTCGAGGTCAAAGTACCTTTATGGTCGAAATGAATGAAGCCGCCTCCATTCTCAATAATGCGACGGATCGAAGTTTTATTGTATTAGATGAAATTGGCAGAGGCACCAGTACCTTTGATGGAATCAGCATCGCCTGGTCTATTGTTGAATATCTATATCAACGAAAGGCCTTAACTCTTTGCGCCACTCATTATCATGAGTTGACCGCATTGACCCAAGAACTCAGTCGTGTGAAAAATTTCAATATCCTTGTTGAAGAAGATGGGGAACATATTGTTTTCATGCGAAAAATTGTTCCAGGAGAGGCTGACAAAAGTTATGGCGTGCACGTTGCCCGTATGGCCGGACTCCCCAAAACGGTTGTGGACCGAGCCATGGAAGTCATGACAGAGCTGGAAAAATCCTCGGTCATTACGCATATGCCCCGTTCTCCAGAAACGGCTTCTTCCCAATCAACCCGTAGCTCTGAAACCATCAAAGAATCGTCTCCCTCTTACCGGTCTTCACTTGGAGAGCAACTGTCCCTTTTTCCTGAAGAATCCAGCTATCTCAAAGAAATTCGAGAATTAAATCTCAATAACATGACCCCACTTCAAGCGCTCTGCTTTCTGAACGATCTAGTGAATCGATTGAAAAAATAGGCAATCTTTTACTTGACAGGAGAATAAGGAAGAATGTTGGTGGAGACGAGGGGGATCGAACCCCTGACCCCGACGCTGCCAGCGTCGTGCTCTCCCAGCTGAGCCACGTCCCCTTTTTGAATAAAGGAAGATCTGTTTTCCTTTAGAATGCGGTTGTCTTTGAGTTGGAAGGTAGTTTGCCAATTCACAGCAACGCAAGCTGCGACATTGGCATCCCCAAGGGGATTCGAACCCCTGTTGCCGCCGTGAAAGGGCGGAGTCCTAGGCCGGCTAGACGATGGGGACATCTAGATAACGCGAAGCAGCTTATATACTAAGGGTGGTGTAAGAAGTCAATATAAATTGTAATGAAAAAATTTATAAAAATGAAAACCATGCATTTGGGATTAGAACTTGAGATTATTATTGTTTCCAATAAATTGGTGGCCTGTTTCTATCGTAGGCTCCGACAGGGCTTTTTTCCGATGGACTCACAGGATCCATTGGGGAATCTTTTTCATTGACCTTTCAATCGATATTCGAAATGTTTGCACCTATAGTAACAGCGATTATTCTTGGGTTATTGATCGTCGCCTTAGTAAAAGAAGTAGGTTCGCCTGCTTCTTTGATGTTTAGTGCCATGGTGATTTTTATGCTTTTGGGTGTTGTTGATACACAGAAAGCGTTATCAGGTTTTTCTAATCCTGCCATGTTGACGGTTGCCGCGTTGTTTGTCGTAGCAGAAGGGTTGGAGCGAACTCATGCACTGAGTTTGTTGTCGAATACCTTTTTTGGAAACAGTGCAAACTTGACTCAAGGGTTAGGCCGAATTTTGGGAATTTCCGGAATCATTTCCATTTTTTTAAACAATACAACAGTTGTCACGGTGATGACTCCGGCTGTTTTGGAATGGACAACGCGCCGACAATTTTCTGTTTCACACTTTCTAATGCCAATTTCATTTATTGTGATACTCGGAGGGTTGTGTTCGTTGATCGGAACATCGACAAATTTATTAGTAAATGGTTTGATGATTGGCCACCAAATTGAAGGAATGTCTATGTTTGAGTTGGCATGGGTGGGTGTTCCTCTCCTTATCATTGGTTGGTTCTATCTTACTTTTTTGGGTCGCTACATTTTACCCGGAAAGAAGGATCTTGTTTCTCAGATCATAAGTTCGGGAAGAAATTTTATATGCGACGTTATCGTGACAGCAGAGTGCAAACTCATAGGAAAAACCATAGAAGAAGCGGGATTGCGTCATCTTGAGGGACTCTTTTTATCCAGTATCGAGCGAGAAGGAGAATTCATAGGATCGGTCTCTCCACGAGAGCGGTTACATGCAATGGACCGGCTAATTTTTGCGGGAAAAGTTGAAACTTTGTCTCAAATACAACAAATACCAGGAATAGTTCCTTCTTATCAAGAATACTTTAACATGCCCCAAGTTCAATCACGACTGAAGCTCTATGAGGTAGTAGTCTCCTATTCTTCTCCACTTGTTGATAAAAATCTTAGAGACGTAAAATTTCGTAGTCGCTACAATGCCGCTGTACTTGCGGTACACCGTGCGGATACAGATATTCATTCAAAATTGGGCGATATTATTTTCTGTCCGGGTGATGTGCTGCTTGTTGAGGCGGAAGATAGTTTTTATGAACATTGGAGATACTCAAAAGATTTCTTTTTAATTGCCAAATCGGATGGAAAGACAGGCAGTCCTTCAAAAAAAACCTATTGGGCTCTCGGTATTGTTTTGGTCATGGTGCTGCTAACCACACTCACGAACGTCCCGATTCTTCATAGTGCTTTTATCGCGGCGATGGCCATGGTTTTTTCTAAATGTTTGACTCTGGAAGATGCCAGGGAGACCGTAGCTCAAGAATTTAACATTTTGGTTTTAATTGCCTCCGCTTTCGGCGTAGGATATGCGATTGAAGAGAGTGGACTGGCTCAACTTATCGCGGATCTCATCATACACCATGTGGGCAACTTCAATCCAACCATAGCTCTTGGTGCTGTTTTGTTGTTAACCACGTTTTTTACCGAATTTGTCACGAATAACGCGGCTGCGGCAATTATGTTTCCTGTTGGAATGGCTAGTGCTCAAATACTCAGTGTCAATCCACGTCCCTTTGGTATTGCAATCGCGGTTGCGGCCTCCCTATGTTTTATTACCCCTTTTGGCTATCAAACCAATTTGATCGTAATGGGACCAGGAAATTACCAAATGAAAGATTATTTTCGTTTAGGCATCACCTTAAAAGTAATTGCATTGCTTGTTAGTTTGGTGATCATCCCTGTAGTTTGGCCCTTCTGAGAGCGGAAAAATTCATCGCATCAAATAATGCAAGGAATTTTGGCAATGGGTGTAAAGGATTGACGGCTCTTAGTCCCGAAGGGGCTATTTTCATAAGGTCCCTCCGAGACTAAAAAACATGGGGCAAAAAAGGGTAGGAACCATATGGACTCAACCTGGAAAAATTCCAGGATCTAGGCTCACTCCCCTGAATCTGGTTTTTATGTAGGATGAATATGTCAAAAAGCGAACGGCGACCAGTTTTTACTTCATTGGAAAAAAGAAGTATTGTGAGTTTGAGCATTATTTTATTTTTCAGAATGTTTGGTTTGTTTTTAATCTTTCCGGTTTTTAGTGTTCTTGCTCTTGAGCTCAAAGGAGCGACACCGGCTTTAATTGGTCTGGCTTTTGGAGCCTATGCTTTAACTCAAGCCTGTTTGCAGATTCCGTTTGGTATTTGGAGTGATTATATAGGGAGGAAACCTGTTATTATTTTTGGACTCATCCTTTTTACTATTGGGAGTATTCTTGCGGCAGTGGTTGATTCAATCTACGGAATGATAGTCGCCAGATTTCTTCAGGGAGCAGGAGCGATCAGTTCCACGATTTTCGCGTTGATTGCAGACTTAACCCGTCCTGAAGTGAGAACTCGGGCGAATGCGGGTTTGGGCGCAAGTATTGGAATGGCGTTTGGAATCGCCATGGTTACGGCACCCTTTCTAGGATACTGGTTTGGCTTAAGTGGAATTTTTTGGATTATGACCGCAATGGGCCTCATTAGTTTGTTGACCTTGACCATGGTTCCCAATCCTGAACGTCCTGTGGATACGATTCCTCAGGAAAGTACCATGCAGAAAATCTATACGGTCTTGAAATTACCGCCCTTACGAGTCATTAACCTGGGTGCCTTTGTTTGCAGCATGGGATTATCTGGGACCTTTTTCATGATTCCTTTAGTTTTACACGAACATGGTTTTGAAAAGCAGGAGTTATGGAAGATTTATCTTCCCATGTTGCTATTCGGCATAATGGCCATGATTCCCGCGGCAATTATCGCAGAGGTCAAGAATCGCTTTAAGGAAGTGATGTTGTTAGGCATTGTTTTCTTGTTAAGTTCAGCGATATTATTTGGAATAGGACATGAGCAGCATTCCATTATCTGGTTTATTGCCGCTTTATTTACGTTTTTTATGGGATTTAACATCTTCGAACCCCTTTTCCCTTCCTTGGTCACAAGGATGACAACCCCTCAAACCAAAGGAACCGCAAGTGGTATGTATAATTTTTCCCAATTCATTGGGCACTCGGTGGGAGCCATAGGCGCGGGATTTTTTTACAAATATCATCCTTTTTACATAATATTCATCACGGTAGGGTTAGAACTCTTGTTTTTCTATGTTACGTTATCCTTTAAGAACCCCAAAAAACGAGAGGAATCTGAGGTTCAAGAAGTTATCTACCCCTAGCCGCAACGTCAGAGGTCCTGTGAAAGTTTCGCTGAAGAGTACTTTCAAATATTTGAAAGACGTGTTTCATATTCTTCGTCTCAAGTTATTTCCCCATAACCCCTCTAGTGAAGGCGTTATAAAAATTTGTGGGGTTCCTGTAGAAAATTTAGGAAGTTTAGTTTTAAATAAAGAGATTGTTGAGAAATTGGAACGGAAGTGGGGGGGATTGCATCAAGATTTCAGCTTATTGATTGGTTTGACGGCAGAAGCCTTAAAAGCGGTAGGGAAGTATTTTGATACCGACAGTTACTTGGAACGTAAGCTTTTAGATGGGGCCAAAGAACGAGAAGCACACCGTCATTTTTTGGTGGAGCGTCGAGAAGTGGATCGGGCTATGCTGATGATGACCTTTGATCGGGACAAAATAGATAAGCTTGAGACACAGTCTTCAACTTCAAAACAGTGGGAGGTTTCGTTGCAACGCTCGCGGCGGAAAAGGACGGGAAGTGTCTTGGACGAGAGTTATGACCTCTTGGCGATACAGCAAGCGGAAGACTATTTTAACTTGTTGTTCCAAGAAAACTCAATTATTCACCTCTTGAATAACTCTAAAAAAATTGTAAAGATACTGCGGCTACCTTACGAACTCCCAGCTCAACTTTATAAAAGAGAACCTTATACCGATCGTCGTTCTTTTGGACTGACAGAGTTAATTCTTTCCGGTATACTACAAAATGAAGAAATTAGTTCACAAATTAATTGATGTACATTTTGGGATTCATAAATCCGTTTGATTTAGACAATGAAAGGATAGCATGTCCAGGTTATTTGATCCGATTGTAATTCCGATGCTTCCAATGAGGGAAGAAATTATTTTTCCAGGCACAACGATCCCTTTTTTTGTCGGCCGAAAAACTTCCATGGAAGCTTTGGACCGTGCGCTGAGTGGCGATCGTAAAATCTTTGTGGTGACTCAAAAAAACTCGAGTGTTGAGAATCCTAAGGATGTTGATTTATTCAGCGTTGGGGTTTTGGGAACCGTGTTGCAGGTAATGCGTCTTCCTAATGGAACGGTCAAAGCACTTTTTGAAGCAAAGCAAAGAGCACACGTCATCTCTACACAATTACGGGAAAACGTGTACATGGCAAAAGTTCAGCCGATTTTGGAACCGGAAGCGTATTCTGAAACCTGCTTGCAACTGGCCAATCGGGTAAAATCTTTATTTAAAGATCATGTCCGGACCTCTCAACTCAAGATCCGTGAAGAGGTCTTAAGAAGCGTTGAAAAGGTCAATCCCATACAGTTACCGGATCTCATTGCACCTGTCCTGGAAATTTCGAGACTTCAAAAGCAGGAAATTCTGGAGTGTTTGGATCTGGAAGCACGTCTCGAACTCATCATGAAGACGCTGTTTGAAGAATTGGAGATCCTGCAACTGGAAGGCAAGTTAAAGAATCAAATCCAAGAGCAGATCCGGAGTTCCCAAAAGGAAGGATACCTTCAAGATCAACTTCATTCCATCCAGAAGGAGTTAGGTCAGATGGATGATTCGAAGACGGAGTTTGAGGAATTCACAAAAAAAATTGAAGAAGCTCAAATGCCACAAGAAGTTCAAGAACTGGCAACAAAAGAGTTAAAGAAACTCAAAATGATGTCTCCGATGTCTTCCGAATCAAACGTAGTCCGGAATTATTTGGAATGGTTGGTTTCAATGCCTTGGAAGACCAAGACCACAGACAATTATGACTTGGGATTAGCGGAACGTATTTTAGATGAAGATCATTACGGACTGGAAAAAGTAAAGGAACGGATTATTGAATATCTTGCGGTTGCTCATCTCAAGGGGTCCTTAAAAGGACCCATTATTTGCCTGGTAGGTCCTCCTGGAGTGGGCAAGACCTCTCTTGCCAAATCGATAGCCCGAGCCTTGGACCGAAATTTTGTCAGGATGAGTCTGGGAGGAATACGCGATGAAGCTGAGATACGGGGTCATCGTCGGACTTATATTGGGGCTTTGCCTGGTAAAATCATTCAATCCATGCGTAAGGCGAAGAGCCGAAATCCGGTGTTGTTGATGGATGAAGTGGACAAGCTTTATCAAAGCGCGATGACCGATCCCTCCGCGGCATTGCTGGAAGTTTTGGATCCAGAACAGAATAATACGTTTATGGACCATTATCTTGAGGTGGAATATGATCTTTCAGACGTACTTTTCCTTTGTACAGCCAATACCACTCAAAATATCCCCGGGCCATTGTTGGATCGTATGGAAGTCATTCAGATTTCAGGCTACACCGAGCTTGAAAAGCATCACATTGCCACCCAGTTTTTAATCCCAAGACAATGCAAGATGCATGGTTTGGATTCGAATCAATTACAATTTCGAACCAATGCCGTTTCCACGATTATCCATGGATATACTCGAGAAGCCGGAGTCCGAAACCTTGAGCGTGAAATTGGGAAGATCTGCAGAAAAACGGTAACAGTGCTTGTCCGGAGCAATGAAGAAAAAAACAGTGTTGTTACGCCGAAGCTCGTAGAAAAGTTATTGGGAGTCCCTCCTTTTCAGCGGGATAGTAAAGCAGAAGCTAACGAAATTGGTGTTGCCACGGGGCTGGGAGTCACGATGATGGGAGGGCAACTTTTGCAGGTGGAAGTGGGACTGATGCCAGGCAGTGGTAAAGTTTCGTTAACAGGAAAATTAGGAGACATCATGCAGGAGTCCGCGAAGGCCGCCTATTCTTACGTGCGGGCCAATGCGGACTATTTTGGGATTGATCCGGAAATGTTCGCTAAACTGGATTTGCATGTTCACCTGCCCGAAGGCGCCGTTCCCAAAGATGGTCCTTCGGCGGGGCTGCCCTTGATCACCACCATGATCAGTGCTTTTACGAAGATTCCTGTGAGGCATGAAGTGGCCATGACCGGAGAAATAACACTCCGGGGACATGTCACAGAAATTGGAGGCCTGAAAGAGAAGTTGTTAGCGGCGAAACAGGGATTATTAGAAGATGTTTTAATTCCTTGTGATAATGAAAAAGATTTGGAAGAGATTCCTTTAGAGATCACCCAAGGCTTAAGGATACACACGGTCAGTAATGTCGATGAGGCTTTGCATATCGCTCTTGAACGTTATCCAGGCACTCTTGGCATCACCTCTCCTGCCACAGGCAAACTCTCACAAACACGGGTGAATACAGAGATTGTCTCTAAGGAAAAATCGAGATAGGGTCGGCCCCTTGCGTTCTTCTGCTTCCCCTTTGTGATGTTTGTATCTGACAAAATTTTCAAGCATAATGTGGAACAGCGCCCTGTGAGGCGCTGTGACCTGTAGGATTGTGTTTCCTGAAAAGAGGTCAGACTGATTTTTATAGCGTTTTTTATGGATACTTCTCCTTGACGATTTTTCCAGAAACTTTAGGATGGGATTAAAATCGAATTTTCATCAACACTGTTACTATTACTGAAGTTGGAGTAATTTATGGCCAAACTTGACATCAATTCGCCTCTCTACAAACTAAGACACTCTTTAGCTCATATTTTGGCGCAAGCGGTTTTAGAACTTCGTCCCCAGGCAAAACTGGGTTTTGGTCCTCCTACGGATACGGGATTTTATTATGATTTTGAGTTAGAACCTCAACTTACCTCAGAGGATTTGGATCAAATCACAAAAAGGATGAAGCACCTCATCAAATCTCGTCAGAAATTTGAGAGAGAGGATGTTTCTGCTGAGGAAATGATCCAACGTTTGGACCAATCGGGTCAGCGTTACAAGATAGAACATGCTCGCGATTTGCAAAAGGCGGGAAATGCGGAATTGAGTTTATATAAAAACGGCTCCTTCTGGGATATGTGTGAGGGGCCCCATGTCGCGCTGACCACTGAAATTGCCCCGGATTGTTTCGCTTTAGATTCTTTAGCGGGTGCCTATTGGAAAGGTTCAGAAAACAATCCGATGCTACAAAGGGTTTATGGCTTGGCCTTTGAAACAGGCGAGGCGTTAAAAACCTACCAGCAGATGCGAAAACTGGCCCAGGAAAGAGATCACCGGAAACTCAACACTCAGCTTCATTATTTCGTTATTTGTGAGGAGATTGGAAAAGGGCTGCCGCTTTGGCTTCCCAATGGAACCGTGATTCGGGACGAAATTGAAAAACTTGCCAAGGAGTGGGAATTTCAAGCGGGATATCAGCGGGTAGCAACCCCTCATATCACACGAGAGCAGCTTTACCATACGTCAGGACATTTACCTTATTATGCGGATAGCATGTTTCCTCCAATGGATATTGAGGGAGAGTTAATGTATTTAAAGCCGATGAACTGTCCTCATCATCACATGCTTTATAAAGCGCTTCCCAGAAGCTACCGTGATTTGCCTCTGCGACTCGCAGAATATGGAACTTGTTATCGCTATGAACAGTCCGGTGAGCTGTCAGGCTTGTTGAGAGTCCGGGGTTTGACGATGAATGACGCCCATATTTATTGCAAACCTGAAGAGGCGAAAGATGAGTTTATTAAAGTGATGCAGATGCATATCGATTATTACAAAATGTTCGGTTTATCCAACTTCTGGATGCGTCTTTCACTCCCAGAAGCTGAGAGCAATAAATATGTGGACGCGCCCGAATTGTGGAAAAACGCGGAAAACCTGGTCATTCAAGCCATGGAGGAAGTGGGCGTACCTTATGAAGCAATTCGCGGAGAAGCCGCCTTTTATGGTCCGAAAATTGATTTTCAAGTCAGTAATGTGGTGGGACGGGAAGAAACCGCTTCAACGAATCAGTTAGATTTGGTGATGGCAGAACGTTTTAATTTGGTGTATAAAGGCAAAGATAATCAAGAGCATGTCCCTTATATCATTCATCGGGCTCCTTTGGGAACCCATGAACGTTTTTGCGCTTTTTTGATTGAGCATTACGGGGGGGCATTTCCAACATGGTTAGCTCCGATTCAAGTTCGAATATTACCAGTGACGGATCTTTTCATCGAATATGCAACTCAGTTGGCTCAGGCGTTAAAAAAAGTATTTATCCGTGCGGAAGTCGATGACTCTCAAGACTCATTTGGTAAGAAAATCAGAAATGGTGCTACCACGAAGATTCCCAACCTTCTGATTGTGGGCGAGCAAGAACGTCAGGACCAAACAGTAACTTGGCAACGTTATCAAAGTAAAGACAAGCGAGTCCTTTCCTTTAATGAGTTTCGGGATACGGTACTTCAAGAAATTCGATTGCGCCAAGATTGGAGAACTATTTAATATCCAGGAGAAAACATGGCTTTGGAGGACCTAGATGAAGAGCAAGAAGAAGAGGGGCTGAAAGAGACGGCCCATACGGAACCTAAGGTAGATAGCAGTGTTCCTGAGGATTTTGCTCAGCATCTGGCGACTCGCATTGTTGTGATCCACGAAAAGGAGATTGATCCTATTGTCAGTAGCGAAAATGTCGCAAGCTTCATTAATGAACAGACTCAAAATCCACGGCGTATTTCTTATTTCATCGATGCAACTGAGGTTTTGTTAGAGAATGAACGTACTGAGAAATATGCGGCCCTAAGCTGGGCCGCGCTTGTGATTCATAGTGATCTGGTTTCGGAATATCAGATCTATGTAAAAAACCTGATTGCCGCCGTGGTTGATGGTTACTATGAAATGGAAAAGCCCTCCGTACAATTCCAGAAAAAAAAGTTTTCCGCCTATTCCCGGATTATGGGAATAGTTTTCATCAAAATGGTTGATATCAACAGCAACCTCTTTGATGCGGCACAAGAACTCTATTCCGATCTGATACGACGGGAGATGGAGGTTGACGCCAAATCTCAGGACTCCAAGGAAGAAAAAAAGTCTATCGCGTTTAAGAAGACCACAAAAAAAAAGAAGATCTCCGTAAAATTCTATGATGATATTATTGATTACATTGCAACTCGAGGTGATTTTAAGTCAACTTCCTTAAACCAGGAAAATCCGAATGAATACATAGTACTCCTGGCAGACAGACTGCGCGGAACAAGACGCTACGTCATTCAAGACATCATGAACAAACGTGCTCTTGAGCGTAAAAAGCGTATCGAGAAAGAGTTGAGTGATCGTCTGGCTTCCGCAGAAGATGTAATCATGGCGAGTGATCCCTTTTGCCTGGGACTTTCATTGTTTTGGCGTGAAAAACGTTATAATTATAAATTCTTGGCCGTAGAAAAGATCCGCATGGCCTTGCAGGTAATCGCTGTGATTATTGGGGTCTTGTACTTTATGGTCGGTTATCTCAACTTATGGAATATTCATTGGTTAGAAGGCATTCTTGTTTGCTTTGGGATGTACGTTTTTGGAAAAGTGGCAGGATCGCGGAAGCGTTTTAAAAGTTTTTACCCCTATGATGTGAGTAAAGAGTTAGAGGGCTGTTCCACTACTTTTATAGCTGTAATGCGACGTATGTCCAAAGATCAGTTGGATCATTTCTTAATGCGGCAAGTTAAAAACAAGCGTAACGAATCTGTGATTCAGGTCATTCCTGAATTCGTCAAATATTTATATGCGATCATGCCTGACCGTAAAAGTATGATCATTTCTGTAGACGAACTGTCAGAGGTCATGGAAAACATCGAAATTGACATCGCAAAACAATTGCGAGGACGTATATAAATTTATTCACTCTCATCCATCATTAAGTGCCTATGTCTGCCATTTTGTTGAACCAGGTGTCAAAGTGGTATCGTGATCATCAGTTTCGCCGAATCTATTTAATAGACGCGCTTTCGTTGGAAGTTCAGTCGGGAGAGGTCTTTGGCTTTTTAGGTGCCAATGGTGCCGGAAAAACAACAACTTTGAAGATGATTGTGGGCTTAAGTTTGCCCTCCAGCGGCAGCATCCAGCTTTTTGGCAAAGCGTCCTCTGATCCTGAAGCCCGCAGAACTATCAGTTTTTTGCCAGAGCAGCCTCAATTTCCCAGAAATTTGAAACCCCATGATTTTTTAAATTTCAGTGCCCGTCTTTCGAAGATTCCTGTCACGCGTTCAAAAATAGACCAATTACTGGAGCAATTAGGCTTAAGTGACGCGAAAAACAAAGCCATACATACGTTTTCCAAGGGGATGCAGCAAAGGTTGGGAATTGCGCAGGCACTGCTCCCTGATCCGCAACTGTTGATTTTAGATGAGCCCATGTCAGGCTTGGATCCGATTGGCCGTCAAGAGGTGGCAAACCTGCTTTTGGAACTCAAACATCAGGGTAAAACAATTTTCTTTTCAACGCATATTCTGAATGATGCTCAACTGCTTTGTGACCGGATTTCTTTCTTGAAAAAAGGGAAATTACTTCGTATTTATGATAAACATAGTTTTGAAACTGAAAAATCAGCACGGATGATTCAGGTCAGCGGCCTTCCTGAAGAGTTGCTGCGTGAGATGCGGCAACTCTATCAAATTGAGTACAGAGGGGATCGCTCTGGAACATGGCACATCATCTCTCCGACCAAAGAGGCGATGTGGAAAATTTTGGAACGGATTCAAGCGGCTCAAGGACACTTGCTTTCCGTTTCTATGGACCCTAATACTTTGAAACAATACTGGACGTGAGATGAAATCCATTTTTGCCATTTCCGAAACGACTATTCGCGTGTGGATACGTGATAAAACCTTCTACAGTCTCTTGATTTTAGCTGTGATTCTTGTGTTTTGCTCCTTATTTCTCAATGAGTTGCTGATCGGAGAAAAAAACAAAATCATCAATGATTTGGGATTGAGTGTGACTTTGTTCTTTGGTGTGTTTATGACTTTGTTTACGTTCAATCCTGCGACACAAGATAAAACGCTTTATCTGGTTTTATCCAAACCGATTCCCCGTCATCATTGGATTTTAGGCTATTATTTAGGAAATGTATTGATTTTGCTCGTTAATACTTGGGTATTGGCCGGGATGATTTTTTTCTTGAACAGCTTGACGGCAGAGCCTTGGAAACTTGAAATGAACTGGGCACTGTACTTGATCTTTATAGAAATCATTTTGGTTGCCGCCTTGTCGTTATTTTTTTCAACATTCATGAGTTCTCAAGCTTTAAGTAAGTTTTGTACACTGGCGCTGTTCTTTGTGGGACATCTTTTGGAAGAAGCCAAGCATTTATTGGAAGCCGGAACCAGTGAATCCCTTGTCTCCTTATTCACGGTGTTTTACTATGTTTTTCCTAATCTTGCGGTCTTTGATATCAAAACAGAAGCCGTTCATCAGTTAGGGATTGAAAGTTCTCATTTGTTTTATGCCACGATTTATGGCGGTGCTTATATTGCGGTTTTGCTAATCTTAAGCAGTTGGACATTTTCAAAGACCGATTTGTAAGTCGAATTGATGAAAAAAGCGATTTGGACTATTATATTACTGGGCCTGATGGGTCTGATTGGGGTCTGTGTTGAGGCATTAAAAGATCGTTATTCCTTAGAGCATCAAATCGAAACCTTTTTATATTTGCCCAATGGCAAGCAGCTTAAAAAGGTGGCAATGAGCCATGAGGAGTTGATCGCTGATTTTTTATTCATGCAAGGCTCCGTCTATTTTGGGAAACATTATCGGGAATATGCCCGGGGCAAATATCAGTATCAATGGCTTTATCAGATCTTCGATACGGTAACGGACCTTGATCCCTATTATTATGACGCCTATATTACAGCAGGGCATCTTTTTGATTCGCCTTATGATAAAATCAAAATTTATGAAAAAGGCATCACCTCCTTTCCTAAAGATTGGAAGCTTTATGAATTGGTTGGATTTACCTATTACCATGAGTTATATGATAAAGTAACAGCGGCTCAATACTACGAAAAAGCCAGTAGATGGGGAAGCCCCCCTTATATCCCGAGTTTAGCTGGAATGTTTTTTCAGGAGGCAGGATATTATGATTCGGCTATTCGTATTTTGCTAGAAGCGGCAGAGAAAACCGATCGTCAGGGGGTCAAATATGAATTTCTGGAAAGAGCGGAGAACTTGGCTCTGATTCGTGATTTGCAAGTTGCTGTTGAGATTTTTAAACAACGTCAAGGCCGGGTGCCAAAGGATTTCATGGAAATCCTTTTACTGGGAATTATGATTCCTGAACCCAAACTAGAACCTCCCTGGAAGTTGATGATTGATTTTGAAACAGGGAAAGTCATCACCTATCAATCCTCGGATTAAGTTCAGACAAGGAAAAATATGTCAAACAGAGTAAAGATCGCGGCGTTATTGACAGGAGAGCTTTGCGGTCAAGAGGTGTGTATCCGAGGCTGGGTCCGTACCCGAAGGGGAGCCAAAAAATGTTCTTTTATCAATTTGAACGATGGTTCTAATCAAGCTGGAATTCAATCAGTCGTAGAGGCAAGTCTTCCCAATTATGAAGACGTTTTAAAATTAACGACCGGTGCTTCAGTTGAAATCCGGGGGAAGTTAGTCACTTCGCCGGGACAAGGGCAGCAATATGAAATTCAAGCAACGCATGTCCAGGTCTATGGTTATGCGCCTGGAGAAGAATATCCTCTGCAAAAAAAGGGACACACTTTAGAATTCTTGAGGGAGATTGCTCATCTTCGTCCAAGAACAAACATCTTTGGCTGTGTCTTTCGCATTAGAAACACCTTAGCCTATGCGATTCATCGTTTTTTCCAGGATCGGGGCTTTGTTTATCTTCATTCGCCTATCATCACCACCAGTGATGCTGAAGGTGCAGGAGAGATGTTTCAAGTAACCACGCTGAATCTCCAAAATCACCCTGTCACAGAGCAGGGACAACCTGATTATGCTAAGGATTTTTTTGGCAGTAAAGTCGGATTAACGGTTTCAGGACAGTTGGAAGGAGAGATTTTTGCGACAGCACTGAGTGATGTTTACACCTTTGGTCCAACGTTCCGTGCGGAAAACTCGAATACGTCCCGACATCTTGCGGAGTTTTGGATGGTTGAGCCGGAAATGGCATTTTGTGACTTAAGAGACAATGCTGCCTTGGCTGAGGAATTTTTGAAGTATTTGATTCAACAGTGTTTAAAACATCACGAAGAAGATCTCCTGTTTCTACAGCGACATTATGACCAGGAGTTGATTGAAAGTTTAGAAAAATTACAGCACTCCACCTTTCAATTAATTTCCTACACTGAGGCGATTACGATCTTGGAAAAATCCAAACAGGAATTTGAGTTTCCTGTTCAATGGGGAATTGATTTACAGTCGGAACACGAACGGTTTTTGACAGATCAGCACTTCAAGGCACCCGTTGTGGTTATTGATTATCCCAAGGAAATAAAGGCCTTTTACATGCGGCAAAATGATGATAATAGAACGGTCGCTGCCATGGATGTCCTGTTTCCCCGTTTAGGTGAAATTGTCGGGGGTTCGCAGCGGGAAGAACGGTATGATTCTTTACTTCAAAGAATCCGGGCGATGAATTTGAATGAAAAGGAATATTGGTGGTATTTAGATTTACGACGATATGGAACCGTTCCACATGCAGGATTTGGATTAGGCTTTGAACGTTTCGTACAGTTTGTGACAGGAATGAAAAATATTCGGGATGTCATCCCCTTTCCTAGAGTACCAGGAAATGCTTCATTTTAGCAAAATCCACCAAGAAATATAAGTTTTTCACATACATTTAATGAGAGCATTATGGGATCACAAATTTCAGGACCTATGAAAACCCTTTATGAATCAAGGGAGAAAAAAGGGATTAAAATTGATTTTAATCCAGAGGTTGCTTCAGAAATTGAAAATTACCTTGGTGGTATGGAAGTAATGCTTGAAACTTATCAAGAGAATGAAGAAATCGTCAGGGGCTTGAAAGAATTGAAGGCAAAAGCGAGCTCATTGTTGATCTCCCACTCTTCTGAAGAAGAAATTATTAAAGGGATCCGCCAACTGACGTCTATCAAAGGACCGGATGGCAAGCAGATGAACATTTCCTCCTTTGGTAGAAAATCGGCGACAACCAAAGATGCTGATAAATTCAAAGAACGAACCGTAAAGTTACTCAAGCAAACCAATCAAAATACAATCGCCTTAATGCAATGGGACTCCAAAAATAAGGAATTGGCAAAGTTTTTGGGTGTCATTAAGGAGATTGATCTCAATATTCCGCCTATTGAACTTGATAAAAAAGTCAAAGAATTGCTTAAGTCCGATGGTTTCAGAGCGTATCAAGCGGTGAAGGAGTCCTACATCAAAGAATGGCTAAAACCCTTTCAGGAAGAACTTGGAAAACCGATCGAAGCCCTTTCTCAGGAAGAGCTCCAGGAAGCTATGAAACGCATGAAGATTGTCATGAAGCAACGTATGACCGAAGGCAACCTGATTGTCACACCAGACTCTGAAAAATTCAAAGATTTTAATGTGCATGATCATGATCTGGTGAATGGGAATGAAAAAAAGTTTTGGCTGAATGAAATATTAATTGACGAATTTATTGCTTTCACTCAAGCCGTATTGACTCGTTTTACCTTTTTATTGGACAAACAATTCCTGGTGTTTCAGTTTCGAAATGAGCCCTATCTGTATCTCATTGGTTTTTCTCATGATGCCTTTATTAACGCGGAACAAGGTGCGGATGGAACCATGATTATTTCACCGCATGTGAAGCCTATTATTCCAGGAAAAGATAAAACGTACAGGGAACTCAGTCAAACCACCTTTCCTTCAGTTGGCTTGTATACGGAGATGTGTAGGGAAACGTTGAAACCGTTTTTTATGTCCTTGGGCGAAAAAATAGGTTTCGTTTTTTCTAAAGAATTCAAACAACACTTCCGAATGTCGTAAATGCGTTTTTTCGCTTGCCCAATCTGAGTTCCTCTTTACCTTGCAACCCTTTTATGAAGATTTTAATTGGCAGTAATGTTCATTGGTGGAATGCGGAAGCTGCTTATGCCGCAGTAACAGCAGAGTTGTTACAACAAGCGGGGCACCAGGTTTATGTTCTGACCCGACCCGGCACCCTCAATGAATGTCACTTAACTAAAAGAAAACTAACGGTTATTACAGATATTGACATGAATTCCAACAATCCCTTCCGTCTTTTTTTGTCCTATCGAAAATTAAAACGTTTTCTTCAAGAATATCAAATTGAGATTGTTAATCCTCATCGTTCTGAGGGCTATATTATTTATGTGCTTCTTGCCTGGTCTTTGAAGTCCTTTAAATTAGTTCGAACTCGCGGGACCACTCGTCCTGTGCGTAATTCCTGGATCAACCGGAAAATCTATTGTCAGTGGACCGATGCTCATATCATGGCAGGAAAGGTTGTTCAGGAGCGATTTACCCGTTTAATGCCAATAGCGCCAGAACAATTAAACCTGATCTACTACCCCATTGATACGCCAACACTTCCAATCCTTCCGCATCCTCCGTACTTACAGGAATTCCAACTGCCTCATCACGCAAGAACCCTTGGCATTGTTGGCCGCATCAGTCCTGTGAAAGGGCATTCTTTGCTTTTGGAAAGCTTTAAACACCTGAGACAACAATTTGACGATTTATATCTGTTAGTGATTTATAAAGACCCGGACCCCAAGGCCCCTGAGTTATTGGCCTTACAGGAAGACGTGCATCGAGAGCACTTGACGGATTATGTCCGATTTATTGGTCCACGGGAGGATATTCGAGCCCTTATGGAATTTGTTGATGTTGGCGTTGTCAGTTCTACTGATTCGGAAGTGATATGCCGTGTCGCGGTAGAGTTTTTTTCGGTGGCAACGCCCGTGGTCGCGTTTCCTACCGGATGTTTGCCAGAAATCATCCAACATGGAACGAACGGCTATTTGGCATCAGCGCAAAACGCTTCTGCCTTAGCCGAAGCGTTAACCCTGATTTTCAAAAATGACCAACAGCGCAAACAACTCGGACGTGCGGCCAGGAAGGATGCCGAAGCCCGTTTCGCTCAGCAACGATTTCTACAGGCAACACTTGAGGTCTTTAACTCCGTGTTGCGTTCCTGATTGCGGCTACCGACTTAACATCTTTACTCACCGAACTTAAACCTCATTGAGAGATTCTGGCATTTACGATGGGGAAATTAGAGGAAGGATATACGAAGGCTCAAAAACACAATAAACATCTGGAAAATTCGCACACAAGAACTCACAGATTAATATCTTTTAATAGGCAAAAATATCTGGTATAAAGGGTGCGAGAATGTCAGTTCGTTTATTCGACAATCTGAACCTGCTTCACAGAAAACACATCTACACCGTTTGGGTAAAGAAGTTCAATCGTGTACCAATACCGTTGCACCTAGGTTTGAATAGATCGTAATGTAAACGACAGAACCGAACTAATTTCCCAAAAGTTCTTTAGAACGCAGTTCATGGTTGGTGAGATTCGATTTTATCTAAAATGGCAATAACTCATAGAATTATTGTTATAGATATCCAGATAAGTTCTGTCCATTGGTACTATATTGGCTCTTCGTTATTATTTTTTTGAAGTCCACGAAACACGCAAAAATATTTTTTTGTGTTTTTTCGCGTGTTTCGTGGAGATCAAAAAATGTACCAAAGGACAAGACTTATCTGGACCACTTATAACAAATTTGAGGTCATAGCATGCGACTAAAATCAGGGATTATACAAAGACATTCAGGGTTTTTGATTGAAACAGTCAGGGGGATTGATTTATTGATACCACTCGTATCCGGTTATATCTCCTACCTCATACGATTTGAAAACTGGTATATCGCGCAAAAATACATCTACGTAATGATTATCGCATCTTTGCTGACTGCTTTGGTCTTTCCTTCTTTTTCTTTATACCAATCCAAACGAGGCGCTTACTTATGGAAAGAACTCAGGCTGGTTTCCCTGGCATGGACAAGTATCTTCGCAAGTCTTACAGCGTTAGCGTTCATCACGCAAAAAGGAGATTACTATTCTCGTCAGTGGTTTATTCTTTGGTTTTTGTTTGGTGAAGGGATGTTGTTATTTTATCGAACCGCACTGAGGCAATTTCAGCAATGGTTGCGTAAAAAAGGATATAACTTCAGAACGGTTATTATTGTTGGGGCGGGAGATTTGGGGAAAAAAGTGGTGCAACAACTACAAGAAATGCCGTGGACCGGTTTACGTGTTATCGCTTTTTTTGATGACAACCCTCTCTTGCAAAGAAAACGAATCCATGGTGTTCGTGTTCGTGGTACCTTGAACGATATCGATCATTTTTTGAAACATTGTAAGGCGAACCAACTTTGGTTGACACTGCCTTTACGATCGGAAAAACGCATAAAAGCCTTGATGCAGGAACTGCGTCACTATAGCCTGGAAATTAGACTTGTTCCCGATATTTTTACTTTTCAACTGCTAAATCACTCAATTACTGAAGTAGCTGAGATGCCCGTCATTAATTTGTCCGCTAGTCCTATTTCTGGATGGAATATTATTTTAAAAGCAGTCGAAGATCGAATACTGGCAGGATTGTTTCTGCTACTAACAAGCCCTTTAATGCTTTTGATTGCCTTGGGGATTAAAATTACTTCACCCGGCCCAGTTTTTTTTCGTCAACTTCGACACGGGTGGAATGGAGCAACCATTGAGGTCTTTAAATTCAGAACCATGGAAGTGCAAGAACATAATGAATTCAAGCAAGCAACAGTGAACGATCCCCGCGTTACACCCTTCGGTCGCTTTTTAAGAGGAACCAGCCTGGATGAACTCCCACAATTTATTAATGTTTTTCAAGGAAAAATGTCTATTGTTGGACCAAGACCTCACCCTCTGCCACTAAATGAACAATTCAAAGAATTAATCAATCAGTACATGTTACGTCATAAAGTAAAACCAGGGATTACGGGCTGGGCACAAGTAAATGGCTGGAGAGGCGAAACGGATACACTTGAAAAAATGAAAAAACGTATCGAACATGATCTTTACTATATTCGAAATTGGTCACTTTGGTTGGATTTCAAAATTATCGTTATGACTCTATATAAAGGGTTTATCAATCCTGAGCTACAAGCGCTGATTCACCCCCAGAAAACCCTCTCATCCTCAGAAAGCAGCGTAACTGTAAAAAGCAGCACTCAAACTGAACTTGAGCCATTATTCTTGTTAAACAATGAGGAATCATCTCTGGATATAGCAGCAATAAAACAACAAAAAGAACGATTGATGCTGTTGATAGAAATAGATGAAATACATGAGAGCAGGGAACTACTCCAAGAACTATCTTCCCAACTTTCCAAGCCACTTTATCTGTGCTTCGAAGGTTTAATCTTTACTAAATCAGGAGCTATTCTTGAAGCAAATAAATATTTCACAGAAGCGTTATCCATGCTCACCAGAGCTGGAGATGCAACCGAACGAGAATATATCTACATTAAATCGACGGAGAATTTCGCAATCAATCAATGTAAACTTGGAGAAGATTACCATGAATGCGTTTCTATGCTTGAGAACTTATTGTCCCATCCTGCTATAGCACATGACAAAGAAACAGAATCCTCTATTAGAGTTTCAATATGTGCGATACACTATTTCAACCAACAGTATTCAAAAGCAGTCGAAACCATCAATGATACAATTCCAGATATTGATTACAATCAACACACCTTTAAAAGTCAATTGTACCTGTTACTCGCACTTTCCCACGCCCAACTGAGACAAATGACACGGGCTAAAGAGTGTTACCAGCAAGCTCTGAAACTCCTCCTCCACATCCCGCCGTCAACTTTTAATGCACCAAGTTTTTGTTCAGGATGGTTAGGCTGGATTCCTTTATCTTTGATATTTCAAAAGACTTGTCCCACTTTAGATCAATGTCTACCAGATTTAATACACCCGTTACAAAATATTTTTGAGTTATATCAGCATTTCATTGTCTTAAAAAAAATACCATTACCTGAAAGTGAACAAGCATTGGAAGAGCTAACCGCTTTTTTATTAAACCTTCAAAATAAATCTCAACCATATCCAAACGAATTTAAAGAATACCCCTCCGCCAGACTATCTTGATTACTTTTACGAATACTTTCTATTTTTTATATCATCGTTATTCTCTAGACGAGTGAGATTTCGGTAGTGCGCTGACCTCTTTACTTTTGAATCTAGCCTTTTCTCTTTTAAAAAATTCAATTAATAATACTAAAAAGATGCTTCCTATGAAGCTTAAAATTCCTGCAAATACAAAAATCATTAGTTTTTTTGGCTTACTGGGATATTTTGAAGGAATTGCGGTATCTAACACTTTAAATGAGGATTTTTCCTGAGCCTCTTCAATTTTAGCCGTTTCTATTTGGCTCCGTAAGACTGTGTATACCTCTCGTTTTACCGTCAATTCCCTTTGTAATTGAGTGTATTCCAACACCACAGTCGGAAATTCGCTGAGAGTTACGGGGAAAAAGGCACTTGAATTTTCGGGAATTCTTTTATGTGAACCTTCAATGTTATCAATCGCTTCTTGAAGAGCAGAAATTTGTTCTTTGAGTGCATTTGCTTCGGTGGAGCCTATTGGAAGCACACGAATGGAGATACTTTTTGCTAGCTGATCCGTCTTTAGGTTAGCCAATGTTTGGTTGATAACTTGAATTTGTTCTTGTGGCGATAATGTTTTATACCGTTGATTAAAATTCTTTAAGTTTTCCTCCAAGGCCTCCAGTTCAATCTTAACGAGTTCTAGTCGTCCTTCAATAAATTTTAAATTTTCATTTTCCTTACTAGTGGTCTCGTTTTTAAGATAAGAACTCAAACAGTTCGCAAAGCCATTCGCAATTTTGGCGGCAATATCTGGTTTTTGGGGCCATTCAACCTCAACTTCAATCGTTTCCTTACCAATAGGGGAATCTATTTTTATACGCCCACTTAATACCAAAGCGCCATCAATGATAGTCGGTATATCTTGAGAATCCCGCAAATCGGATTGTTTAGTCATTTCAGGTTTATCTTTTGATCCGAACCATCCCTTCAATCTTGCCATCAAACCAAGAGGAGTCTCTTGTTCAGAAGGGAATAGTAATGGCATTAAATCCATGGTTTCAACGACATATTCGTGAAAAGAGCGACTTTCCATAATAGTAGTTAAGCTACTAGAACCACGGTTAGAGAGCCCCAACAAGGAAGCCGCTCCACCCAATTGCGCCAATGCCGCACTCAATCCAACTGATTGTTTGGCAACTATCGGCAAAAGAACAACTTTTGATTGATAAATCTTGGGTAGCGATTTCGCATAAAAAAAGGCTATAATTAATGTCCCCAAAGTGACGATGATAATCAAAAATTTATAACGGAACAGCGTTTGGAATAGCTCAAAAATATTTAATTCATCATCATAATACTCCAACTCGTTTTGAGGAGCCTGAACTGATACAGGTTGCTCTTGAAAAGGTACGTCTAAAGTGTTTTCGGGAATGCTTTTTTGAGAAGGCGTGAAAGGTGTTGGAGATGTCATAAAGAATCGTTCACAAGTGATTTGAAATAGATTGAAATGAAAGCTGTCACTGTTTTATTAAACAGGGTGTGCTTTTACAAAGAGTGCAGGCTCCTTCAATTTTGTTTTGTGAGTCTGTTGACAGCCTCACGCATTCTCACTTTAAATTCGTCAACACTCCATTTACTGGCATGTTGAATTAATCGCTCAGGTTTAAAAGGTGTAATTTCGAAATACTCAATGGCCTTGATTAAATCCTCGGCAGTCTGATGATAGAAAAATACAGAGGTCCAGGAATCTTCAGAGTGTCCAGGTTCATTCGCTGGTATCATCGTTTCTCGGACGCCTGCCTTACCTAAACAGATAACAGGTGTTCCACTGGCATTTGCTTCAATAGGGATCAAACCGTATTCAAGTTCAGGGGTAAACACAACGGCTTTGGCTTCGCCGTACTCACGAACTAAGGTATCATCATCGACAACGCCAAGGAAGGTAATATTTGATTGAGCCATTGCCCTTAATGTTTCTTCTTCTTGCCCTGTCCCAATAATTCGAAGGGGGAGTCCTAATTGATTAAATGCCTCAATCGCATATTCTACACGTTTCCATCGTTCTAGTCTGGAAATAATAAGATAATGATTGCCTCTGTTCTTTGACGGTCTGAATTTTGTAGTTTCGATAGGACTATAAATAACTTCCGACTCCCGATCGTAATATTGTTTAATGAATTGTTGAGAATCGTTAGAAATGGTCAGAAAATAGTCCACTTTCTGCGCTGCCGCATAGTCACGTTTTCTCAAGTGATTCAATAAAGGTCTCACAATTTTCGCTTTTGTACTTTTCCCAAAATATTTATCGAAATGCCAAAGAGCTCTTGTGGGAATAAAACAATAACAAATATGGATCCCCTTTTTGGGTTGAACATACTTTGCCATTGACGCAGAACTGGAAAGAACAATATCATACTGAGATAGGTCTAGTCGTTCCATTGTGTGCGTTGCAATGGGGAAGGACCATCGAACGGATTCCATAGAATTTAAAAAAGGATTTAACCAGGTAGTATTGATTTTTCGTGTTTTGAAATAAGAATAGACCTGATCTTCTGCATAAGCCAATGTGTAAATATCTGCTTCTGAAAATTCTTCACACATATATTGAAAGACCCTCTCGGCACCACCTTTACCTGTCAGATAATCATGCACTAATGCCATTCTCATCGAATCCCCATATTAAAAAATTGGTATAAAGCTATATTCGTGACTAAGACTCCACAAAAGCAAGTGATCTGTCTAGCAGATTTTAAATTAAACTTCAAAAGATTTCTTCCAACTAAATATCTGCTTGATAAAGGGAATGGCTTATGGTAAGTGTGGGCCTTATTAAGGCTTTTCAAGCAATACCCTCTCATGATATTGTTCAGGTTTGTAAAAGAATCTTGTTTAAAAATCATAACTTACCTTATACTTTCTTTTGAAGGAAACCAGTATTACCTTGAGGATGAAGCAAGTGAGAATAGCTATTGATATTCGTGTTCTTCTTGTTTCGGGGATGGGAACATATCTCCAAAACATACTTCCGATATTAATAGAAAAAAAATCAGACGTGCAGTTTTATTTGCTAGGACATGAGGAAGAGATAATGCGTTTTTCTTGGGCTCAAAATCAGAATGTATCCATCATTGATATGCATTCGACGTTTTATTCTATCAAAGAACAGTTTGAGTTAATCAAGAAAATACCTAAAAATATTCATTTGTTTTGGTCAGCACATTACAATATCCCCTTATTTTACACAGGGAAATTATTTGTAACCGTTTATGACGTTTTGCATTTGGCTATGCCTCAATATGCTCCAGGTCTCCATAAAAAAGCTTATGCAAAATTAATGTTTTCGTCCATAAGACGTAAAGCAGAGGCCATTACAACGATTTCCCAGTTCACCGCAGATGAATTGATTCGGTTAACGGGAAAAGGGAATCAGGAGATCTATCCCATTTTATTAGGAGTGAATCAAAGATGGTTTGAACTGAAACCCGAGGTAACGCCTCACAAGAATCCTTTTTTATTATACGTCGGAAATGTCAAACCTCATAAGAATTTGATTGCTTTGTTGAATGCTTTTGAAGGGATTACCGACCAAATTCCGCATGATCTAGTCATTATAGGGAAAAAAGAGGGATTTATTACCGGGGACGAACGAATCTTTAAAAAAACACAAAGTCTGGGGCATCGATTGATTTTTACAGGATATATTGAACAATCCCAGTTAGAACAATACTTCCTCAATGCAGAGGCACTTGTATTTCCAACGAAATATGAAGGATTTGGCCTTCCACCCCTTGAAGCTATGGCTTGTGGGTGTCCTGTGATTACCTCCAATGCAGCTTCTCTATCAGAAGTTTGTGGAGACGCGGCAGTTTATTTTGATCCTGATGATTCAAACGATATTGCCGAAAAAATTAAGTTTGTATTGAACGATTCTTCCCTAAGAGAAAATTTGATTCAAAAAGGAAAAGCACAAGCTCAGTTATTCCGTTGGGAAAAAACGGCCGAGCAAACCTGGTCGGTGATTCAAGACATTATCGAACAGGATGGATAAACAACGCGCTGAAAGTAGACGGAAAATCCCGAGAAGATATATTAATATATAACCCTGAAACCAGTTGCAATGAGGATAAAAAATGCATTTAAAACATCGAAAGACTTGTAGGATCTGTGGGTCAACTCACTTAACGAAAGTCATTGATTTAGGGAAACAACACTTGCAGGGATCCTTTGTCAAAGAAGGGAAAGAACTTCCTCCTCTTAGGAAAATTCAATGTGAATTGGTCAGATGTGATCCTACGATCGATGAAATGGCATGTGGTTTGTTGCAAATGTCTCACTCAGTGCCCCCCGAAATTCTTTATTCAGCATACTGGTATCGGTCTGGTACAAATCAAACCATGCGAGATCACTTAAAAGGTATTGTGGATAGTGCTGTCTTCCTGTTAGGGAAACAAGAAGATGTGAGTGTATTGGATATCGGCTGTAATGATGGAACCTTATTAAAAAACTATCCTGCCACTTTTTCTAAATTTGGAGTTGATCCTTCAGATGTTGCTACGGAAATTGGGGAGGACATTCAAGTGATCCATGGGTTATACCCTTCCCAACAATTGCATAAAGTAACCGCAGGACAAAAATTTGATATTATCACCTCAATTGCGATGTTTTATGATTTAGAAAGTCCCGTTGATTTCGTCAAAGCTATTAGCAACGATTTGAAAGAAGAAGGTATTTGGGTTTTTGAGATGTCCTATATGCCATCAATGTTGAAAATGAATTCCTATGATACAATCTGTCATGAGCACTTGGAATATTATAGCTTATCAGTGTTAGACACCTGTCTAAAATATGCGAACATGAAAGTTTTCAAAGCAGAGTTGAATGAAATCAACGGAGGAAGTATTCGGTGTTATGCAACTCACAATGACACATTCAAGTACCAAAATCGTCAATATAGTCAGGAATTGTATGATTTACGCCGAAAAGAATTTGATCTGGCATTAGATGAAGATACGCCTTATAAAGATTTTCAAATGAAAATTAACAAGCATAAAGAGGAACTCAACTCAATTCTAAGGACGTTTAAAAGAGAAGGGAAAAGAGTTCATATTTATGGCGCCTCCACTAAGGGAAATACCATATTACAATTTTGTGGAATTGATAATGCTATTATTGATTTCGCTGCTGAAAGGAATCCGGATAAATATGGTGCAAAGACGCTGGGAACTGGGATCCCTATTATCAGTGAGGCTGAATCCAGATCTATGAAACCAGACTATTACTTGGTTTTACCTTGGCATTTTAAGGAGGAATTCTTAGAGCGCGAGAAAAAAACAATAGAATCAGGGATTAAAATGATTTTCCCTTTACCAGAAGTGGAAATAATTGGATAGATGAAAATAATTAGTCTTGTCGTTTCTCAATGTAATACCAGGCCACTCCCAGTAATAACCAAAGGGGGGTATAACGAATCATAGCATTATTGAATCCTGCTAGCAAACACCCGCAGATGGAGGTTAGCAAACTTAATCCCATGATGTCTGGATTCTTATGTGTTCTAGTATTGAGTTTATACCGCAGATAGACATCTTTTAAGGTCCATCCAAAAATACTGATGTGAATTAAAAATCCAATGAGCCCCAGCTCAGCCAGGTTACTGGCAAAAATAGAATTTGGAGACATCAGTATTCTGTCTTTTAGCATCAATGCCGCGACTTCATCTGTATATAGCCATGAGGGGGCGTATTGATAAAAACTAAATCCAAATTGATCAAAACCAACACCAAATATAGGGTTATCCATAAACATGTTTCCCGCAGCGACTTGTGGCAAAAACCGCATGATGTTCGAACCAGAGTATGCCGTGTCAGTCCTGTTTAATGAGGTGATGATATCGTAAATATTAAAATATTGATAGGCTTCCATATCGAGACTTTGTTGTAAAATTAGGACAAGCATTGGTATCAGGAAAACAAAGATTCCAACTGCAGTGAGTTTGATGCGTCTATTGGGGTAAAGACCCCAAAATAACAAAGTCAAGAGGATGGTAGTGAAATAAGAAGTTCTGGAAGTACTTAGTAGAATTAGAAGAAGAGTAAAGATAAAGATAATTATCCACTTAAATCTTACTCTTTTACTACTTTCTAAAAAGTAGCTATAAATCCAAGGTAAAATAAAAGCAATATACATACCTATGAACGAAGCTTCAATAGCAACAGAATGGATCCTACTTTGCTGGGAAATTGTATAGTGAAAAATCGGATATATTATTTGAAAAACCTCTGAGATCCACCCTTTAAAAAACATATTTCCAACTTCAATAACCGCGAAAAGTAAGACAAACCCAAGCGGCATAGTTATATAGCGCCGAATATCCCGTAATTCTAATCGCGTAAAAAACATCAGGTTATAGAGTGATAGAGTGACAGAGCAGGATACGATTATGGAGATATAGGATATGATAAACTTTTGGATACCATTTCGATCATAAAAAAAATTTGTGCTAATAGAGGGGAAATTGGCAACTCCTGAAACCCATATCCAAACGATGTAACATAGGAGGAGTTTAAAGGCAGGATGTTTAGGGAGTTTTAAGGGGAATTGATTAAAAAGCGACTTTTTGATTAATAAAAGAAGAATAAACGGGTGAATAACTAATGATATTTCAGAGATCAGAACATTTCGCAATCCACTGATTGGAACAAAGGCGAACCAAGGTAAGTTTGAAAAAGGAATCAAATACAGGCAAATTACTAGAATTGCTGTTTCTGTCTTTAGTTTCCAAACTTTAGGCATGAGTTACTTCATTTAAAACAAAATGGGACTTTGAACAAGTACAGAGTGAGGCGATGTTCAAGTAGGGCTTTGAAATAGGTTGTTACTTTTTCAATTAATGAGGGAACAGAAGATATAAAATCTTTCTTCATATTTCTCCATTTGAAGATTATTCGTATCCTCTCCAAATCTCAGAGGAATGGTTCAATGAGTGCGTTGCCACCTCTCCAAATCTCAGGGTAAAATTGAAAATTTTGAATTTTAAAAAAATAAAATGCTGTAATATCAGTATGAATATTTTTGCTTAAAAAAATCTACCCTGGAATTTGGAGATGTTACGATTATTCCTCATTTAAAATACGAGGATCTTTCGAGAGCAACATTGCTTTCATCCAAATGTACAAGCCTTGTAACTCCCCGATGGTATAATCTAAATTTCCTTTTTTAAATCGAAAAAGGACTAATGTTCTAATGATCATTTCGTTGGCAAATGCCCAAACACCTTGAATATTGGACAATTCTTTGTGGGATGCAACAAAATACAGTCTCCATACAACAAACGTTCTTCCATAAAATCGTCCCCAATATTTTTGAGGATGATCATGTTTCACTCGGGCATCAGCACAAACATATAGGGGGTAATGTTTACCAATAGGGTAGCTAAATATGACATCTTCATAAATCGCCCATCGAGTGTTCACTGCCTGATGATGGACAGTTTTTAGAATCGATTGCTTCCATACTGTTGTTCCCCCATTAAGCCAGTCGGTTCTTACATTTTGCTTAACGTTGGCCAACAATGTTGTCACTCCTGATTTTAAAACCTTACCAGGTTCCCGCGCACTTCTCAATAATAATTCTTTCCACCAAATATAATGATTTCCTGGCTCATTGGTAATATTAAAAGCAATGCCTGCTGTTTGAGGTTCCACTTGATTCCAAAAACTGATCATATTTGATAAAGCATCGGATTCCAAGATAATATCATCATCAATACAGGCTACAAGAGGCGTCCTGTCATCTAATAGACTTATTCCTAAATTTCGTTGCCTAATCTGCCCTGGAGGCTCACAATAATGATATTCGATTGGTAAGCAGTTTTCGTAACTCATAACCAATTTTTCAATGCTAATTCCACTCGCCACAACAATCACCCTGCCACACTTTACCGTTTGGATTGCTAAACTATCCAGAAGATTCTTCATATTTTCTGGACGATCTTTCGTTGGAATCAA
This sequence comes from Deltaproteobacteria bacterium TL4, assembly GCA_051382335.1. Taxonomy (GTDB): domain Bacteria; phylum SAR324; class SAR324; order SAR324; family NAC60-12; genus JBBCAX01. Next base: position 40,627 of record JBBCAX010000078.1, read on the forward strand.
AAATGCGATGCTTTGCCCACTATACTGTGTTTTCGTCTCATTCATTCTGTACTTTAATCTTAAAAGTTCTAATTTAGATTTTTCTATTCAATCAAATGACTATCTTAAATTATGCGAACACTTTTTGAATTTAGTGAAAATTTATCGTGCGTGTCCTTCGCTTTGAACATTTTTCGGTTTAGTGACTTGGGGTCAGTCCAAGATGTTTTCCTAACAATCTAATATCATAATAGTCTAGACAATAGCTTTGCTTAAGTTTTTCATAAGCATTTTTTGACATTTCATACATTTTGTTTGGCTCGGCTAAAAATCTGTCTAACTTTTCATAAGCAGAATTAATATCTAAGGGGTCCACTATCAATCCTGTTTTTTCATCTTCTATTATTTCGATACCTCCTCCATATTTGCTAGCAACAGGCAAAACGCCCCTGCTCATGGCTTCTATAATCACTCTTCCAAATGGCTCATTTTCAAGAGAAAAATGAACAGAAATATCTACTTTTTCCAAATAATCATCTATATTACCATGAGGTAATAATTTAATTTGATCTTTATGGAGAGAGTTCTGATGTAAGTCTTTTAACTCCTCATAATAAAGCATCGAATCTTTATTATTTTCGTAAGGGCTCCCCACTATAAGAATCTCAATATTTCCCCTTTTTTTCAAAAGTTGTTCGGAAAATTTTAAGAATTCTTTTTGACCTTTCCATTTGGAAATACGTCCAATCATACCGATGCTTAAGGACTTCTTATTAAAATCGATATCCTTAAAACCTCTATCTGGCGTTAAACTTGGAAAAATAATCGTTTTTTGACGGGTAGATACAGGATAGTGCTTTTCTATTGTTTTTGAGGCATAGATGAGCAAGTCTGTATTGACTTTTTTGACCAAACGTCGTGGATATGTAAAATCGTGTATAATACTGATTATTTTTATAGGTTTATTAATAAACAGGTTTACAATATTTATTAATAAATACATCCTAACTGTATTTGTTATGATTAGATCGGGTTTGATAGCGATAGTTTTTTTCCATATAAAAAATAAATCGCCAAGAACCTTAAAAAGTGTTTTGAAGCAAATTGAACTAGTTTTTCTTTTTATGAATGTTATATTTTCAAGTCCGTGATTTCCAGCACCTAGTAAATAGATATTGGCCTGATAATTTTCAATAATTATATTAACAAAATCTTTTAAATAAAGCTCCGCTCCTCCCATAGTATCCGCTTGTGAAAGGAACAAAATTACAGGTTTTCCCCTCAGCATTCTTTCATGCTTTATATTCTTAAAAAACATAATTATCGTCAATTCAGATTAAGCAAAATACTCCGAAAGTATGAATAGATGTACGAGTAAAGTAATATCATAAATTGGTCAACCTCATGAGGTTGTGGCCTTTTGTCGCTTACCTTTTGTCAACCACACAATCCGTCCCATCTTCAGTGCAATGCAGCAAGGCTTCTTTGGAATAAGAATAACCTCCAGGATTAAAAATTGCTGAAGGAAATGATTTCAGAAGCGCAGAACGCAACTCAGGGTTTTCGAAAAAAGAACGGGAAGTTACTTTGATTTGTGATGTAAGGCATGGAAAAAAAAAGTAAGGGTTATTCAAAAAGGCAAAATCACACGAAACTCTTCACCGAGTTCCTTAAATTCTGCAGGAGTTCCACGTTGTAACGAGGCTCTATAAACCATGGGAAGTCCCCTTCCCAAGTGATCCATATATCTCAGATTATCCATGAATTTGAGAATCACAGGATTTATTGCATAAGAAACTCCCACTTTCAATTTTTCAATACTGATCGTGTTTGGAAGGCGGCCAGGACTAATGAACTCAATCCGATTCTGGAACATGAACACTCTAATCATGGAGCCTGTGATGGAGTAATTACGATGAACACAAGCATTGGTGAGCAATTCCCGAAAAATCTTATCCTCATACACGGGCGGCATTTCCTGACGTTGAGTCCCCTGAATTGTAGAAGGCGTGAGAAAGTTGTTTTTAATCACAGCCAGACAGGTATCAATTTGTTCATCCAGAGTTCCCTGGATATGCTTGCGATCAATCAACGTATCCGACAATTCCTGTCCTGCAAAATGAGCAAACATGATCCCGCATTGAGGAAGATAGCGGGCAGAATTGATCCCGAACATCAAAAGTCCTGCAACGGTCAATTCACTGGATTCTGTTTGAATATCACTGTTGATCAGTAAGGACCTTTGTTCCGACTCTGGTTGACCCGAAAATTCAAAGCCGTATCGTTTAAAAAACAGATCTATTTTGGATAAATTCAGATCTTTCCAGGTGGTTTTTGGGACGGGCACTGCATCGTAATGAAACATTCCTGACGCCTGGAATAATCTCATCAACTCTGTTTGTGTCGCAATACGATTTGTAGAACCTACTCGAATATAGTATTTGAAATCATTCGTTTGGTAAGGCTTTTCCTTTCCTCGTTCAATCTGTACTGCATAGACATGATTCCCTTTGAAGGTGAGTTTTTGAACCTCAGGAGCGATAGGAGGAATCACATTGTTTCTGGCAATATTAGCGATCCATTCTTCTGCTTTAAAAGCCTCAGGAACACCTTCTACCGTGCCATCATCCCTAACTCCCCAAAGAATGGTGCCTCCCCAAACATTAGACAAGGCCACCATTTCTTTGGCCAGACTCTCTGGACGCACATCAGCCGCCTTAAACTCGATTGAAGAGTTTTCTCCTTGAGCTAACAAGTCGCTAAACTCTTTTTCAGTCAACATCAGAAGAAGCCTTTCTGAATTTAATATGAATGGGCAGAATTCTTACCGAACCAATACTTTTTGGAGCATAATACAAAACAAAAGACTCATTTGGCGAAAGTATTGTATCAAGATTCAAATATCTCGCGACAACATAGCACTCAGGATATTCCCTTTTGATTAAACAACATGCCCAACAATGCCCTCTTGAAATATTATCTAAATATTCCAAGTTTTTTCCTTGTACCCAAATGATGACCAATAGAAGACCATCCCTCATGAGTAGGTTGAAACATGCGGTAGAGAAGGTTGAAAACAGAAGAAAGTCGACCTGTGCCCTTTCCATATATATTTAGAGATTTTCCGTAATGAAGAATCAAGGCTCTCCACTGAGAGATTTGATCTCTTTCTAAAAAATCACTTATTGAAGGTTGGTTTAACAGGCATAGACTGTAATCCAGATATCCATAAACAATTCCCATTAGGCATGCCATCTGTAGTTTGCTGGATGCGTCATTTTTATGAAAGTCTGAACACCAAGATAGTACTTCTTGTGGCGATCTAAAATATAGAGCGTCTCCAAAAACAAGTTGTCCTTTCGTAGAACCGATATTAATTCCTTCCGGATATTTCCAGTATGATTTGCGGAGATCTTGTATCCGTAAGCCTAAACGATTTCTAATAAAGTTATCAACATCTGGGAAAAGAGGTTGGTTTTCATACATAGGCTGAAATTCAATCTCAACTTGGATGCCAAAAATATTTTCAGATAAAAACTTTTCTCCTCCTTTCAAAATATCAAGTGCGGCTCCTTGCACATCAAGTTTAATGAAATCCATATCAGAAAAAACTTTGTCATTATATAGAGCATCTAAAGACGTTGCTTCCACCATAACGGTATCCTCTATTTCAAATCGCCCAACATCTGGATAGTTTTTTAGAAATTCATGATTTGGTTTATAGAGAGAAGAGCATCCCCTACTTTTTGTCAGATTTAAAGACACTTTTTTAGACTCACTTGAAAGTGCATAGGAATAAATCATATCCGTTGAGTCTTTATTTTTCATTAGTATATCGTACTCTACTTTGTCTGGTTCAAAACTAATTAAGTCAATATTATCTCTGAAAGATTTCCAAGGCTCCTCAATGCCCCAACGTGCTCCGACATCACAATAACGAAGATTTCTAGGAATTATTGATCCGATTATATTTGTTATACTTTGCATATTTTCCATTTCTTCTTGAAAAGTTTTGCTGATTGGCGAGTCAATTATATAATTTTGAGTTTTGGGTGTGTAGAATTACACGGAATCAGAGCCGAATTCTTACTTTGCTAGAAAATAAGACTTTAGATGTTCAATAGCTGCCATTCCCATAGCCTCAACGGCTTCTTTTGCATTCCCTCCAATATGAGGAGTCACCATCAAATTAGGCAAAGCCAGAAACTCTAAATCAGAAGGAGGCTCTTCTTCAAAAACATCTAAAGCCGCTCCTGCAATCATTTGATTTTCAAGTGCATGTTTTAAAGCAGCTTGATCAATCACCGGACCACGGCAGGTATTTACTAAATATGCGGTGGGTTTCATCTCCCTTAGTCGATCTTTATTGATGAAATGGTGGGTTGAGTCATCTAGTGGAACATGAAGCGAAATCACGTCTGAACGGCGTATGAGCTCAGAAAACTCTACTTGTTTAGCTTGGAGGGTAGATGCTGTCTCTGATTTATCCAGTAGGTCGCATATTAGCAGTTCACAGCCAAAAGGTTGTAACAGACGAAGCAATTCCGTTCCAATAAAACCACAACCTATAATACCAACTGTTTTTCCTGAAAGTTGAGATCCCCCGTCTTTGACCCACTGCCCCCGTTTTAGATAAAAACTTGTGGTGAATAAATTCCGGCATAATCCAATCATAAACGTTAAGGCTTGTTCCGCTACTGAGCGTTTATTTGTTCCTCCAGTCCACCCTATGCTTTTACCTTCAGACTTCGCAAATTCGACATCAACATTATTCAGGCCCACCCCAAATTTAGCAATGATTTTCAAATCGGGTAATGCGTGAATGACTGTTGAATTCATTTGTTCCAGTCCCAGAATGATGCCATCGACCTCTTGCAAATAAGCGATCAATTCCTCTTGCTTAAATCGATAACCTTCATCATTAAACGTGGTTTTAGGAAAATAGGCTAAAAGCTCAGCTCTTAGAGTAGTATTTTGTGAAAATGATCGAGAAGTTACCTTAATACGGGGAGAAGGTTTCATAAATTCAAAATCCTTTGATAAAATCGATTTTGCTCAGGATCATTTTTTAATAGGGTTTCAACTTTTTCAACATCTCCAAGTCGATCAACTCCAACCGTCGTTTGATCATATAAAATACCACGAATAGAGTAACCGTGTCCTAAAATTCTTAGAAAGTCGACAGACTCCGTAATTTCTAAAGATGTAGGAGACAGCTTTGAAAAGGTTTGAAGAAATGATTTTGTAAAAGCAGAAACTCCGGTTTGACGATACATGGGACAGTTATTACGAACTCTCTTATGTGGGATCGGGGATCTTGAAAAAAACATGATATCTTCTTTTTCGTTGATAACGGCCTTTACAATATCAACTTCCTGGAGATCCGCCTCATTATGAATAACGGAAAGAACATTGGTGCATTGAATTGCATCATCGTCTAATATTGGCTGTATGAGACGATCCAGAACATCTGGGAAAAAAAGAGGTTCATCCCCTTGGACAATTACGGCAATGTCCAGATCAATTTTAGCCGAAGCCTCTTCAACACGGTCAGTACAGCGTTCATGAGTAGTAGCTGTCATCACAGCATGACCTCCGTATGCTGTGACCGTGTCAAATATTTCTTGATCACAGGTTGCGACAACAACATCATCAAGTGCATTCGATAACAACACTCTCCGACGCACATGTTCAATCAAAGGAAGATCTAGTATTTTAAACAATGGCTTCCCAGGAAAACGAGAAGCTCCCATTCTAGCAGGTATCACTGCAACTACTTTTTTATTTGGCATATTTTTCAGAGAAGATTAAAGTCTAAGATTAAACGAAACATAGTAAGCCACAAAACTTGGTTTATGCTTCAGCATCATAAAGCGGAAGAACAGATTAAAGGAACGCCCCTACCTTATTGAGGCAAGACCCCACAATCTACATTGATACATTGTCCTGTAATGGCTGAGGATTGAGAGGAGGTGAGATAGAAACATAAATCGGCCACCTCTGCACCTCTGGGTAGGCGTTGTAATGCAGCATTGCTAAGAGCAAATTTTTGCAAATAGGTTGGAATGTCTTCCCCTTGAGGGGGAGCATAAGAATCTTCCAAGGCTTCAAATACGCCCTCTGTTTCTACATAAACTGGGCAAACGGCATTGACACGAATTCCTTTAGGACCAAGTTCTTTCGCTAATGATTGAGTGAGAGCATTCACTCCGAATTTTGAAGCACAATAGACCGAGTTATTCAAGCTTCCTCTTTTCCCCGCAAGACTGGAAACATTAACAATACATCCATTTTTAGTAAGGGATTGAGAAGCAATCTTACACCCCCAAAACGAGCCTTTCAGATTGGTATCGATCATTTTTCCCCAAAAAGCGTCATCAACTTTGTCAATGGGACGCCATTGGGAAAAACCGGCACAATTAATATAAGCATCAAGCTGACCAGTCCACGCCACAACAGCATTTATTGCCTGTTGGTGATCCGATTCATGTCTCACGTCCATAGCTTGAAATCGAGCATGGTTACCTAACTCGCTCGCTAACCCATTATCTTGACGCGAGGCTATCAACACAAACCAACCTTCTTGAAGAAATTTTTTTGCAATACAGGCTCCGATCCCTTTAGTGCCTCCTGTAATAATAACTGTTCTCAAATCTTTTTTTTGTTCCATAATTTTCTTCACTTCAAATCTGAGGGGTTTTGTACATCAGGGCCAACCTGTGTTGATGCGGCCCCTCATAAGGGAAATAAAAAGGTGGTCGTTTATAGTTATAGTAGTACTGATGCCAAGGAGACAACTCATCAACGATGAGTTGATCGTCTGAATGCCAAGGAAAATTAAAAAAGTTGACAATAGTTCCGTCAGGTAAAGTTTTCTCAATACGATTAGCACAGTAAAAATAAGTTTTTTGATTTGAGGAAATTCTCATAAAATCAAAATATTCAGCAACGATTGAAGGATTCATTTCCTGCATGGAAGCTATGTTAATCGCAAGTCCAATTGCCGCACTGCTGATCAAGTGAGCATTGTCAGCTTGAATACAGATGACATTTACGCCAGAGTCCTTCAACGCTTCATGGTACGTCTCTGAATTTTTTACCAGACAAATGTTTGCAGAAGGAACTGATTTTTTAATGAAAACCGCATCTATCAATAAGTTCTGAGTCAGATTGACAGCAACAACTTTCGCTTTTGAATCAGAGAGATAGTATAAAAGCAATGAGGACATGACTCCGAATCCATCTCCAATAACCACGATGGGTTCTGCCAACTGATTTAAATCAATGAATTTTTGGATAAAAGCAAGAGATAAAACTTGCCTTAAAGATCCTTGTTGTAGAGTGGTATCCCTTTCTTTATGAACTTTATTTGCACATTGCAAAATCTTTTTAAATTCCGAAAATTGCTTTCCTTGTCTTCGAAAAGGGGTTTGAAAAATGTATTCTACCGATCTGTTTAGCTTCGATTTTCTTCCCCCTCCCCTCCCTTCTAACCCTTTTACTGAAAATTCGCCATTTACATAGTTGAAATCTTTCAGATGCTCTATCCAATGGGAAGAAATACTTCTTTCAGAAAGCTCAGATTCGTTTTTCAAAACCGTAAATACTTCATCACCTAATATCACGGCATTCTCCTTTGATTTAAATGGTCATACAAGAAAAACCACCATCTACTGCGATTTCCGCTCCGGTTACAAATTCTGAAGCGTCTGATGCTAACCATAAAACAGCCCCTATCAACTCTTTGGGTGTCCCATATCGACCCATCGGAGTGTGACCGAGAATAGCCTTTTCACGATTTTTATCAATAAAATTTTTCATGCTCCATTCTGTAGGAAAAAACCCAGGACGCAAAGCATTGACCCTGACATTTTGAGGTGCCCATTCCCGAGCCAGGTTTTGAGTTAAATTTTTGATTCCTGCTTTTGCAACAGAATAGGTAAAGGCTTTTGATAGCGGAGGTCCTGCTGAAGCGGAGGAAATGTTAATTATGGAACCTTTTTTCTGTTTCAGCATATATTCCCCAAAAACCTGGCACCCCAACATGGTTCCTGTGATTTGGGAAGCAAGAACAGCGTTCCATTCCTCCAATGGAATTTCTAAAAAAGGTGTTGGGGCATTGGTTCCTGCACCATTAATGAGTATGTCCAGATCACCATAAGCTTCCAGGATTTTACTCAGCACCTTGCTGTGCTCTTCTTTTTGGGTAACGTCCAGTTTCAGCCCAAGGGCTGTTCCTCCCAATTTTTCAATATCAGCCGCAACATGCAGTGCCTTTTCCAATCTCACATCTAAAACTGCTACTTTGACGCCGGCTTTTGCCAAAGAGCGTGCCATTTCTCCACACAAATGACCGCCACCTCCAGTCACAGCCGCAACTTTTCCGTGTAAATTAAATAATTCATCTACATATGACATGGTTTTCCTAATTTAAATTTCATAAAACAAAATAATTCCCCGCCTCTGCATTATCAAAGTTTCGGTTAGACTAAGTCTCCAACCATCATAACGGGTCTTTTCTTATTGTTTTCCAATTAAAAATGATCGAACTTCCTCCAAATCGGAAAACACAGGAAAGTTTCCTTCAGGAAATTCTTTCTTGCTTTTTCTTCCAATAAAAGGAATTCCAGTGCTAACGGCAGCTTGGTAATCTTCAGGAGTATCGCCAATATAAACCGCATCAAGGGGGGTAAGTCCTTTTTGAGAGAGAATACTTTGAAACACCTCACTTTTTTTTATCGGATTTGCGTAAACCTGTTGGAAATATTTTTTTAATTTTCTTTCGTCCAATACTTTTGATAATTCCTCTTCCGGAGAAATAGAAATTAAATAGAGAGGAACTTTCTCGGAGAAGTCATCTAAAAACTCCTTAGCTCCCTTCACTAGAGGACATTGCACAATCCGTCTAAACACCAGATCAGAAAATTTTTTACTTAATTTCTGTTCCTTTGTTATATCATACCGCTCTTTCAAAATATGTTCAGCAATGTAATGGAATTTAGTAAAACGAATCGTCGCATTATGAGAGAGATGATACTCCATAATTTGAGACAAATGTTGAGGATAGCCCCGATATAGCTCTTCAAAAGCCCAATCTTTGATCCCAACGGATTCTATGATCACTCCATCAAAATCAAGCAGTATCACCTTTGGAAACATCAGCGTTTAAGTCCCAAGGCAGTCCTATATTGTTTTATCTTCTCAGCCCACTTCCACATTAAAAAAATATCTGACCCCAGTACAACAAAAGTAAATCCGTTTTGAAACTTTTCTTCGATTGTTTTTTGAGAAGGATCGGGGTCTTGTGTTCCACAGGATTTTCCATATTTCACACAAGCGTCCATCACTTTTTTTCCTGCTGCCACGACCAAAGGATGATCCAGTTGCCCTGGCACCTTTAAGGTTCCCGATAAATCATAGGGTCCAATCATAGCACCATCAATTTCTTCATAACCGAGAAGTTTATCAATATTTTCAACCCCCTGGATGGATTCAATTTGAATAATAATGATTGAAGACTCATTCCACGTTGTGATATGTTCTTCGAAATCAAATCCATATCCCTGCCCTCTTGCAATGCCATAACTTCTGTTTCCTACAGGGGTATATTTCGACCACTGTATGATTTGTTCCACTTCTTCAGGAGTTGATACCATGGGGACAATCAATCCATCGGCTCCCGAATCCAAAAGGCGTTTGATCATTTCTCCGTTGTGAGAAGCGATTCTAGGCAGACAAACAATGCCATTAGCCTGACACGCTGCAATAATTCGTTGGGATTGCTCCTGACTAATGGTACTGTGTTCGATATCAATTCCTAAAAAATCGCTGCCCGTGCGAGCAAAAATTTCGGTAATCGAAGGGTGACCGATCGAAGTCCAGCAGGCAGTAACTTTTTTCCGAGTCCTAAGCTTGTTTTTTAGTGCCTTCCTTCTTTCCAGAATATCCATCATAGCAACTCTTTTATTTTTTCGGCATCCCCTAAAAACATCTGCACTGTTTCTTTTGAATAGGGATGGACAATCATCCCCTCTATAAAGCTAGGAGTGACGGTTACAATATGCGCTCCTGCTTGAAACCAGTCGACCACGTTCAAAACTTCACGGGTAGAACAGGCAATAATTTTGGATTTCAACTCAAATTCATCCAATAAATTTCTCAACTTTGAAATTTCTTCACTGGAAGAATACCCCATGTTATTGACTCGTCCACAAAAGAGGGAGACATAGGTAGCACCTGCCATCGCAGCAAGGAAACATTGTTGCACACTCATCATAGCGGTTACATTAACCCGAATATCGTGCTTCGTTTCCAATTCATGAATCACTTCCAAGTTTTCGGTTTCACCATTAGGACCATGAATGGTAATTTTCACATTAATGTTAGGCGCCCATTGCATAAAAGATTTCGCCTGCTCAATCATTCCTTGTCGATCATTGGTTGTCACTTCAACAGAAAGTGGAAGCGGATCAATGAGCTTGGCAATTTCGATAGTTCGCTTTCGAATTCCTTCCATTCCCCCGGTAACTCCATCTTTAAGAAGAATGGTTGGATTGGTCGTAACTCCACGGATAATCCCCATAGCGTGGTATTTTTTAATTTCTGCTATTCTTCCTGTATCAATAAATAAGCCCGACATTTTATTCCTTTCATTAGTTATTTATTTTCTATGGATTCCCATTTATTTTTTATTTGCATCATTCGCGGATCAGCGACAATTAAATGCCACACTACTCCCTGAAATGCTTCCGAATGAGGAGTGATGGTCTCGGCATTGATAGGAGCAATGACCACGCAGGCATCTGCCACCTTTGCGGTATAACCGCCATCACGGCCTACAATTCCCATAATGCGTGCCTTCTGAGTCTGGGCATATTCAAGGGCAAACACAATGTTTGCACTCACATTTTTTTCTTTATTGCCGCCTCCAACGGAAAACACTAAAACCGCATCCTTTTCATTCAAATGACTACATTTCAGCCACTCAGAAAAGACAGTATGCCATCCTTCATCATTGGTTCGAGCCGATAGTTCCGCGATATTTTCTGCGGGGCTGTAGGTTTCAATACCTGCCAACTTTCTAAAGTCGTTGACGGCATGAATACAATTTCCCGCGCTTCCTCCCACTCCCAAGAGAAAAAGTCGGCCTTGTTTTTTCCGAACATCCAGTAAAATTTGAATCATGTTCTCAACCTGAGACTGATCAATTTTTTGTATGATTTTAGTTGCGTCTTCAAAATATTGAGAAATAAAAGACATATCTACTCCGATAAAAATAGGTTTTGATTTATTTTTATACTACTTAAACGAACTTACTGATTTCGAAGAAAGTTAAAAATTTTGTACCCGTTAATTTCTCTTTTTAATAAGCGTTGCGGGAACACCACCTACGATAGTATAAGGCTCAACATCATGTGTTACAACACTTCCTGCTCCAACAACGCTATGTTCTCCAATAGTCACATTTTTAGTCACCACAGAGTTCGCTCCTATCCAACACCCTCTGCGAATAATAATCTGCCCTCCCACATGTCCTTGATATCGTATAGCGGGCTCCAAGGCATCCGTCCTATGGTCCGAAGCTCGGATCACCACATTGGGACCGATTATGACGTCATCTTCGATAATCACATTTCCATGAGGACCTGCCACCACAAAAACATTGACATTCATCCCGACATTATTGCCAATTTTGATGCTTGAAATACCACCAGCTTGAAGCAGCGCAAATCTTCCGATCACCAAATTATCACCTATTTCAATGCCCTCTGGGAAACCAAAATCCATTCCAATACCAACCCTGGCCTTCACACCAACTTTCTTACACTTTTTTTCAAGCCATCTCCGCCTTAACCAATTTCCGAATTCACCAGGCAAAAAGACAATAATTGACAAGTACAATTCCTGAATTTGTAAGATTACTCTTTTAAAGAATTGTCCCATAGAACTCCAGTCAAAAATAATCAAACATTTCATACCATAGCAAATGGAAACATCCGATTATTTCTTTTCATATAGGGTTAATAATACTTACTGTGAAATACTTAAATCCAATCGTTGTGCCGTTTGCTTGGAGAGGTTTTCAATCTTTTCCACAACACCATTTATCAGCATTTCTTCTGTAACAAAATTCTTCCATAAGAACTCAGACGGTTGGCTTGCAGGAACTTTTGAAACGATTGATGTAGGTCACTGTCATTTCGTTGTAGCATATAGCGAATGAAACGAGGGATTTCCAAGGTTGAATTTTGTTCCATCATACGATTGACTATTTCCATATCCAGAATACCAGGAGTGCTAAATTCTAAGCATTCAAACCCATGTTGTTTAAATAAGAGGTTGAGTCCTTCCACGGAAAAGACATTAAGCCAGTCCGGAGGAAATATATTTTCAGCTTTATTCCAAAGAACTTGAAGATCAAAGCCTGAGCTTAAGATGGTTGTTATGAAACAAAGGCCTCCTTTGCTAAGCATTTTATAGGCAGTCTTCAAGAGTGCGTTTATATCAGAAGTTCGATTGATGACTTCAAACAAAGTCAACACATCGACCTGACCATCCCAACCAAGTTCATGCAACGGTTGCCTAACGACCTCTATCCCCTCTATATCTTCCAAATCATTTAAACGAAGAAATGGATGGAGTAAGGTTTTTTTATGAAAATTTGATTCTTTGGCAATGGCTTCGGCGTATCCTTTGTAATTGGTATAGGCATCTGCGATATGGCGACCTTCAGGAAAATACTCCAAGGAAGCCTCAACAATCCATTGCAGGCGAGGTTTCACAATTTTTAACTGCCTTTTCTCTTCAGTTGCTTGGGATAATTCAGTTCGCCAATATTGCTCTGAAGCCGATTGTTCATAATACTGAATAATTTGTGATTCAGTTGGACTTGGTGAAATCCACAGTGACTTACAGGAAAGACACTCTTGATAGGACATTCCAAATTTTGAAAAAGCTTTGGTTGATTCAGTTGGGCCGCATACCGGACAATTCCGTTCTTTAAGACCCCCTGATTGCAGAAAGAATTTTTGAACATCTTGTTCCGTTAACTCTAAAAACTTTTGAAAAAATGCGGAAGGTTTAAAATCCGATTGATGAAATTCATCTGACAAAATGATGTTTCTCATAAGGTATCCTCTCTTCCTGAGTCATGTTCAGCGTCTTTATATGCTTTTTCAATAATTTCCATCACTTTAAATGCATCTTCAGAAGAGCTATCCACAACGGGTTGATCTTTAATGATGCAATTCACCAGTTCCTTAACTTCCAATTCCCATGAAAGATCCCTGTCAAAATGGGTAATTTCTTCAGCAGGATTTCCCACTGCTTCGGTTTCATCTTCAAATTGGCGTTTCCCCACGGTCAAACGCTCTCGTCCATAACTTCCTGATTTAGAAAGTAATCCTTCCACCGTCATATAGCCGTCCTCCAACATTATTTCCAAGCGAAATGTATGTTTCCAAAGAGTTGCAGAAGAATGAAAAAAGGCATTTTGTCGTTGACGATTACTTAAAATAACATAAGCGTTATCTTCGACTTCCAGATTCCAAAATGAGTTATTGAGGAAGCATTTGACTGCTTCAAAATCGCCACAAAAGTAACGAAATAAATCGAGCATATGGATGCCTTGATCCAGGAGAATACCGCCACCTGAAATGGCCTTTTTATTCCGCCAAGAATTCCGAAAACTGATGCCACCCGATTTACCATAGAGGCCTCTTAAACTAATAACCTTTCCAAGCCTTCCACTTTTAATGATGGCTTTTGCTTTGATAACAGCGGGATGAAAACGGTGGTTAAAACCAAACATCAGTTTCACCTTGGGGTTTAGAGACTCGACTTTTCTCATCTCTTTGATATCGTCCAACGTTCTTCCTGGCGGTTTTTCACAAAAGACATGAATTCCCCGATTCATACTTTTTATTGCGATTTCAGGGGCATAAACATTGGGGGTGCAGACAAACATGATATCAATATCACAGTGTGACTCAAATAATTCTTCCACACAATCAAAAGTAGGGATACCTGACAGTTTAGCCTTTTTTTCAGCAGCGGATTCAACCACCCCGACTAACTGTAATTGAGGAAGTTTTTCGATGACTTCATGTCGGATTTCCCCCATATAACCATAGCCTACGATGCCACATTTTAATACATTATTCATTTCTTTAATCAACCTCTCTCCAATATTACGTTCAATGGCAGCTCCTTATTTAAAAACAAGGCCATCGCCTTGACGTTGACTGGATGGAAATACGCTTTCACATAGTTTATTGCTTTGGTTTGAAGAATTTTATAAGATTCATCTGATAAGTTCTGAATTTCTTTTAAAATAGGGCCTAAATCATCATTAATAAAAACTGTCCATTTAAAATCTTCTAATTCAAAAGCGGAATCATAGCTAAAAATATCACCTCTATCAAAATGAATCACCGGTCGACCTAACATGATTGCCTCAAGGGCAACGGTTGTTCCCCAATAGAGGACAGCATCACAAGCTTCAATATCCTGCTGTACTTTTTGTTTTTTTGAGATAGAGACATTCTTGGGAATGATTCCTCGCCATTGAGATAACGCCAGGATCTGTTGAAAAGACAGCACAGGATGGTCCCGAATACAAAACTCAATTTCAGGGCATTTCAGGGCTTCTCGAAATGTAAATTCGATCAGAGACACGACTTCTTTGACACCTTCTAAGGCCACTAAAAGTGTGTAATTTTCTAAAGAGGATCTGGGAAGTGTTTTTAATTTGAATAAATAATCGTATCGTAACGCACAGGCTGGTTGAATGAATTCTGAAGGGAGATCCCCATATCTTTGCATAATCAGGGCAGGAATCTTCCCTGTTGTGAAAATGATGCTTGGACGAGGAATGAGCTTCAATTCTTGATGAGTAAGGAACATTCCTGTAGCTGACTGAGGAACCACCGAATGTTGATAACCAATTGAAGTTATTTGAGAGTTGCTCTCTTTCAGACCGCTTAGAAACATTCTTTCCCATGGGTTATTTTCATAGGTTAAAACACACTTTTCAATTTTGTAGAGTTTCCCAATCTTTTTGCCTGCTGCGAAATGGATGTATTGTTCAAATGAAATCCTCCATCCTCCCGTTTTCAAAACTTCGCAAAAAAAAGAAGAGATATCAACACCATCCACAAAAACTTCACCTTTTACCAGGAAAGGTTTGGTAGTAAGCAACCAAACCAGTTGCAAAAACTGACGAATTATATCTGGATAGGTTAGGTAGCGTTCTATTGGTATAACGGACTGAAGACGATTGAGTTTTTGATAACACGGTTCTTTACCAGAATGGCCAACATAAAACACAATGGTAAGCGGTTTCATTCCAGTCTTGGACACCTGCTGGGAAAGATCTCCAAAAAAGCGATCCTGGAATTGATCATCAGCATTAAAACTTTCTAAAGTGATAAAGCTCTTAATAAGAAAAACCGGATCTTTGCTAGTAGAAAGCCAAGGGTCCGTTGTTATCATTTTTCTAGCAAAACGAGTATTTTTCAAAAGGGCTAAAAATCCTTTTAAAAGATGTCCTGCTGAATATAACTGCCCCTCTAGACGCGACACATGCTGAGAAAAAGGCCATGACCAAATATGAATTGAGAATTTTGCCTGATTATAATAATTCTTTACAACCTCGACAATAGGCCACGGAGGATTAATTAGAATCAGGTCGGCTTCATCCATCTGTTGAAGAGCCTCGAGGGTTCTGATTAAGTCAGTGAATAAAGTAGCAACCGGCGACTCAAAACGATTCTTAGAGGATAGATTCGAAGCCCACCAATGCAAATGATGGCCGTTCCATTCGGCCAAGCTTCCTATACTTTTTAGATAATCTCGAATAATTCTCTCACGTTTCAAATCAGATATTTTAACAAAGGGAACGGAAGAAATCTGGTGAGACTTCATTAAATTTTTCCATTTACTAGACTCCGTCTTATAACAGAGGTATTCAATGGAATGAAATTTTGTTCGCTCTCTTTTTAGGAAAATATCTAATAAAAATGCGCTATGAGCGATAATGATCTTTTTCATTTTTTGAAATGGAGGACGGACTTAGTAAGGCATCATTTTTGATGCGATCTGAGATAAATCGTGAGAATGGTGACAGAAAAAAAGTTGCTATAGACTTTCATTTTGTCAGTTCTGCTTTATTCTGTCATGTGAAAATTACGCTGGATTTGAGATGGATTTCTGTTCCTTTTAACTTCTTCCATCAGTTCGGGATAACTATGAAAACAATGAGAAGTTTTCATTTTTCTTTTATTGTCAATCAAAAGATAAGATATGTTTGCTCTTCGCGCAATTTCGCCATCCCTATCATTTCGGTCTCCTATCATTACACATTCATGGGGAGATACATCAAAGACTTCCATTATTCGATGTATCCCCTTAGGATGCGGTTTGAGAGCATTGATTTCGGAATCAGTTGAGGAAAAAGATTGGTAGGAATTTATTCCAAGAGCTTGAAGTTTTTTTTCAGCAGGATAATCAGAAAAAAAAACAATTTCAATTCCGGATTGGTCCAAAATATTAATAAATTCCAACACCCCATCAAAAAGAAAACGAGACAATAGTTTTAAAGGTTTTTGAAATATCCATTTTTCAACAACAAGGATTACTTGACTACATGATACTCTGGATATTTTAGCTGACCAGGAATATTGAACTTGTTCTAAATTATCAATTTCTTCTCCCGCATGTGACTCTCTCGCTAATCTAAAATCGGAAAGGATTTTCAAATCATAGACGTTCCAGGGATGGAAAATATAATAACCCAAAAGAGTTCTTAGCATTCTTTTCCTAAATTTGGATTGGTTATATAATGTTCCATCCACATCAAAAATCACTAAACGAATCGTTTTCCAATTCATAGGGGATTATCGTTCTATTTTCTGAGCGTAGAGTCTAAAACCTTTGCCTTTCAGTGAAATAAGCATTTAGGTGCCCTTTTATACTCAAAATGGGTGAAATCTTCATTTATGTGGTGCGTTCGCTTCGCTTAATAATCCACTACCCATCTCTCCTTCATTAGCGCAAATGAGCAAAAAGTTTTCGTAGTATTCTAGTTCTCTTTGAAGGAGAGGAATTAATTGTTCATACACAGAATTCAAGTATTCTAAACGGTGCCAGTCATAGTCAAAATCATAGTAATACCTTTTAAAATGCCGAAATCGTCTTAACTCATCCAGTAGTTCATAGGATTTCTACGATAAAACAGCCTTGCGGATACCTGGCACCTCGATCCGCATTTTCCGTAGTAACTCCTTATGCCACTGGTGAGCATCCAAATGATTCTCAAAAACTCGGAGATACGAAACAAAATAGTTTCCACACAGGTGTAAGTGTTACACAAGATGTCCGCCAGCATGAGTGCGTCACGCAACTCCCGCTCATTCACATTTACAAAAACAGGCAGATAAGAATTATATCGATGATGTATCTTTTGGAGCACTTCCCTGCTTTCTCTCATTTCTCCTACAAGTAGCAATAATTCATCCTTGCGCATACACAACCCTTCCCTTTTTTTCAATGATTCTTTGAAAAGA
Organism: Deltaproteobacteria bacterium TL4; assembly: GCA_051382335.1. Classification (GTDB taxonomy): domain Bacteria; phylum SAR324; class SAR324; order SAR324; family NAC60-12; genus JBBCAX01. The sequence continues at coordinate 58,170 of JBBCAX010000078.1, forward strand.
GGAATCGATTTCTTCCCATCGTAGTAAATCCAGTGGAAACTTAGTCAGCTCTTCGGCATTCGCCAATAGCCGCATAAACAAAATCGCATCCACACCTTCCACAGCTAGATCAATATCGGATGCTTCCGAAAAATGCTTTTGTTCCAATATTGACCCCCACTGGATAATCTTCCGGGGATCATAGCGAGCAACAATCATCTGGATGATTTTCTGTGAATCCTCTTTCGCTCGTTGCCAGAGGTCATACCGTATGGATTGCATAGCCTCTTGTTTTTGACGCAAATGACGGCGCGCAGCACCATAATCAAAGGAATCTTTCAATTGTTTTTCAGATAACTTCATGATTCTGAACTGAAAAGACTTTATTGGGGTAATCAATGCTTAGAATGAAGTAATCAAGAAAGTTTTTCACTCCCAAAAGAGGCGTTCTTAAATGCGGCATAAAATCAATCATAGTTTCAGACGTGGTATAAGCAACTTTAACTTCTTGAGTAAAAATATTGATTTTCGTCGTATGTTCAAAGGCTTGAGTTACACCATTACCTGTTTGTATTTCTTTAGGTTTGCCACTTTTGAGCTCATGCCCTAATTCCTTTGCTATTTGAGCAGGGAATGCACAATTATCCGCACCAGTGTCAATCAATCCCCATGTTCGAAAGGATTTTCCTGTGTGTGGATTCTGAATTTCGATAGGGAGCATTGGTCTTAAGATACCGTCGGATAACCTATAAAAAGGGAATTTATTGATGAGCATAGATGTTCACCGCATCTTTTTCAGGGACATAAATAATGACAGGTTTTTCTATACCGTGGTCTTTTGCTATTGAAGCTACTGTAGAAAGATCATCCCCAGAAGCAATCACATCTTTGCTAAAGAAGGAAGCTAAGGCCACATATTTCCCAAGATACTCACCACCTTGAACCAAAACAAAATCTTCCATATCGATCTCCTTATATAAAAAGTCTGGACTGTCTCTTTTACAAAAGAGTACGACAATACTCTAAAACAATCAAGTTACAAATAAGAGTTTTTTAGTGCTTTAACTCATCCAGTAGTTCATAGGATTTCTGCGATAAAACAGCCTTGCGGATACCTAAGGGCGATCCTATCTCCCCTACTTATGGTTGAAAAATTTCTGCGTTGCTTTTTTGTTGCTGTTGAGACTGTACCATCGAATAGAACACACTCTTTCTGTCAAGAAGATCCTTATAAGTCCCTTCTTCAAGAACGCTGCCCTCCTTTAACACATAGACATAATCCGCATGAGCAATGGTAGAAAGACGATGAGCAATCACAACAATCGTCAAACTACCCGCAATGTGATCAATCGCTTGTTGAATCAGCCGTTCCGATTCTGTATCCAGTGCACTGGTTGCTTCATCTAAAACCAATAACTCCGGTTTACGAACAAGCGCTCTGGCAAGTGCCAATCTTTGACACTGCCCACCAGAAAGACGGATCCCTCGATCTCCTATAATGGTATCCAGACCTTCCGGGAGTTTTTCTATAAACTCTGTCGCATTGGCCTGATCACAGGATTTCCATAACTCCCGCTCTGTCGCCTGAGCATTCGCCCACAATAAATTATCTCTTATACTCATATTAAAAAGTACCGCATCTTGAGGGACATACCCTATTTTTTGCCGATAAGAATCCAGATCATATTCTTGTAACGGGTTGCCATTTAAAAGGATTTTTCCTTTGTCAGGTGAGTTAAGTCCTAATAAAAGATCAATGAGCGTTGATTTGCCGGAACCTGATTTCCCAACAACAGCAATCATTTTTCCCCGTGGAAACTGTAAATTAAGATTCACCAAAATGGGATCTTTCCCTGGATAAGTAAAACTTACATTTGTTAATCTAATGGGATCAATCAGTGAGGTGAAGATTTTAGTTCCACTCAACATTTCCCATTGTTGGGCTGTTTGTTTCAACTGTTGCACTTGCTCGTAACTGGGGAGGAAACCTCTCAGAAGATTTCTCTGGCTCACAATCTGTCCAATCAGGGGCAGAATACTATGTAACCCCCAGATCACCACTGCCGTTTCAGAAATAGGAATGGATATAACTTTGGTTGCCAATAAAGCTCCGAATAAAGCCAGCATTCCCAACGGTTCATAAATCAGAGGCATTGCAAAAGATAAAGTTTGAGATTTAATAGTGGCTTGCCTATGCGCATCAAAGGCGGTGATATACCAGTTCATCCCCTGTTTTCGTTCACCAAACCCCATAATCACTTTTGCGGCTCCTATAATTTCTTTTAAGGCGGTAGTAGTTATGTTAGCAGTACGAGTGTTTTCTTGTCCCATACGATAGTTGATTTTACCTAATAATAAAATCGGCAGGGAACAAAGGACTGCCAGCAGAATACAGATTAAGGTGATCTCCCAGGCAATCACCAGAGGTACGATTAAAAAAATCAAAACCTGACTTATATTCGCTATCAAGAGTCCCAATTGGCCAAAAGCATCCCCCACCATGCCAATCTCTCGCAAAAAAGTATTAAAAAAAGTCCCTTGAGAAGCATTACTAAAGAAAATCCATTTTGCTTTAAAAAAGGACTCCAGGGTTTCTTGAGACAATTCTTGCAACACCTGATATTTCAGTCGAAGAGAAAGCCATCTTGCAAAGGTAAAAAAAACATTTTTCAATATTAAGGAACTAAGAAAAAAACCGATGAACACGAATATTGACGACGAAAGTCCAATTTTTTGTGCCTGTTGAATCAGTTTGAGGGTAATGGGGCTCATTCCCTGGAGATCAGGATGAAGAAAGAGGTCAACAATGGGAGCAATACTGACAACAGAGAATGCCGCAAATAATCCCTGGATTGACAATAATGAAATCAGGTATAAAAAACTCTTTGGAAAACGACGAAAAAAAAGATAACCGAAAGTGAAGGTATTCATTAATTCCTTTTGAGAGGATTGAACTTGGAGATCTGTCTTTACTGGAAGTTAAGCCAATAAATATTGATGCTGTCGAAGAAATGCTGCGCCAATAAGAGGTTTGGAATCACCCCAATCACTCTTGGGTGCACATTGACGAAACAACTCCCAAAAACGTTCTTGCAAAGATTCATCTTCAGGATGTGCCTGCCAAGTTCCTTTTAACCGCTCATCGACCTCTATGGCAAGGTCTCGAATTTCTTCTGGGGTGTTAGAGATGACCTCTACTCCAACCTCTACAAACTTATGAGATTGACCGACATTGTATAACCCAACCTCAAACATTTCTCGCACACTCAGAAAACGTCCTTTTTCTTTGTGAAAGAGATGTTTAGTGATAAAGGGCAACGTATAGCACTGTTGCTTAGGAATCAAATCCGCTGCGGTTAAAGTAAAATTGATATAACAAACGGGTTTACGGAAAATGATTGGAAGGCATGCAATCCCAGAGTCACTTCCAATATAGAAAGAACAGCCTGAGCTCAAATAAATATCTCCAAAATCTGAACGCTGTGGACTTGAAGCATAGTCAATGATTTTTCGATTGGAACTAGACAGAGTCTCAGACTGTATCGAGCCCATCCTGATTACAAAGTATCCCCTTTTTGTAAGTTCTTCAGCGGCACTCAACATACTCTGAACACTAAAATCACGATAATCGTGATAAGACCATTGCTGAATATGCCCTAATGTTTGATCCAGGTAAGCACTATCCCGATTATGAATACAAATCCATTTTGAATCTGGGGGTATACCTAGTTGAGCGAGTAGTGCTCTCCCACGTTGTTCTTCTTCAGTTGTGAAATGAAGATGAGGTGGCGTGGTTAGTAAATACTTATAATATTTTGATAAACCTGCCAATTTGATGTGATGGGTATCCCCTCTTGTCCAAAATTGACAACTTCGATCCAAGAGTCTCCATAGCCAAGCACCTTTGGTAATTGGAAATGTTCTTGCCCACATTGCCCGTAAATAATGATTACAGACAGGTTCTGGACAACTAATAATATCCAGTCGTTTTCGAGCAGATACCTCATGATCCAAAGCACAAAGATAAGCCTCCGTGTCAGCCGCAAAGTGTCCTATCCGTTCGCTTCTCAATATCCCAAAACGAACTAAAATAAACGGACGAACAAGAACTGCAAGCAGCACCACAGGGGCAGTCAACAAAAGAAGTCCACCCGACCAGGCTCTTCTTACAAAGATTTTGATAAGATTAACCAATTCAATAGATTTATTCATTGAGAGTCGATGTTCGATAAAAAGTAGGGGAAATCATGACATTACAAGCGAATATCTTTAGGATAGGATTCAATGAGAGCGAGGCTCGCCCCAATATCATCAAGAGGCAAATTCATCAAAAAATCAATGGGCAATTCCCACCAACAGGAGCTTTGAATTCGATTGATCTGTTTCTGACTAAACCGAAAACTCTTGATTTTGGCTGGACTTCCGACAGCAACACAATAGGGAGGAAGATCCGTGGTTACAACACTATTTGCACCAATGATGACTCCATCACCAATGGTTAATCCAGAAAGAACAACAACATTTGATGAAATCCATACATCATTCCCAACTGTTGAAGGACGTCTCCAAGTAAAATGCAACTCATTTGCTCTGGGTTCAGAAGGAACAGCCCATCCCCAAAATTTTTGATTCACCTTAAAAAGATGTGTGGATAACCAGTTTTTAGGATGAGTTCCAGCGCCAAGTATAACATTATCACCAATGGAACAAAAAGCGCCTATTTCACAATCAGAAGCTCTAAAATCATTCCCAGAACCACTAAAACGACCAATAGCACACCTATTTACAATACAACGTTTACCAAACACTATGGGGCCTTCAGTTTTCAATTCCTTTAGAATGGTTCCTGAATCATATGATACTATTTTAGTTTCATAACATACTGAGGGCGTATTGTTTTCTAAAAAGCTGTAACAATACCTTCGCCAAATTTGTAGCAGCGTAAAACGCAAAAAATTAAATGACCTGAAACATGAGGAACAATCTGATAATTTGTTTGTGACGAAACAAAACAAACTTTTCAGGAGGAATTCCCCATGTT